>CAUEUD010000327.1 GCA_959020865.1 Eubacterium limosum | reverse complement strand
CAGATCACCACCAGACAGTTCAATCTGTCCCGGAAGTTCCACAGCCTCTTGGCCTGTAAATTTAAAGGAGCAGTGCCCCATCGCTTTTAAAGTGTGGTTTGCTTCCTCACCTACTGCGGTAACAATATATTGGTTATTTCCAAAAATGACCACATCTCCTGGCTTTATTTCCTGATCCATATCACAGATAGTATGAAGAACAGACATCTCTGCCAGAGATTCCGGTGCATTTTCATTAAATACGATTATAAAATTTCCTTCTGCCGCCATTTCCTCTACCAGCGGCCCAATGGTTGTTACAGTGCTTTTATAGTCCATTTCGTCCCTGCCTTTTAATATAAACCAATGCTGAAAGCATAAGCGATCAGAACAGCCACAGGGCCAGTCACCAGACGTTCAAACAATACGGCAGGCACGCCAGCGTCGATGGTTTCCGGTTCCGCTTCTCCAAGAGAGAGCCCGACGGGTACGAAGTCACAGCCTGCCTGGGCATCAATGGCAAAGAGTGCCGGCAACGCCAGTGAAGGATTGATGGCACCCACACCAATCTGCTGGCCAACGAGCACACCAACAACCTGGGCGATAACCGCGCCCGGTCCAATGATCGGAGAAATGATTGGGATGGCACAGATAATACAGATGACCAGCAGCCCTGGTAGACTGTTTGCCAGCGGCGAGATGGTGTTGGCGATCCAGTCGCCAAGGCCGGTCCCCTGGATGATCCCAATGATCATGGCGACGAAGGCCATAAAGGGAAGGATGTTTCGGATAACCATATCGATGGTGTCGCGGCCTGCCTGAAAGAATTTGCCGACCACGCCGCCGACACCCTTGCCCAGGCGGACGATAAAGCTCTCTTTCTTTTCGCCTTTATCTTCCTTGCTCTCAGCCTGTTCGCGTTTATCCTCTGCCACAGCGCCCTCGGTATCGATGGCTGCCTCTGAGCCGTCAGCCAGCTCAATGGTCTCAGGCTTCACACCGGATACATAGATATCTTCAGTGATAAACTTGGCCAGCGGTCCGCTCTGTCCCACTGAGGTGATATTAATGGTCGGTATCTGCTTTTTGGGATAAACACCGCAACGGGCTGTCCCGCCGCAGTCGATGACCACGCAGGCAAACTCATCATCCGGCACGCCGGAGGAGAAGCCATCCACCGCGGTAGCACCGGTTAACTCTGCGATTCGTTTGGTCAGCGGGTCGATGCCGCCGCCAGTAACCGATACGATCTTGTCACGTTTTTCAGTCGGCTGAATGATCAACGGGCCACCCCAGCCCGAAGAACCTTTTGATACTTTTACTGCTCTATACATTTGCCTTTGCCCCCCTGTTCATAAACATAACGGTCAGTCTCTCGCAGATGATTCCGCGGATCAAAATGACGATCACCCCGACGATAAAATAGCGGATCGCCAGCGCCCCCAGGTCTAAGCCCAGCGTGGTGATGCCTGCCGCGATACCTCCGTACACAAAGTATTCGCTGGCGTTCGCGTGTGGAAACAGGCCTGTGATCGGATGACAGAAGGACACGGTGGCGTCGTAAAACGCGGGTTTGTACTTTTCATCCAGGAAACGTCCCATGGTGTAGGCCATCGGGTTGCACAGAAAGAACATTGACAGGATCGGCAGCACCGTGTATCTCAGCAAAAAGTTTTTGCTGCAGATAACCCCCAGCTTATCGACCTTGTCCTGGCCGATGATCGCGATCAGAGCGTTGACTGCCGTGATCAGGCAGACCAGGGTTGGGATGATGCCAGTGATGTAGCCGACAAACTGCTCGCCCCCGATTTGAAACAGCCCAATGAATGCAGTAGCTAAATTTGATAAGAATTCCATAATTACCTCCTTGTTCTTTTTTGATAATCGCTGCTATGCAAGTGGTTTTTCCTTAGTCCATATGCAGCTCATTATTCACATCGATTTTCCAGCCGCAAATTGTCCGGTGCATTCAAGCATCCGTTCTTTATTCTCTGTTTGCGTATCTTCCACGGCAAGCCTTTTCTCAATGGCCTCCACCGCCTGAATGAGCGCACCCTTTTTTTTAGTCATCTCTTCAGGGTCATAAGGATGCCTTCGTCTTCTACGCCGGAACTCCCGGGCATCTTCTTCCAAGCCAATATCTTTCAAATCTGACAGACTTTTTCCAAGCATGGTTTCTTTTGTCTTAAACCCTGCAAAAATGGTAAGCCCTTTCATCTGACGGTAAGCCACCACCTGGTTTTTACGCCTGCTATAAGACACAATCAAAATTTGTCCTGCCCTCAGCCCTCCTTTCGTATGTCCAATACCAATGGTACCAGTCCCTCTCAACTTGCCAAGTTCCCGCTGGTAGCGCTTAATCTGAAACATGCTGAGGATCATCTGAAGTGCCATCAATGCAAATACAACTAAAAACAATAAATTTTTTTGCATTTTTCTTTACCCCTCATTTTATTTTTTAGGTCAAAATATTTCTGTTTTTGTCTTTTGTTCTTTTCTTTAGCCCCATTATATAATGCACATTTGTAAATG
>CAUEUD010000326.1 GCA_959020865.1 Eubacterium limosum | reverse complement strand
CCTGTGTCCGCGATGTTGCCGCAATATGGCTCTTTTTGTCCACATTGCGGTCATATCTGGCCGCTTTACCCTATCCGGCGTACTTATCCACAAGGCCGAAAACTGACACCGTCTCATCCGCCAGATTCTTCAGGTTTGTGGGCGCCACGTTATCCGCAAAAGGAACCAGGGTATAAAGTCCCTTGCGCCGGTTTTTAACCGCCTTTTGATATTTCAGCCGCCCGGCGTCTACCAGCTCCTTGCGGTAGCGGCGGATATTGCGTTCGCTCCGCCCAAAGAAGTGATCGATGCTCTCTGGCCGCACAAAGAACTCCACCCGCCACAGCCACCGTCCATCAATGGACGGCAGCGCGCAGCAGTTGCACCGGTAAAGCAGGTAAATCCAAAGCGCCACGGCTCCCTCCGAAAGCTTACGGTCTGCAGGCAGATCGGATTGCCATTCGATGAAAGCCTCCAGCTCCGAAAAAAAGTTCATGAGGCCCCTCAGGCAGCTGCTGTTTGCAAAAGGCGCTCTTCCACGATTTCGAGCCGCGTTTCTAGCTCCTGATTTTTGATGACCTGGAAGGCCAGAGCGCTTGAGAGCATCTGGATGGCCTCCTCCATATTCTCTTTTTCCTCCTGATCCTCGTGTGTTTTTTTGCTTTCAGGCAACATGATCCGGGCTGTGTCAATCTCACGCCGGATCACGGGTATCACACAGGTTTCAAGGTACCGCTTAAACCCTGTGGCCGTCTTATGGCTGCGGTGTTTTAACAGAGACAAAACGCCTTCCTCGCTGACCAGCAGCATTTTGTGCATCCGCCCGCCACTGTTCTTAATCAATCGTTTCTGCACCGCTGACGCCGGCAGTTTTTTCAAAAGCCTGTGATAGTTTTTACAGCCCATATAACTGCCGATTTCTTTCAGGACAAAATAGCTCTGACTGCCCTCCTCGTAAAGATCGGTGTATACTCGCAGTTTATGATAATCACTTCCAAAGCACTGTTCCAAGGTTGCCAAAACGGGTTTGTTCATCTTATTCTACCTCCGGTTATTATACATTCAATAATGAAAGGCCGCCGAAAAAACGCTCTGCCATCCACGGCATCCATTTAAAAAAGATCCAATTGATCCACTTCCAATCAATGCTAAAGAAACGCATCCGGTCCTCGACTTCGGCCTTTTCAAAGCCCGCAAGGGCCATCCGCCGCACGCCGTCAGCCGTCATGTAAAAGTCCCTGGGCCCATTATCCCGCTGGGGCACCTGCATCTGGAGCAAATCCTGCTTTTTGGAGTGCTTAAGCAGAAACATCTCTGTTTCATGGAACTCAAAGCCAAAAACATTCCCCATGTCGTGTACATTGTAGAGCAGCGGATCCACACTGAGACAAATATTGTTCAGCCAGATCATTCGCACCTCCTTGAAATCTGGCGTCTCTGCCCTGAGCAGGCGCTTTTCAATATCGGCCATCTCCCACTCGATCGGGCGGCTCTCAAAGGGCTCTCCCTCCCTGTGAAAACACCGGCACTGCCCCTGCGCGTCTAAAAAGCGGCAGTACAGCCCACAGTGTGTTTCATCTGCCCGGTAAGCGCATTCCTGGCATTCCTCGGACATTTGCTTTAAATCATAGTCCATCGTTTCATAAAACCCATCTCTCTTTAAATTTTCGTTCATACCATTTCCTTTCGGTTACTTTCGCCAGCGCTGACGTTAGGTTTCATTATAGCGTTTTTTTGAGAAAGGGCATCTCGCCTCCAGGGGATGATAAGCAGTAAAAAAACATAAAACGCCGCGTTTTATGCCTTTTTATGGCAATATTTTTCTCTTTAAAGTTTAAAAATTATCGTTTTTTTAAACCCTTGTAAACCTCTGCATTTCCGGGGAACAATTTTTTATTTCATGCGCTTCCGGTAAAACCGAAAAAGCTTCGTTGGGAGACGCTGCTTGATGATGCCACTCAAGGCATACGCTTTGAATCCCGCAGTTTTTACAGTGCAGCCATTCTCCGTAAACCGGCCAGTGCCGCTCGATAAACATTTCCCGGACGCGCCAGCCCTCGTCCAGCTTTTCCTGCACCCTGTCAGGCCGCTGCCGGTAAGGGATTACAAGGCCCGGGGCGGTGACCAGCGCTCTGGCCCTGCGGTCATGTCCCCTGTATACCGCGTGCCAGTTGAGATAGCTGAACCGTTTTGCGCTCACCCAGGGCACATCCACCCTGACAGGGACATACTCAAGCCCCGCTCCCAGAAAAATGACGTTGTTGCTTTTCTTGCCCACCATCCCCGTGGTGGTCTTCCGCCGTCTTGCCATGTTCATATCCAGATACTCCCCGATACAGTCCAGAAAATAGCCGGTCTCCACCGGGATGATAAAGGCCTGGCCATCCCCATACAGCACCACCGTGCCGCTGCCCTTTGCCTCACAGCACCGCAAAAGCCCCAGCGGCACACCCGAAAACCGTAAAATCCTGCCGATGTTCTCATCCGTCAGCCTGACCTGCCCGTTGTCGAAGCCCATAGGCAGGGATTCGTATTTTAATTCTGTTATCGATTTCATTTTAGTTTTCAATACTCCTGTTACAATAAATTTGCGGCAAGGAACTTAGCAGCCAGCTAAGGACTTT
>CAUEUD010000325.1 GCA_959020865.1 Eubacterium limosum | reverse complement strand
AGGCTGGGTACTGTCATTTTAAGCTCTTAGCCTGTTTTTTATGTTTTCGCCTTGTCCGGCCGTTCATATTTGTAAATTCCTGGAGCCGCCTTTCAAAGAATGCCAGCTCTTTTCCTGAAAACTTGTTAAAACTGAAGCGGAGTTTCCATCTCAGTTTTCTTTTTAACGCTGTATCCTTCAAGACCTGAATCCGGCGGTTTTTGATCTTCACTCTTTTTATTTCACTGCTGCCACAGAACACAATACGTGAATAAACAACCCGTGGATTAATTTCTGGAAACAAACGCAATAATGCCCGGATATGCCCTTCGTTTTGCCAAACAGGATTATAGAAAGGAACCTTTTTCCCATTAGGCAAAACCTTAAGCCACTCATTATAACGTTCGTCTCCATAGATATTGCCGCGGTAATTTTTAATTTCAAAGACAAATATTCCCTTTCGACTAAGCAGAAGAAGATCAATCTCTGTGGTTCCCCTAGCTGTAGGCAGATAGAGATTTCGTAGAATCACGCTGCTTCTGGGCGCTACTTGATTGAGCAGCCGGTAAATTTCTGTTTCGCCCATTTCGCCCGCTTTATATTTCTTTCTATTTTTAACAAACTGATTAAAGCTTATCACCGCAGCGAAAAACAGCACCGGAAAAATTAGCCACAGCATCTTTTCTCCATCTTTTTAAAGCTTTATTATTTTAAAGGTATCCAGTATATAGGCTATCATAATGGCGATAGTAAAAACCGGCGCAATGTATTAGAGCATAAAAATATAAAGCTTCTCTCTTTTAAACTCGCCTGAAGATTTAAGCTCACTCAAGACAAAATCTGGTTTGATAATCCATCCAACCAAAATACATGTCAGGCAAGAGCCTAAAGGCATCAGAATATAGTTGGATGCAAAGTCCATAAAGTCAAGGATCTGCAGGCCAAAGATCTGAACACTGTCCCACAGGCCAAAACCAAGACTTGGCGCCATACCGACAACAAAACAAAGCAGCGCCACCATAAAAACAGCATTCTTTCTCGGCAGTTTAAACTGGTCACATACAGCGCTGATAATTGCCTCCATTAACGAAATAACTGAGGTGAGCGCGGCAAAAAGCACTAAGGCAAAGAAAATCGCACCGATGGCGCCGCCCATTGGCATGGAAGCAAACACTTTAGGTAAAGTGATAAACATAAGGCCAGGACCTGCGTTCAGCGCACTTGGATCTCCACCCGAAAATGCAAAAACAGCTGGGACGATCATCATTGCCGCCAATATTGCAATACCCGTATCAAAAATCTCAATCTGACCGACGCACTTCTCAATGTTTTCATCCTTTTTCATATATGATCCATAGGTAACCATAATGGCCATCCCGAGAGACATCGAGTAAAACATCTGTCCCATGGCGGCTACCACCCCCATAATTGAAAATCTCGAAAAATCAGGAATTAAAAGGTATTTAAAGCCATCAAGAGCCCCTGGCAGCGTAAATGAATAACCGGCCAGAAAAATCGTCAGAAGGACCAGAACAGGCATCAATATCTTGCTGGCTCTCTCAATTCCTCCCTTAACACCACCAAACAGGATAACAGCTCCGATTAAAATAAAAAGCCCCATCCAGATAATAGGCTCTGCACTGGTACTGATATAATTTGAAAAGAAAGTATCGGTTGCGGCCTCTGTCATCCCGCCAGTTGCAAAAACAGCCAAATACTTAATAACCCATCCACCAATCACGCTGTAATACGGCGTAATAATCGCTGCAACCACGACTGCAAAAACACCAATAAAGGCCGACTTTGAGTTTAATTTTTTATAGGCGCCAATGGGGCTCAGCCGGGTTTTTCGCCCAATCGCAATCTCTGTTGTCATCAAAGTATAACCAAAGGTCAACGCTAAAATAATATAAACTAAAATAAATGCTCCGCCGCCATATTTTGCGGCGTAATACGGAAAGCGCCATATATTGCCAAGCCCAACTGCTGAACCCGCAGCGGCCAGTACAAAACCAAGCTTTCCTGAAAACTGACTTCTCTTTCGATTCTCCACTAAATCAAAAACGCTCCTCACTTTTAAATTTATGTGCCTCAATTTTCAAAGGCTGTTTTATTGCCTTTTAACGCACCAATTTTTTATTATATACGAAAACCACTTTAATGTACAGCAAAAAAGCACACAGGCACATCGCCCTGTGCGCTTTCACCCACAATCGACCTTTATTTAAAATCTCCATTCGCAATAATCCGCAAATAGGCTTTAAGCTGCTCCTGCTGTGCGCTGTCTAAATCCTTTAGTGCCTCAATATTGACCTCTTCAATGATTTGCAAAACAGGTTCTTCCAGAAGATTCCCCTTTTCTGTCGCAATCACCTGGACTTCTCTGCGGTCCTCCACATTGACAATACGGTCAATCAATCCTTTTTTCTGCATCCTGTCCAGAACCCCTGAAATCGTAGAAGTTTCAAGACATAAGGTGTCCGCGATCTGCTTGGGCGTATTATGCTCCCTGCCCCATAAGCAGTTCAGCACCCCATACTGTGACGGTGTAATGTCATAAGGCGCCAGCTTTTGGCTTAGGTACTGAAAAACATTATGCTGGGCTGTCGTCAATAAAAAATTTATACAATC
>CAUEUD010000324.1 GCA_959020865.1 Eubacterium limosum | reverse complement strand
TGGTGAAAGTGCTCTGGCGGTGCTCACACTGGATAAGGATGTTAAAGAGAGCGTCGAGGGTGCCGCTCGCCTCAGCTTCTGCGGGCGGAACGCTGGATCGGAGATCGCTCAGAGTCCGGGTGAGCTGCCGGTCATCTGAAAATGCTGTGTACAGACTGTTTTCGGCAGCTTCGTCTGAGAAAAACAGGAGGGCAGTGAGCCGGGTAGCGAACTGGAGCAGCAGGGCAAGGCGCTCAAAGATTGTGAAACGGCGGTTCTGCAGCAGTGTGCGGCCAAGGTGCCGGGCTCTGAGCATGCGCGCGCAGAACAGCGGGTCGAGATCCGGATCGTAACCGGAAGGCTCGTCGTTCTGGGCCATCACAAAGCGCATGGGCACCGGGTCGGACAGAATGAGTCTGGCGGCCTCTGGGCAGGACAGGGAAAGGCCTGCCTCTCGGAGGCTTCCGTAGTCCGCATAAAAGCGCGGGTAGAGGCGGCAGGTCTCACTCAGGGCATCCTCGCCCAGGGCGGTGTGAATGTCGCAGAGATTTTCAGGATTGAGGAAGGGACAGCGGCCATCCTGATTGATGAAAATGCAGTCGCCGTCCGCGTCCAGGGTCATGGCGTCGCGGAGGCGCTGGCCCATGGGGCCGTCTGCCCTTTGGTAGAGCTGCTCGGATTCGGGGTCGATCACGACCTCCCAGCCCGCGCAGCAGGTATCCGGGCAGTCCCCGGCCAGGCATCTGAAGGAATCGAAGGTTTCGGGTGTTTGAAAATTCATGGTGTTCTCCTTTTGGTCTGTTACCATTATAGCAGAACAAGGCTGTGTTTAAAAATAAAAACACGTCTGGATCGTCTTGACTTTTAAATGATTAGAAGTATAATAATTAGAGTTCTAATTATTTAAAAGGAGTGTGGAGGATGACTGCAGGAGAAAAAATTAAACGCTATATTGTCTTTACCATCGGGGTTCTCATCAACTCCTTTGGCATCAGCTTTATTACAAAGGCCAGTCTGGGGACCTCGCCGATTTCCAGCGTTCCCTATGTGCTGAGCCTGCGTTTTGAGCCGACTCTAGGTGAGTTTTCATTCGTGCTCAACATGATCTTTATTATTCTGGAGATCATCTTGCTGCGCAGAAGGTTTGAGAAAATCCAGTTTTTGCAGATTGTGGTTAATGTGGTGTTCAGCTATTTCATTGATTTCAGCATGCTGCTGCTCGGTACTTTAAACCCGGTGAACTATATTATGAAGCTTGTCTTTCTGCTGATTGGCTGCGCGATTCTGGCCTTTGGCATTACGCTGGAGGTCTTTGCGGATGTGATTCTGGTGCCGGGCGAGGGGATTGTCAACGCCATCGCAGTGACCTTTAAAAAGCAGTTTGGGTCGGTCAAGGTAGGCTTTGACGTTACGCTGATGTCCACAGCCTGTATCCTGTCGCTGGTCTTTTTTCACGGCTTGCAAGGGATCCGGGAGGGGACGCTTATTTCGGCCCTGATCGTGGGAACCATTGTCAAATTTTACAGCCGGCGTCTCGGTTTTCTGAGGGACAGGCTTTTTGGCGTGCGGGAGAAGGCTGCCGTGGCAGATAAGCCCTGCCGCTGCCCGGTGATCACCATCAGCCGGCAGTATGGCTGTGGCGGAAATGAGGTGGGCAGGCGTCTGGCCGGCGATTTGAAGATGGCTTTTTATGACCGTGAGATCAGCAGCCGCACTGCCGCCGAGGGCGGCTATACCTACCAGTATGTGGAGCGGGAGGAGCAGCGCTATACCAACAGCCTGCTCTACGACCTGGTGGCCTCCAATTACGCCATGGCCCCCGGTGAGGTGCCGCCGCTGGACGCCCTCTTTGAGACCCAGAGCCGGGTCATTCGTGAGCTTTCCTGCCAGGGCCCGTGCGTGATCATGGGGCGCTGCGCAGATTATGTGCTCCGGGACCGGCCGGACTGTTTCCATGTCTACCTCAGCGCAGATCTGGAGGATCGTATACGCCGGATTATGGAAAAGGAAAACCTGGGCGAGGCTGCCGCCAGACAGCGGATCGCAGAAAAGGACCGTGAGCGGTCCAGCCATTATAAGCATTTTACCGGCCAGGCCTGGGGCGCCGCCGGTAATTACAGCCTGTCGGTGGACACCTCGGTCTTTGGGATTGAGGGAGCTGCTGCGGTGATTGAGGACGCCTTCGGGCGTGCCTGGAAAGGAAAAGAAAATGAATCAGAGCTTTCACAACCTGCTGTTTGTCAGCCAGAGCCTTTTTAACAAGCGGCTCTACGCAGCACTGCAGGGAACGGGCCTGTCCTCCGGGCAGCCCAAGGTGCTGGAGTACCTGAACCGCAACGACGGCAGTGTCCAGAAGGACATCGCCGCCGGATGCCAGATTGAGCCGGCGACCGTCACCAGCCTGCTGCCGAGGATGGAGGCGGCAGGGCTCATTGAAAGACGAACAGAGAACGGCAACCGCCGGTCCCTGTTCGTTTATCTGACAGAGAAGGGCAGGGCAAACGCTGCCCGGATCGAGGAGGCTTTCGCGGCCCTGGAGAGCGCGGCTTTTGAGGGTATCCCGGAGACGGAGCGCGAAGCGTTTATGGCGGTTTTCTGCAGGATCTATGAGAACCTGAATGGAAAATAGAGAACAAAATTTCAGTTTTCAGTTTTTT
>CAUEUD010000323.1 GCA_959020865.1 Eubacterium limosum | reverse complement strand
ATGTCCCAAAGTTTTCTTCTGGCACCAGGTAATGCTTTCCTGTAGCGTAACAATGCTTTTCCATGCAATTAATCATATGATAGTCGATAAGATACCCCAGTTCCATAGCCGTATTAATATGCTCATCATTTCGCATTAAAGGCATCTTTTCAGCCAGAGTCTCTAAATCCAAAGGATTCACTGTACCCAATATTTTTTTCTGAAATAAAGAAAACAGCTTTTCTTCCCTTTCCGGGTCAATAGCCATTGCCTTTTGGTAAGCGTGCAGCCAAAAAGGTGGATTGGTGTCAGGATGGTAATCAATACTGACTAATATTCCTGGAATTCCACGTTTTAGAGCTTCTCTGGCCCATACCAGCAAAGCATATTGATGGTTATCTACAATATACATCTTCTTTTCACGGAAAGGAATAATCCTCACATTTTCTTTTTTTAAAAGCTCATCAACCATAATTTTCTTCCATATATTGGTTTAAAAGTGTCAGGACATCTTCTTTTGAACATACCTTGAAAATTTCATTTCTCAAATTAGTCGCGTTTTTCAGGCCCTTTGTGTAAGCGGCCAAATGCTTTCGCATCTCCTTGATGGCTGCTTCTGGCCGCTTCATCAAACCAACCAGTTCAACATGCGCAATGGCAGTTTGAATCCGTTCTTCCGGAGAGGGCATCGGCAGTGTTTCACCTGTAGAGAGCCGATGATTGATCTCACGAAAAATAAAGGGATTACCGACTGAGGCCCGGCCGATCATCACAGCATCACAGCCTGTGGTTTCAAAGGCCTGGACAGCCTTTTCGCCACTGTCTATATCGCCATTCAAAATGATTGGGATTCTGCTGTTTTTTTTGACTTCCTCGATAATTTTCCAGTCAGCTTTTCCTGAATAAAAAGCTTCGCGTGTTCTACCATGGATGGTATGAGCATCGGCTCCTGCTTCCTCAATAATTTCAGCCACTTCTCTTACATTCACACTCTGGGCATCCCAGCCGATACGCGTTTTGATAATAACAGGTTTTTCACTTACTTTTTTTATCGCCCGGACAACCGCTCCCAAACGTTCTGGATTTCGCATTAACGCCGATCCTTCGCCATTTTTAACAATTTTAGGCGCCGGACACCCCGCGTTAAAATCTAGAAACGCAAACGCAGTGGCATTAATATATTTTTCTACAACTTCGCTTAGTATCTCAGGCTCTGACCCAAAAAGCTGGATTCCCGCCGGCGCTTCCTCGTCACAGGTAAGCATTAATTCAGCGGTCTTCTTATCTTTGTAATAAAGCCCTTTACCGCTGATCATTTCGCTGAAAACAGCCCCTGCCCCATATTTCTTAGCCATCAAACGAAATGGCAGGTTAGTATAACCTGCCATCGGCGCTAGAAATATACGATTTTTTATCTCTACATTTCCTATTTTAAACATCTATCTTCCTCTGGATGTCTTTATGTTTTTATCATGAATGATCTTAAGGCCTTTTAGTGAAAGCTGGGGATCGAAAATATCGATGGCCCTTGTCTCTTCATGGAACATTCTTCCATAGCCCCCTGTTGCAACCACCTTAACACCTTTTATTCCTATTTCTTCGATCATTCTTGAGACAATATACTCGACCTGGCCAATATAACCATAAACCAAACCAGCCTGCATACTGGTTACAGTGTCTTTTCCCAATATCGAAACAGGTTTTTCAATCGCGATATTGGGAAGCTGGGCGGCATTCCTGAAAAGTGCCTCCGCTGAAATCTGTATTCCAGGTGAAGTGACCTTGGCCACAAACGCACCATTTTTATCCACATAATCATATGTGGTCGCTGTTCCAAAATCCAGAACAATGACCGGTCCACCATAAAGATTATATGCTGCTACAGCATCGATAATCCTGTCTGCACCTACTTCTGCCGGATCACTGGTCTGGATCGGCATCCCTGTTCTTATTCCAGGGCCCACTACCAAAGGCTCAACACCAAATAATTTTTTTACTCCATTATTCAAAGAATACATAATATTCGGGACTACAGAAGCTGCTATCACACTCTCAACTTCATGATAATCCAGATGATCATTTTCAAAAAACCCCTGAAACATCACTGCATATTCATCAGAGGTCCTGGGCGTTTTTGAAACGAATCGCCAGGAGCAGAGGATTTCGTCGTCTTTAAAGACCCCGATTTCTGTATTTGTGTTTCCTACATCAATGACTAAAATCATGCGCTATTCTACCTCTGTCTACTTAGGATTTTTTTTCTGGAGAACCTTCCCCATAAACTTCATCTTCTGAACAACAAAGCGCTGGTGTGTTCCTTCACCAATTTTTGAACGGTATCCCAGGCTTCTACTGTAAAGTCCAAACGTCTGCTTTCAATATTGGTAAGCACTACCTTTATGCGCACCTTCATTCCTACCGGTGTGGCGGCAATGTGATTTAAATTAATATTAACCCCAACGGTTGTCTGCTCGTCGGGCAGGCACAGTTCGGCCATCTCATAGGCCGCATTCTCGGCCCATGCCACTAAAATAGGAGTTGCCAGGACCTCAAGTCCTCCGCTTCCCATTGTCTGAGCCGTTTCAGTACGGGTTACCATATAATCTTTTTTAAGCTCCATACCAACTTTAAGTTCTTGCATCTTAATTTTTCCCTTCTTTTATTGGTCGTTTATTAGCGAAAAAAG
>CAUEUD010000322.1 GCA_959020865.1 Eubacterium limosum | reverse complement strand
CCCATGCCCATGGCTGGCTGCCATAAATCAAGGGACAAATATATAGTAACAGGAGATGTTTGTTATGTGCGAATCTTCAGCATATTTAGTAAATAAAAAAGGCGAAGAAGAAAAAATTATGGACTATGTCATCGACATTGTGCCTAACAATGACGGCAGCCTGACACTTTCAGACCTTTTAGGAGGCACTAAAATTGTCAACGGACGTTTAAAAGAAGTAAAATTATTAAACCACAAGATTCTGATCGAGGACGCAGCGGTATAAGATGAATATTGTTGTGTTGGATGGAATGGGCGGCGGTATCGGGTCCCGGATTGTTGGTATCCTGAAAGAAGAAATCCCACCTTATATTGAAGTGTACGGTTTGGGAACAAATGCCCTGGCGACAGCGGCGATGCTCAAAAAAGGTGCCAACAAAGGGGCTACCGGTGAAAATGCCATTGTGGTAAATGCGGGAAAAGCAGATGTGATTATCGGCTCCATTGCCATGACAATGCCCAATGAAATGATGGGTGAGGTGACAATGCGGATGGTGGAGGCAATAAACGCCAGTGAAGCCATTAAAATTTATATTCCGATTTTGCCGGAAAATAACTATATTGTTTCCCTTGAGGAAAAACCACTGTTATTGCAGATCCGTGAAGCTGTTGCGTTGATTAAAAAAGAGCTGAATCTTTAATACAGATACTTAGAAGGTGACTGAAATGGAAAAATTATCCGAAAAGGACGCTGAAGTTTTTCAGGTATTACTGGTACATTGGATTAATCACAACGGTGAGCATGTGGAGGGCTATCGCGAATGGTCCGAAAAAATGGCGGATGTCAGACCTGAGGTGTCTGGTGAGATAGACAAGGCGATTGACGATATGCAACAGGCTGCCCGAAAGCTGATGGAAGCCAAAATCAAATTTCAGAAAAGCTGAGAGCAGACAATAAAATAAATTGAAAATATTTGCTTGAAGGCAAGGTTTATTAACCATGTCTTTTTTTATTTGTTTGCCGGATAAGACCGCTTTAATTTAAGCGGTCTTATTTTTTTCTTTTGATAATTAAAGAGTAATCGGTTATAATAGAGTTATCTTGACACAGGAGGCTGAAGGAATGTCGCTAAAAATTAAAAATCCAAAACGATTTTTAATCTCATTGATCGTTACCCTGCTTTTATTGCTTTTTGTCATCGTTGGCTTTTTTACAGTGATGGGAAAAATCATCGGTCTGTTTACAAAAAAAGATGAACCGCAGGCTGCGCCTGAGCCGACAGCAACCGCTCAGGCCGCAACGCCGACCCCTTCAGCATCACCGACATCGACAGTGCCGACCGTTGACCCCTCCAATCTGGGAGATGTTCAGGTTTTGGTCAATAAGACCCATGAGCTGCCCTCAGATTACGAGCCTTCTGATTTAGTGACCGTTCCACTGAGGGGAAGCCGCGAGACACAGCTCCGCCAGCAGGCATCAGATGCGCTGGTCAAGCTTTTTGAAGCTGCAGACAACGATGGCGTGACCCTTTACTGCGCCTCCGGCTACCGTTCTTACAGTATGCAGGAGGATCTGTTTGCAGAGAACGTTGCCGCCTATGGCGAGGAGCAGGCAAACCTTATCAGCGCGAAACCTGGTCAGAGCGAGCATCAGACTGGTCTCTGTATGGATGTGACCTGTGAGGCCATGGGGATGGATCTTCAGGAAAGTTTCGCCGATACAGCTGAAGGTCAGTGGATTGCCGATAATGCTCAGAATTATGGCTTTATTATCCGTTTTCCGGATGGAAAGACCAATATTACCGGTTATTCCTATGAACCTTGGCATATCCGTTATGTGGGCGTAGACGCGGCAAAAGAGATACACAGTAAGAATGAAACCTTTGAAGAGTATTTAGGACAAACAAACTGAGGATGTGCTGAGACGCACATCCTCGTTTCGATTTCAGGAGGAAAGAATGCGTGTAGAAAAAATCAGAGACTGTACTCTGATCTATAGAGACACAGAGGAAGCCATTGTCATTACCTGTGATTCTATTGGGGCCATCGGCGATAAGGAGATGGACGTGGTCAAGGTAACGCCAGAGCTGACAGCCTATGAAACCGTCAAGGTGGCTCTGGGCGAACTGCTGGCCCTCGGGGCAGCGCCTATTGCGGTTTCAGACGGGTTGGCAGTGGAAACATACCCAACGGGGAAACGGATGATTGACGGTGTCAGAAAGGCCATTTCAGAGCTGCCGGATTATGAAATCGCCCTGACCGGAAGCTGTGAGGACAATATGCGCACAGTTCAGACCGGAGCAGGCATTACCGTAATCGGTATTATACAGGAGGCACAGGTGAAATATCGAATCACAAAGCCGGGCGATAGAGCTGTTCTTTTTGGAACGCCGCTGTACGGGGACGATTTTTCAAAAAAACTGCACCTGGCATTGCAGCTGGCAGATTTTACAGCCATCCGAAAAGTTCCTGGTCTTCTGGAAATGGTGCCGGTGGGTTCAAAGGGTATCGCCTATGAGGTTTTAAAAATTGCGGAGGACAATGGTCTGGGGTTTGAATGGGAGAACAGCCTGCCCTTTGACGTGAGACAGTCCGGCGGCCCGGCCTCCTGCTGCGTTGCTACCCTGCCCGAAGCCGGGATCGCTCAGCTCAAAAAATATACGGAAAAGCAGGTCACAGAGCTGGGAAGTTTTG
>CAUEUD010000321.1 GCA_959020865.1 Eubacterium limosum | reverse complement strand
TGGAGGGGCGCGATCATATTCCAGATCTTTGGCAGAAAGATGATCAGCCCCACCACCACAGACACAATGGCCATGAGCAGCACCGCGCCGGCCGCTGTATCCTTGGAGACTTTGGCCAGATGATGGTATTCCTCGGTGTAGAGGTCCACCAGTGTTTCGACAGCGGTGTTGACCACCTCTAAAATAAGCACAAAGCCAATGACAATGACAATGGCCAGCCATTCGGCCTCCGATATTTTGAAAAAGAAGCCGGCCAAAATGGCAAACAGGCCGATCACACTGTGTATCTTCATGTTGGGCTGCGTCTTTAATACATATTTAATACCCTCAAATGCGTACCCAAAACTGCTTGTTAAACGTCGGCGCATTTTCCTCTCCCCCTTAACTGAAAAATGGTCAGTCGTCGCCCATAATGGCCTTTTCCCGGGCGCGCATCACTCTTTTTTCGTCCTCTTCCATGTGGTCATAGCCCAGCAGGTGCAGCACACTGTGCACACTCAGGTAGCAGATCTCCCGCTCCAGGCTGTGCCCGTACGCCTCTGCCTGCTCCGCTGCCCGCTTGGTTGAGATCACGATGTCCCCCAGCATAACCGGGATCCCCGTCTCATAGGTGAGCATATCCTCATCCTCAGGGAACTCCAGCATGGGAAAGGACAGTACGTCGGTTTCCTTATCGATGTTTCGGTACTCAGCGTTGAGCTCCTGAATTTCCTCAGGTATCACCAGCGAAAAGCTGATCTCACAGGGCACCAGAACATTCTCCTGCTGAAGTGTGATTATAATATATTCCTCAACCTTTTCATAGACCGATGTGTCAAGCTCGACCCCGCTCCGGTTGTCAATTTCCAAATTAAGTTCTAATGGCAATTCTTATCTCCTCCTTCTTAAGGCCTGACGATTTTAATCTGGCTGTTCCGCCAGTTCAAGCTCCAGCTTTTTTTCTCTCGCCTTATCATTCCGGTCATAGGCCTCGATGATACGCTGAACCAGACGGTGGCGCACCACATCGTCCTGTGAGAACTCGATAAAGGCAATGTCCGGAATGCCGCGTAGAATCCTGCGGACCTCCTTAAGGCCGGAGCGCTTGCCGCCGGGCAGGTCAATCTGGGTAATATCCCCAGTCACCACGATTTTAGAGCCCTGGCCAAAACGGGTCAGGAACATTTTCATCTGCTCCGGCGTGGTGTTCTGGGCTTCATCCAGTATAATGTAAGCATTTTCGAGGGTACGTCCGCGCATGTAGGCCAGCGGCGCCACCTCGATAAGCCCTTTTTCCATATTCTTTTCAAAGGCCTCGGCGCCCATGATTTCAAAAAGCGCATCGTACAGCGGGCGCAGATAAGGGTCTACCTTATCCTGCAAATCACCAGGCAGAAAGCCCAGCTTTTCACCAGCCTCCACCGCCGGACGGGTCAGGATCAGACGATCCACCTCGCCGTTTTTAAAAGCCGTGATCGCCATGGCCATGGCCAGATAGGTTTTGCCTGTGCCTGCCGGGCCAATGCCAAAAACGATGTCGTTATGGCGGATAGCGTCAATATAGCGCTTCTGGCCCAGGGTTTTGCTGCGGATAGGCTTGCCCCGCATGGTATAGCAGATAATGTCATCATTCAAGGCGCTGTATTCCTTCTCCAACCCCTTTGACTGAAGTGTAAGGATATACTCGGTATTGTCCTTTGTTATGCCGCCCTGGCTTCCGATGGTGCGGATCATTTCCTCAATGACCCTTACCGCCGCCTCTACCCGCCTGCCCTCGCCGCGGATTTTGAGCGCACCGTCGCGCACCAGGACATCTACCTTCAGACGCCCCTCGATGAGCTTGATATTTTCGTCATATTTACCGAAAACCTTAGATAAGGTCTCCGGCGATTCAATCATAATGTCCTTTGTAATTTCTTCCAAATGAACCTCCTGAAAATTTAGTTGATCGTTAATAATTGATAGTTGATCGTTATCAAACGCTTTCGCCTTTGGCTCATGCGATTAAAACTGCGGCCACAGGCCGCATCTCATCAAGTCTGCTTCCAGCAGATTTGCACCACAACTATCCACTATTCACTATCAACTATCAACTATCTGGTCATAATCTGGTGTGTAAAGTGCCTCCAGCATGCCAAAGCCCTCCGGGCAGTCCACCACAGCAATGCTGCCCAGCTTGATATTAAAATGCCATTTCGACTGAAGCGGCAGATCCAGCAGATTAACCAGCAGACTGTGCACCGTGCCGCCGTGGGCGATGATGAGCACATTTTTATCCGCGTGGGCCTCGGCGTGCTCGGCCAGAAAAGCGCTCATGCGGTTGTGATAATCGGTATAGTTCTCGCCCTCGGGCAGGGTAACGTGGTTGTAGTCGTCCATCCAGCGATCCCACATCTTTTTGTCCAGCGCGATGGCCTCGTCGGCGGTCAGTCCGTCAAAAATACCAAAGTTGAATTCCTTGAGGCGGTCGTCCGGGGTAAAAGACCTGTCCAGACGTTCTGCCACTGCCTCCCCAATTTTATATGCCCGCGAAATAGGGCTGACATAAATTTCATCAAAGGGAATTTTTGTGTTCAGAGCGACCAGCTCATCCACCAGCATTTCCTTCATCTTAACTCCGAAAGCCGTATAATCGGATTCGGTATGGACGTTGAGACGGTGTTCTGCATTGCCGAAGGTTTCTACGTGTCTTAT
>CAUEUD010000320.1 GCA_959020865.1 Eubacterium limosum | reverse complement strand
AAATACATACCCTTGAGGAGCTTCCAGCGCTTCTGGAGCGCTGAAAAAAGAATCAGAAAATGACCGCAAGTAAAATCAAGCGGCAAACGCACAATTTCTTTATAATAGAGAAAGAGCGATTGAAGCGAGGTGGACAGATACATGTATGAATGGCGGAAGCAGATTCAGACCATTGTTGATGAAATTGATAAATGCATTAAAAATTATAACGACGAAGCCCTGACACTGCGGTTTCTTTCCCAACATCTGGGTTATTCTGAGTTTTATACAACAAGGAAATTTAAAGAAATATCCGGTATGTCTTTCAGGGATTATCTGAGGCACAGAAAGCTGGCTTTTGCGCTTAAGGAAGTTCGGGACAGCGAAAAAAGCCTTTTGGATATTGCTTTCGATTATGGTTTTTCGTCCCACGAAGCTTTTACCAGAGCTTTTAAGAAAACCTACGGTGTAACGCCAAGCGAATACCGTAAAAATCCCAGGCCCGTCATTCTACGTACAAAAATAAACCCTTTTGACCGCTACTTTTTAGGATTTGGAGAGATTGGTATGATAAAATCCACAGAAGATATTAAAATCTATTTTGTAACAATTCCCGCGCATAAATTTCTGCACATTAAAAACTATGAGAGCAACGGCTATTGGGATTTCTGGCAGAAGCAGAGCCTCATTCCAGGACAGGACTGCGAAACAATCTGCGGTCTGCTCGACAGTATCAAGGGGAAATTGGATGATGTCGGCGGGAGCGAGACCAACAGCGGCAGCGGCCAGATTATGGCGTACATCAATGACCCGGAAGGAAGACTCTGCGATTGGGGTTTTCCCCGCACGGAATGCTATGGTGTACGGCTTCCCATTGACTATCAGGGCGAGGTTCCGCCGCAAATGCTCATGATGGATGTCCCTGAGGCCGAGTACCTTGTTTTTGAGCACGGCCCCTTTGACTATGAGCAGGAAAACCGTACGGTAGAGGAAAAGATTGAAAGGGCAATGGCAGAATTTGATTTTACGGATACCGGCTACCGCTTTGACACTTCCCCGGGCCGGATTATTTATTTATATTTTAATCCAGAGCAGTTTTGTAAGTATGTCCGGCCCGTGCGGCGATAAGCGGACCGATATAAAAAAGCCGGTACCCCAAAACAACGTCGTGTTTATGGGGTACCAGCTTTTTTTAGTTCTGCTGATTTTTCAGGCTGTCCTTGATGGCGTTCAGGATATCTGCGCTCATGATGTTGCCGAAAACAGCGTTAACCGCGTTCGTATCAAGATTCACGGTCCATTTTCCGTTTTCCCTTACGACCGGGAGCTCAAGCTCAGTGGTAGTGGTTTTTCCCTTGGCTTCCTTTACCAGGTTTAGAAAACGGTCTTCAGAGGGCTCTTCGCCAATCAGTTTATTGATGACCTGGGAGAGGTCGCGGTTGGTAACCTGCACCTTTACAGTTGCTTCATCGCCGTTTGTCTGGCTGTCAAGAATCTTATAGGAAAAGTCTTCCGTCAGATTTGTGAGGAGCTCCTGGGATTCAGGGTCCTGCGCGTCGGTGAGCAGCTGATTGTCATCAGAAGTCAGGCCGCTCAGTGCGCCGAATTCGCTGCCAAGGCTTATCTTGATATTTTCATTGAGAGTTTTTGCATCTTTGTCCTTAAGAGCGTCAAATACGATTTTTACAGTTCCCTCCGGGGTAGATGGGTCTGCTGTTACTTCCATACCGGCCGTATCGCCTGGCTGAGTCGTATTGTTCTTCTTTACACAGGCTGTCAATGAGAAAACCATGAGTGCCGCAATGGCAAGGGTTAAAATTCTTTTTGCTTTCATATCATTTACTCCTCCTTATCATTTCCTCTATTCTACCAGAATTTTCCTGAAAAAGCTTAGAATTTCAGATTTCTTCAGAATTCTTTAGAAATTCGTCCCAAAAATAAAAAAGAGCCCGAAGGCCCTTTTGAAAATTATTCAATCACATTTAATTCCATGCTGATATTCTGGGTAACGTCCTTCTTAAACCATTTTTGGGACAGTTCACTCAACTTGCCGTTATCTCTTAATTTCTGAAGTGTCTCGTTCATTTTAGTGGCAAATTCGGTATCGTTTTTGCGCATAGTCACTCCGATGGGTTCGTTGGACAAAATATCAGAGGTTACACTGTAGACATCCGGCTTCAGTCCTGTGTAGAACTGTCCAACCGGCTGATCTGTCAAAATATAGTCGATGGTCTTTCCTTCCAGCGCTGCAAAAGCATCCAGCATGGCGTCAAATTTATTCAGGTTCATGGTGTTGCCGTCATTATCGATCATGGCCTGAGCCGCGATATCCGCGGTGGTTTCGATCTGTACACCAACTTTTTTGCCCTTCAGGTCTTCCGCTGTTTTTGCCGGTGTTTCGTCATTTCTTGAAACAATGACAATCCCGTTGACCATATAAGGATCCGACATGCTAAAACCATTCTGACGGTCTGGTGTGATACTGGTTCCGGAAATAATGGTTTCATACTGATTGGCATTCAGACCATTAAAGATCCCATCCCAGGCGGTATCAACCCATTCAGCCTTTACACCCAGTTCTTCAGCGATCGCGTTGCCAAGATCAATGTCAAAACCAATCATTTCATTATTTTCATCACGGTACTCCAAGGGAACATAAGTCGCGTTTGTGCCAATTTTTAATACACCATCCGCTAACGGATCCTCAGCCTGCTTCTTTTCCCCGCCGCTGCAGCCAGCCAGTGTCA
>CAUEUD010000319.1 GCA_959020865.1 Eubacterium limosum | reverse complement strand
AAAATCCGGAAAGCGACCTGACGGTGTGGGTTAATTATGCCAGAACCTTTACGAACGGGATAAGACACGAGAACGATTTTGAAAAGGCCGCGAGCGTTTTGGAGGAGGGCGAAAAACGCCTGAAAAACCATGAGGTCAGCCCCATTGGCAGCAATGACCTCTACAGCGCTCTGGCAGATGCCTACGAGAAACTGGATATGCCCGACAAGGCAGATAACGCCCGGTCAAAAATCAAGGGCGACGCGGCTAAAAAAGAATCCTTTTTTACAAGGCTCTTCAAAAAGAAAAAATAGGAGAACTGAAATGACAGAAGAACGATTCAAAGAAATTCTGGATGCCTTTTTAGGCGATCCTGATTTAATGGCAAGTGTAAATGTATCGCCGACTTTTGAAGCCGGCTATGAGCTGGTTGCAGAAAAGATGCCGGGTTTAAGCCTGGAAGAGTTTACTGAAGCCATGAACATGCTCCGCCAGGTGATGCTGGCAAACGCAGGAAATACCAGTGTTCAGTAATTTCTGGAAGATTTTTATGAATTAAGAGATGAGACAAGTATCTTATCTCTTTTTTATTACACAAAAGTAGATATAAAGAAAACTTTAGGTCGATGGGGTTTCCGCGCCACAGCTAAAATGTTATAATCGAGGTCAGTGAGTTTAAGAAAAGGAGACAGTAGGATGAAGACAGAATTAAATAAAAAAATACCCTTTGGTGGCTGCTCGTTAAAGGATTTTGGCATGATCGCAGTCGGGTCATTTTTGCTATCCCTGGGCGTCAGCTGGTTTGCGGACCCGGCTGGCCTGGTCGTAGGGGGAATCAGCGGGCTCGCCATTGTTGTAAAGGCGGTAACGGAGAGCTGGTTTGGTTTTGCGGTGCCCCTTGCAGTTACGAACCTTGTCCTCAATGTGCCCCTGTATCTCATCAGCCTGAAGCAGAGAGGCTTTGGGTTTATACAAAAATCCATCTACGCGGTTTTATTGATGACGCTGTTTTTATGGGTGGTTGAGTACATTCCCAATATCTTTGATTTTAAGGATGATTTACTGCTGGCGGCGCTGGCGTGCGGTGTGTTATCCGGCGTGGGCATTGGTATGGTAATGCGCGTCAACGGAACCACCGGCGGGACGGAAATGCTGGCGGCCATCGTCAAATATATCCATCGCCATTTCCCCATTGCCAAGCTGATTTTTTTTATCGATGCGGCGATCATTGCCCTTGGCTTTTTCATTTTTGGGCCGGAGCGGACGGTCTACGCGGTCATCAGCGTTTATGTATGTTCAAAAATTATTGACAGCATGCTGGAGGGCGTCCATTTTGCCAAGGAGGCTTTGATTATCAGCGAAAAGAGCAAGGAAATATCTGAAGCCATTTTTGAGTACCTGGACCGCGGCAATACGGGCATCCCCATCAAAGGGATGTATACCGAGGAACAAAAGGAAATGCTGATGGTGATTGTCTCTCAGAAGGAAGTCGTTCAGCTGCGCCAGATTGTGACGGCCATTGATCCCAGAGCCTTTTTAATTATCGGAGATGTCCATGAGGTGCTGGGCGAAGGCTTCAATGAAGATTATGATGAGCTGAGCCTGAGCTAGGAGGAGCTATGAAGCGGAAATATATTAAAGCGGCCGGTCTGCTGATGGCTGTGTGTGTGGCGGTTGTGAGCCTGGCAGGGTGCGGAAAGGAAAAGGTGGCAACGCGTACGGATTTTGCGCTGGATACAGTGATCACCATTGCGGCCTATGGACAGTCGGATGAAGGCATTCTAAAAGAACCTTTTAACCGGATCCGTGAGCTTGACAGCAAGCTTAACGCTTTTTCAGAGGACAGTGAGATCTCTAAAATTAATGCCGCCGCCGGCCAGCAGCCTGTGGTGGTGTCGGAGGATACCTTTAATGCTGTAGAAAAAGGGCTTGAGTACAGCGAAAAGACAGGCGGCGCTTTTGACATCACCATTGGGCCGCTGGTGGATTTATGGAAAATTGAAGCGCCGGGAGAAGGTGTTGTGCCTGAGCAGTCCGCTATTGACGCGGCCAAAGCCCTTGTGGATTACCGAAAGGTGGTGCTGGATGAAGCCGCGCACTCAGTGTTTTTGAAAGAACCGGGAATGAAGATTAACCTTGGGGCCATCGCAAAAGGGTATATCGGCGATGCGGTAAAGGCAGTCCTGCAATCGGAGGGCGTAGAGCGGGCCATTATTAATCTCGGCGGCAACGTGGTACTGATCGGCGGGAAATCAAACCGAGAGCCTTTTACAGTGAGTCTGGAGAACCCTGAAGACCCCTTGAGCAATGGCAGCATCAGCGATGCGTCGACCCTTGGTGTTTTAAAGGAAAGGGACAATTCCATCGTTACCTCAGGGGATTATGAGCGTTACTTTATCGCGCCGGACGGTAAAAGGTATCACCATATTCTGGACCCTAAAACAGGCTATCCTGCGGAGTCAGGCCTGCATCAGGTCACGGTTATCACAGATGTATCGGCTGATGCCGATGCGCTGTCAACCGCTTTCTTTGTGATGGGACTGGACCAGGCAATGGCTTATATCGGTGAAACAGAGGGTATCGAGGCTGTTTTTGTGACAACGGATAACCGTATTGTAGCGACAAAAGGGATGGAGGATGCCTTCGTCTTTGATAAGCAGAACTATGGTGACCAGTACTCACTGGAATTTACAGAAAAAGTGTTCACAGAATAAAAAAATAAAACGAAAATGTTTTAACAGCCTGAAAAAGAGAGATG
>CAUEUD010000318.1 GCA_959020865.1 Eubacterium limosum | reverse complement strand
GCAAAGGCAATGAGCCGCTGTGCCATTTCATTGAGCCTTGTCTTTTTAAGTTTTCCTTCCTTGATGGCGTCGAATATTTTTTTATCATTGACGCCGCCGCTTCCTGGCATTTCAAGGTCAAGTCCGGCTTTCACACCCTTTACTCGGTCGTAAACAGCGCCCCAGTCCGTCATCACAATCCCCTCAAAGCCCCACTCATTTCTCAAAATTTCTGTCAGAAAATGCTTGTTTTGGGATAAAAATTCGCCGTTTACACTGTTGTAGGAGCACATAACTGCCATTGGCCCGGCTTCCTTAACCGCAATCTCAAATCCCTTTAGATAGATTTCACGCAAGGCGCGTTCGTCAATAAGTGCATTAATGGTCATCCGTCGTGTTTCCTGATTATTCCCAAAGAAGTGCTTTAAGGTCGCGCCGGTGTGTTCTTTTCTGACACCCTCAACAAAAGCCTTGGCCAGATGGCCGGACAGGTAGGGGTCCTCTGAATAATATTTAAAATTCCGGCCGCACAGAGGCGAACGCTTAATGTTCAGCCCAGGGCCCAAAATCAGGTCAACGCCTGCCGCACGGGCTTCCCTGGCAATGGCGGACGCCATCTCCCGGATCAGCGATTCGTCAAAGCTGCAGGCCGCGAGGGTGGCCGGAGGAAAACAGGTGGCTGGGAGACTGTCACCCACGCCAATTTTTCCCTCCTCCTTTTCAGCCTCAACCCGCAGACCATGAGGGCCGTCTGACATCACCACTTTCGGAATCCCAAGCGCCTCATAGGATTTGGTCTCCCAGTTATTTTCACCAGAACAGAGTGACGTCATCTGCTCCAGATTCAGTTTTCTTCTCAATTTGGTAATTAAAGAAGAATCCATGCTCAAAACCTCTTTTCATTTATTTCTTCAATAAGCTGATGGACTTAAGCGCGCACGCGTCAACCGCTGAGATCACTGCGTCTCGGAAACCGGAAGCCTCCAATGCCCGCACTGCCTCGATGGTCGTACCGCCGGGTGTGCAGATCTGATCCTTTAAAACTGCCGGATGCTCTCCTGTTTCCAGCACCAGCTTCGCCGCGCCATATACCGACTGGGCGGCCAGACGGTAAGCCTGGTCCCTGGGGAAACCGTGCAGTACACCGCCGTCAGCCATGGCTTCGATCAGAAGCATGGTGTAGGCTGGTGCGGAGCTCGCGATGGAAGGCACAACATTCATCAGCTTTTCGTTTATGATCTCAACCCTGCCAAAGCTTTTGAATATGGTCATAACCTCTTCAATATCCTGCTCTGTCATCAGCTCATCTGGACAAACCGTCGAGTCCGATTCACCGACAAAGGCAGGTGTACTTGGCTGAGTCCGGATCACCTTAGTATCCTTACCCAAAATATCCTTGACATCACTAAATTCCACACCCACTGCAATGACAATCACAATCGCATCTTTTTTGGTATGGCCGGCAATCTCGCGCAGAACATCGGCATAGACAAAAGGCTTAACCGCCAGCACCAGGTAGTCCGCTCCGCTGGC
The DNA here is from genome assembly GCA_959020865.1 of Eubacterium limosum. Taxonomy (GTDB): domain Bacteria; phylum Bacillota; class Clostridia; order Eubacteriales; family Eubacteriaceae; genus Eubacterium; species Eubacterium limosum_B. The sequence goes on along the minus strand of CAUEUD010000318.1, from coordinate 1,256 downwards.
GACACCGATATTTGATTCGGCCGTCCGAATGCCAAATTTTTCAGCCACCTTCTGGCGCTGTGCCTCCGATGGGTCGTAGGCGATAATTTGCTCCCCTGTAAAGAGACCGCTGCTCACCACGCCGCCGATCATGGCCTGAGCCATATTACCGCATCCAATAAAACCAATTGTATCTTTCATTCTAATCCTCCGTCCGTTCAATTATTTTTAAATTGTAAACCTCAAAACTCAATTACACCTTTATTTTAAACCTCTTTAACCCTTTATACAAACAAAATTATGCGCTTTTTACTCAATCATTATTTTCCGCCCTTCCGTATACTAAGAGCAAGCTTAATAAAAACAAGGAGAACAAAATCATGTCTGTTTTACTGAATGCACAAAATCTGACCAAATATTATGAAAAAAATCAGCGTCCGGCTCTGGACCGTGTCTCATTCAAAGTATCTTCCGGTGAATTTGTAGGGATTATGGGCGCCTCCGGCTCCGGAAAAACCACCCTGCTCAATGTCCTGTCCACCATTGATTCACCCACAGAAGGGAGCATCACCCTCGGCGGGATTGATATACAAAGGCTCAGCGACAATGCCGCAGCCGATTTCCGCCGTGACCGCCTCGGCTTTATCTTTCAGGAATATTTTCTGCTCGACAGCCTGACTGTACAGGAAAACATCGCCGTACCGCTTACGCTGATCGGCACTCCATCCCACAAAATTGACACAATGGTTCAAAAGCTGGCAGAGCGTTTTGGCATCGCTTCTCTTTTAGGCAAATATCCTGCCCAGCTTTCCGGAGGACAGCGCCAGAGGACCGCTGCGGCAAGAGCCCTGGTAAAAAGCCCCGACATCCTCTTTGCCGATGAGCCCACAGGCGCACTGGATTCCGCCTCAGCATCTGCTCTCCTGAAAAAGCTCAGCGAGGTAAATGAAGAGCTCAAGACCACCATCCTCATGGTGACCCATGACGCCTATGCCGCCAGCTTTGCAAGCCGAATCCTCATCTTTAAGGATGGACGCATCACCAAAGCACTGCACCGAAAAGAAGAGACATCTTCCCATTTCTACACGCGGATTCTAAACGCTGTTTCAAGCTTAGAACAGTAGGAGGCTTTTATGAAACTCTTTAACCTTGCCTGTAAAAATCTTAAGAAAAATTATCGTTTCTACCTGCTGTATTTTCTTTCTGTTACCCTTGTTCTCGCAGTGTGGACATCGGCGTTCCGTACGGTACCCCCATTTACGCGGCGGAATCCGGCC
>CAUEUD010000317.1 GCA_959020865.1 Eubacterium limosum | reverse complement strand
ATCTTAATATTTCTTTTTCGACCATATTAAGTACTTTTTTTATTTCACTTGTATTAAACTTTTTATCTAAATTCTTTAAATTCATATACTGTTGATACAATTCTGAATCTGCATCTTCTCTATAATTTTTTTGCCTACTATTTAAAAATAATATCTCATCTAAAGGTACGTTTAAACATTCTGAAATATATTTAATTTGATTCAATGTGATTTCCGAATACTCACCAGCTTCGATTCTCTTTAAAATCCTTTCGTTAATTTTAAGTCTTTTTGAAAAATCAGAATAAGTAATTTTGAGACTATCTCTTTTTTTTGCAAATTTTGACCAACATTTTTTCGTATTTCTTTTGAAATTTTCATGTTACTACTCCTTTTAAATTTGTTATTATATTATCATAACTGTCCACATCAAATTTTTATTAATATTCTTTTTTCTTGCGATTGATACAATATCTTAATACTTTTCTTTTGTATCAGCAGGGCAGAGATAGCCTGTTTTCACAAAAAATCAAAAAATAAAGCATACTTTTGATTTTAGCTATCTCTTCCCTGCAATATCAAAAATTCTTTTTCAGCAGGTCCACTTCAAGGCGGTTTCCCGCGCGTTTCTTTTGCCCATTCCCGTCCAGGCTTACCATTTTAATCAATGGCGAAACACACAGCACAACATAGGAAGTCCCCCGATCCGTTTTTATTTCACCAGGGCTCACGATCTCTCTCCCTGTTACGACAGATTGGTATAAGTGGTCTACCGCACCGCCGGGCCCATTCTCTGCATCTGCTGGGCCAGACATATTTGTTGTTTTGATATTGGGGATCAACAAAAGCCTAAAAACCCCGGGTTATTCGATTTTTGCGCACACAAATAAAGGGGAACGCGAAAGCTAGATGCCTCCGGTTCCCCGTTTTTTCTCAATCTAATGTCTTGACCTAATGACTAAATTTATTTAGCTTTCTTCTTTTTCTTGGCTTTTTTCTTCTTTTTCTCAGGCTTTAGTTGTACTTTATAGACTGCGGTCGTCGCCTCATCGTCAAGAAAGTATTCCATCGGAATCCCTAAAGCCTTAGCTATTTTATATAAACTTACTGCGGACACACGTTGGGTGTCTCGTTTCAAGATCGAGTAGAAGCTTGTATAGGGCATTCCTGCTTTCATAGCAAGCTGTTTAAAATTTAGGTTTTGCTTTTTGGCTTCCATTCTTATTTTCTGTCCAATACTCATTTTTATTCCTCACTTTATCTAATTTATATATCCTGGGACACCATACCCCAGAATGACGTAGCTGCCCAGCGCATAACTTCTCCTTGCACAGCTGTCGGTCGTATTCCCTTCGATGGTGTTGATGGTGCCATCGGTGACGCTTTCCACAATCCCCACATGGTCGGAGCCGCCGCTGCCATCCCAGGTAAAGAAAATAATATCCCCGGCTTTCGGCGTATAACTGCCGTCCTGCCACTGGCCTTTGCTCTGGAAATAAGCCACACCATCCGGCACATAGGAAAATTTTGGGATGATCCCGGCATCAATGTAACCACACTGATCCGCGCACCAGCTGACAAAGCAGGCGCACCATTCCACACGGGAACTGAAACCATACCAGCTCCAGTAGGGTTCTCCACCCACATTGCCGATCTGGCTGGCTGCCACGTTGACAATGCTGCTGTTGCCTCCGCCGGTTGGGATACGGCCAAAGGGATAATACCGGAGGACATTGGGCACATAGCTCACGTCACCATAATTGCCGCCGTGCAGGTTAGCGAACTCCTGGGCGTTGGCCTGGGTATAACCGCCATCCTTTTCCAGGGCCCAGGTGATGTAGCCTGAGCCGAAATTGTAGCCCTGAAGGGCCAGTTTGATATGCTCTAAATCCATGGGGCTGGTGACCCCCGCGGCGTTTAAACAGTCCGCCAGATACCGGATACCGATGTTGATGGAATATTCCGGGTCCGTGATGCCGCCGGGATACTGATCATTGTAACCACATTCGCTGCACTGCATCGGGTCGCCGCCCCACCCACCGGATTCCTGCATCATAACCGCCTTAATCAGCTCGACGTACTCGGGAATCCCGTGCTCCGCGGCATACCGCTGTATGAGCGGCGTGTAGGCCTGGACTTCTTCGCTGACGGCTTCAGCAGCCGTGGCATTGCTCCCGCCGATAAGGCACAGCGCTCCGCCGAAAAGCACCACGATCATGATGATCAAGATAACCACAGCTCCTCCAGAAGCCAGGGCAGAGGCTAAAGCCTTCCCGGCAGCCGCAAGGGCCTTGGCTGCCGTGGCGGTCGCTTTGACCGCCAGCTTTGCCGCCTGAACACTCATCTTCGCAGTTGCCTCCGAGGCTTTGACGGTCATTTTAGCAGACTGCTGAGCGGCCCGGGCCGATGCCTTTGCCGCAGCTTTAGATGCGGCTCGGGTGGCTCGGGCGGAAGCTTTGGCCGCTGTTTTTGTCGCTTTTGCATTGGCCTGAGCCGCCGCCCGGCCTGTTTTTACACCCGGTTTCATGGTACGGATACTGCTCTTTGTCAGCCGGGTGACTTCCTCACCGGTTTTAATGGTCAGCTTTCCGGTTTTCTCAGCAGTCTTGACGGTACGACGGGCGTTCTTCTGGATCACGGTTTCGGTGGCCCGGGCGCTTTTTGCAGACGAGTAAATGGACTGCTTGATGGTTTTTCCATCGGCTGCTTTACCTGGCTTATTCAGGCTTTTTTGAGCCTTTCGTTCCAAGGTCCCATGGTTGATTAGGAGCAGTCATGCGCAGACAAGTCATGATTCGTCAAGGATG
>CAUEUD010000316.1 GCA_959020865.1 Eubacterium limosum | reverse complement strand
TTATCGCTGTGCTAAGATTAAACCATTACAAAAGTAAGGGGATTTAATATGTTTACAGAAATTGAAACAGACATGCTATTGGAAGAAATTGCTCAAGGGGATGAATTGTATGAGAGCGATGCAAACAGAGCGATTGATATCTGGTATCCGGTTTTCCTGAAAATTGCAAATGAGAGTAAGGCAATGAAGAGCACCTATTTATATGCGTGCATCAGGGATTATTGGAAAGCGATGGAAATCAGCGGTTGGTTTGATGATCTGGTGTCGACTTTCTTCTGGTCTGGACGCTATCGGGAGAAGGAGCGGGAAGATTTCTGCAAAATTATGATGAATGATTTTGATACGGGCAATATCCGGAACGCTTTTCAGGTTAACCTGGCCGATCTTTTTTTTCTGCAGGGTAAAGAAAATGAAGCCAATACGCTGATGGAAAACGCGCTTGCAGATTATCCGGTGAATTTTTTTGGCTGGCAGCGCTACGCTGAGCACTATACGAAAAAAGAAACAAAGCAAGATATGAACAAGGCTTACCGTATCTGTGAAAGAGGTGCGGCGGCATTTCTGAACAGCAGAATGGATGCCAGCATACTCATAGAAAACGGCGCGGATATTTTCATAGCGGGCTTTGCAGCGCTGTGCGAAAGCCTCGGAAAAGATGAGGAAATGGACTATTGGCAAAGAAAAAATAAAGACCTGAAAGCACAGTGCGAAAGGGAAATCCGGAATTACAGAAAGTATGAGGCCTATAACATTTTGTATAAAGAAAAAGAAACAATAGAAACGATTGACGAGCGGGTGCTTTCTGAAATTCTGGATCCATGCGCAGGCTGCAGAAAACGAGGCAAATGTAAATCCAAATCCGCGTGAAAGTGAAAAGAAGGACTGAGTTATCGGAGAAAAGAAACCGCAGATCCGGAGGAGGAGACGGCAGCATCGCCTGAAACGGCCGAACCGGTAAAATAAAATTTTGAAGCATTTCGGAAATAATTTTTTTGTAAGAATAATTTACTTCGAAATGTATTATGATTAAACCATTACAAATAAAAGCAGATTAAGGGGAAAAAATGTTTACAGAAAAAGAAACAGCCGATTTGATGAAGGAAATGCGGAGAGGGTATAGCTTCGTGGAAAAAAACAACGATAAAACCATTGATATCTGGTACCCGATATGGGAAAAGTTCGTTGAGGAAAACCGTAAAATGGGGAGCCGCAATTTTTTGGCCTGCCTTGACAGCAAGACGAATAGCAGGACATATGTCAGTTTTGGGAACTGGATTGGCGATCTGGAGATGGCTTTTTTAAATTCAGGAAGAGGTAAAGCACGGGAGCGGGAAATCTTCTGCACGACGATGCTCGGAGAGTTTCAGCGGTGCTGGAGCACGGGAGATATTGATCAGAACCTGGCAGAACTTTATTATTTACTGGGAAAGCGTGAAGAGGGAGACGCCCTTTTTGAAAAAATGCTCGAGGAATATCCTGAAGATGTCTATCTGTGGGCAGACTACGCCAGAGAATACGGCGGAAGGCACGGTGACGATAATGAGAGGGCTTACACCATTTATAAAAGGGGAATTGATGCCGTGCTGGCAGAATGCGCCAAGCAGCCTGAGTTGGATTTGCTCCACTACCGGGATATCGACCTCCTGTATGACGAGATAGCCGAGGTCTGCACCATTCTTGGCAAAACGGAGGAAGCGGACGAATGGCTGGAAAAAAGCCGGGCCATCAGCAGGAGCGCGGAGGACCGCTATACGACGGTGACAGAGGCGCCTGATTTTTCCTGTGAACCGCTAAAACAGCAGCCCATCATCGCCCCGCCAAAGGTTGGCCGGAATGATCCCTGCCCCTGCGGCAGCGGAAAAAAGTATAAGAAGTGCTGTTTGAATAAAGCAGACTAAACGTTGTTTTTGCAGCGTAAAAAAGCAGCCGTGGCGGGCTGCTTTTTTTATTTTTGGGCTTTGGGTACTTCCTCAACCGGGTCATGACTCAGCAGAAACAGAGTCAGAATCTCTTCCGCGTATTTGCCTTTATCTTTGGGGCAGCGCTCAAGCAGCTCCAGTATGGCTGAATATTTTGTACCCATGTACTCCCGCGGGCCATAGAGGATTGCGTCCGACGACATTTTGAGGGCGTTGCAGAAATAATTCAGGCTTTTGAGTGAAAAGCCCTTTGTTCCAAGCTCAATATCGGCCAGAAAGGTGGGTGTGATGCCGATTTTTCTGGCCAGCTGGTCCCGTGACATATTTAAAAAGGTCCGCTGTTTGCGGATACGAAGGCCAATGGCCTTGTGGTCGAGTTCCTGCATTTTTCTTTCCTCCGTCATTGTGTTTTTTATCTGCGGGACAGGGGTTCAGTCCCGCTGCCCCGCAGATGGCAAACAAAAAAGCCGTGCAGGGTCAGACGTGACCATACACAGCTTCAAAAAACGACTTTAGGATACAGAAGTCCCCTCGATCTCTTTCTCCGAAAACGCGTTACACAAATACACCGCCTTATTACTTTGGAGTACAAAAAATCACTTGTGATAAAACACAAAATGGCATATAATAAATAAGCGGTACGTGCCCGGGAGGGCCGTTGTGTATGGTGGTGTCTTCACCTGCGCAGGCCGGTAATGTGTTCCCGCACATTGCCGGATGCCGCACTTTTTATTTGCTTTTACTTTATCATTATATCCCCTCTTCTATAAATTTGCAAGCTTAATTGTGCATAACTCTTTTCAAAGTTATTTTAAATAAATTTTTGTTTTTAAAATTCAAGTTGCCTGGTGTGGATAGGTTAGAGTTAGCTATCG
>CAUEUD010000315.1 GCA_959020865.1 Eubacterium limosum | reverse complement strand
CTTACGTTCATTCGACTCTGTTTTTCGTTGAGGTGGTTTTGTCCCAGCCTCTTTTCTTTTTTTAAATTACTTCTCTGTTCTAGACCAGCTCAAGACGTTTCATCATCTCTGGCAGCACGCCTTCAAAATCCACACCTTCGCGGCGATTAGTCTCACGGGCAACCGTTCTGAGGATGCATTCTGTGGTCAGATCGACAGCAAACTGTGTGGAATCCAGCAGAGATTTACCGTTCAGCAGAGCTGCCAGGCAGAAGCTTCCGAAAATATCACCCGTCCCGTGGAACTGTCCGGGCACTTTTTCGGAGAAGGCGTACTCTACCTTATCCTCGGCGCGGTCATAGCAGGCGGCGCCCAGCTTTTCATTATCAAAATACACGCCAGTTAGCACGACCTTTTCAGGGCCCATGTCGGACAGGCCGCGCACAATCTTTTCAATATAATCCCTGGTGTATGGACCGTGCTGATAAGGCTGCTTCAGAAGAAAGCATGCCTCGGTGATGTTTGGCAGCAGCAAGTCTGCCTTTTCGCAGAGCTCGCGCATTTTATCCACCATATGGTCGTCAAAAACGCTGTAAAGCTCACCCTCATCAGCCATAACCGGATCCACATAGACCAGTGTGTTGTCTGAATTAAAGGTATCCATAAAATTGGATACAATGTCTACCTGCTCCGGTGAGCCTAAAAAGCCGCTGTAGATTGACGAAAAGTGCAGATCCAGCGATTTCCAGTGCTCGGTAATGGCCGGGAGGTCTTCGGTGAGGTCGCGGTAGGTAAAGCCCTCAAAGCCGCCGGTATGGGTCGAAAGAACCGCAGTAGGCATACAGACCACCTCAATACCTGCCGCGGATAAAATGGGCAGCACGACGGTCATGGAGCACTTTCCAAAGCCGGATATATCATGAATCGCGGCCACCCTCTGTAAGGGGCCTTTTGGAATATCGTTTGTATTTTGCATGTTAAATATCTCCTTTTACAATCAATGATGCTTGGATTCCCTGAAAAAGGGGCTGTTAATTATTGTACCACAATTCTGCCTGTTTAACGCACATAAATCGAATAAAATTCCCTTTTTGGGTAAAAACTATGGTAGCGATGATGATGAAAGGAAGTCTGTCATGAGTGAAAAAATAAAACGCCTGAACTTTAAGCATCTGCGGCAAGCAGCCTGGAAAGGAACTAAGAAATCCATACCAGCCACCACCCTCTGCCTGCTGCTCTTTTTTATGAACATGGCTTTATTTGGCTATAAAAATGCTGTCATCGCTGTTCCACTCACCATTATTTTCAACCGCCTCAAGGACTTTTCGCCAGACCGCTGGCACCCCTACAGCGTCATGCTCATCAACCTTGTGCTGGCGACCACCGCCCACCTGGCCGATATGAACGTCTGGCTCTGCGTTACCCTGGACTTTGCAGCGACCTATCTCATGGTCTTTCTTCTCACCGACTCCGACACCTCAAAGGCTTACTACAGCTATGGCTTTGGTCTTGTGCTGTACCAGAGCTTCTCCACCACTGTGCCTGAGCTCAGGCTGCGCCTGATGGCCATTGTTGTCTCCAGTGCCATCGTGACCCTTGGCCTTGTGGTCATGTATTTTCTGAAGCGCAGGCAGACGGGCTTTAAGCTTGATCCGCGCATTTTTAATCCCTTTGTCCGCCTCGGCGGCAAGACCCGCGATTTTTTAAAGGGGACTGCCCGTGCCTTTAAAAATCTGGCTGCCATGCTGCGCTTTCATCTGTTCTGGGACCCTTCCGAGCCCCTTGAATCCGGCACCTTTGATTTTCGTCTCACCCGCTTTGCCATCCGCATCTCTCTGCTGGTAACCTTCAGCTTTTTCCTGGAGCAGGTGTTTAATATTCCGAAAGGCTACTGGCTTCCCCTCAATGTTTTTATCATGACCCTCAATTTTTATGAGGACAGCATGGTCAAAATCAAACAGCGTGTGGGCGGCAATATTGCCGGGGTTTTTATCTCAGCCATTCTGCTCCACTATATCACCGGCTTTACCGGACACATGATCATTCTCTCCATTTGCACCTTCCTTGGCTACGCGGTGGATAACTATCTTTTCCGCGCCACCTATATGACCTGCTACGCCATTGCGCTCAGCACCCTGTTCATGAAGCAGTCTGAGGTTTTCGAGCTTCGTCTGGCCTATGTGCTTCTGGCCGCTGTCATTGCCGTCATCGGAAGCCGGTTCATTTTCGCTAATAAAAAAACAGATTTTCAAACCTGAAAACAGCTTGTTTAAATTTGGACTTTTTGATATAATAATAACTGTAAAACTTAATAAACGCGTATAATGGTTCAGCGTAAGACAATTTCTCGTCTTACGCTTATTTTTTTGCGTTGGTTTTAATATTTTAGAAGTGAGGAAATAAGAATGGAATTTTACATGAAGCTCCCTCGGAGTAAAAAAGAGTTTGTGCTGTTTATTGGGGTGATCTCCATCCTGTCTGTAAACATTATTGCTCCGATTATCACTTGTTTTGAGCTTGGCTTTCATTTGGAGGTATGGGCCGATACCCTGCGTGTTATCCCTTTTATCTGGCTCTGCGTTGTCGCCCTGGTGCTGCTGACGTACAGACCGGCCGACTGGATGACCGGGCAGATCGTGGATAAGGATGACAGCTTTAATGCCCACATCGTGGTCAATATTCTGTGCACTGTCTTTTTGATGTCTGTCTTCCTGACCGTTATCGGTACCTGGATTGGAAGCCGTCAGGTAAGCCTTGAGCCGATCCGCCTGTTTTTTTACAAATGGCTCCGCAATTTCGCCATCTCTTTTGCTGTGCGAAGAGCGCCTCCACAGCAAAA
>CAUEUD010000314.1 GCA_959020865.1 Eubacterium limosum | reverse complement strand
TTAATCTATTATTTTATATTTTTATTATAACGTACAGAATAACGTACGTCAAGTGCAGCTATAAAAAAGCACGTGACACTTAAGAATGTATCACGTGCTCTTTCCTTACTTCCCATACGCATCCATCGCCTCATTCACCAAAGCGTCGGCGCGGTTATTGAGTTCGTTGTCGGCGTGGCCCTTGACCTTGGCGAAGCGGGCGTCGTGGTAGTTGACCAGCTCGTCCAGCTCCATCCAGAGCTCCTTGTTTTTCAGGGGGCCTGCCTTGCCGCGGCTCCAGTTTTTGGCCTTCCAGCCCGTAACCCAGTTCTGGTTATAGGCGTTGACCACATAGGCGGAATCGCTGTGGATCACGACCTCGCAGGGCTCTTTGAGCATCTTAAGGCCTGTGATGACTGCCTGCAGCTCCATCTGGTTGTTGGTGGTATTGGGATAGGCTTTCTTGTATTCCTTGCGGATATTCTTTTCCGGATAGATGAGGATGCCGCCAATGGCGCCGATGTTATCACCGGCCTGGCCATTGCCGCGGCATCCGCCGTCTGTATACAGCTCGACATACTTCATGTTTATTTCACAACCAGGTTAAAAATTTTACCTGGCACAAAGATTTCCTTCACGATATTTTTGCCTTCCACATAGCTGCGGATATTTTCATGCTCAAGGGCAATGGCCTTGGCGGCTTCCTTGTCCGCGTCGGCGGGCAGGCTGATCTTACCGCGCACCTTACCGTTGATCTGGACAGCCATTTCGATGACATCGTCCACGGTTTTGGCCTCGTCATAAACAGGCCATGGGCTGTCGTGCAGGCAGCCTTCCAGTCCGGCGATTTCCCAGAGCTCTTCGGTGATATGCGGCGCTACCGGGTACAGCAGCTGCAGATAGGTTTTAAACTCATCCTTTGTCACCTTGCCCACGCTGTTAAACTCATTGAGCAGGGTCATCAGGGCCGCAATGGCGGTGTTGAATTTCATTTCTTCGTAGTCGCTGTTGACTTTTTTGATGGTTTTATGCATCATGCTTTCCAGCTCTGGGCTATAGCCTGTTTCGTCTGTCACAATTTCCTGAAGCTTCCAGACACGATCCAGGTAACGCTTGGCGCCCTTGGTGCCATTTTCGGACCACGGCGCGGGTTTTTCATAGTCGCCGATGAACATGACATAGGTTCTCAGGGTATCGGCGCCGTACTCATCGATGATATCGTTAGGATTGACCACGTTGCCCTTGGACTTGGACATTTTTTCGCCGTCTGAGCCAAGAATCAGGCCCTGCATGGTCCGTTTTTTATAGGGCTCTGCAGTTGGCACTACGCCGATGTCATACAGGAATTTATGCCAGAAGCGGGAGTAGAGCAGATGTCGTGTGACGTGTTCCATACCACCGTTATACCAGTCGACAGGCATCCAGTATTTCATTTTGTCATAGTCGGCCAGTGCCTGGTCATTTTTGTTGTCAAAATAGCGCAGGAAATACCAGCTGGAGCCCGCCCACTGCGGCATGGTGTCTGTTTCGCGCTTGGCCGGGCCGCCGCAGTGCGGACAGGTAGTATTGACCCATTCAGGGATGCCGGCCAGCGGAGACTCGCCGGTGTCGGTCGGTTCGTAGCTCTTGACCTTTGGCAGCTCTAATGGCAGCTGATCTTCCGGTACAGGCACCATACCGCATTTCGGGCAGTGAACGATCGGAATCGGCTCACCCCAGTAGCGCTGGCGGTTGAAAGCCCAGTCCTTCATTTTATAGTTGATGGTCTTTTTGCCAAGACCTTTTTCTTCCAGATATTCGATGGTTTTTGCGATGGCTTCCTTGACTTCCATTCCGTTTAAGAAACCGGAGTTCACCATCTCGCCGCTGGCTGTATCGGTATAGGCCTCTACACTCACATCGCCGCCCTTGATGACTTCGATGATGGGCAGATCAAATTTTTTTGCGAATTCCCAGTCACGGGTATCATGTCCCGGAACCGCCATAATGGCGCCGGTGCCGTAGCCCATCATAACATAGTCCGCGATAAAAACGGGGACTTCTTCCCCGCTTAACGGGTTGATGCCGCGGATGCCCTCGATCATAACCCCTGTTTTTTCCTTGGCCAGCTGGACACGCTCAAATTCTGTCTTGCGCTTGGCGGCTTCCTGGTAATCCACAATGGCATCCATGTTGGTGATACGGTCTTTCATTTCCTCGATCAGCGGGTGTTCGGGCGCGATGACCATAAAGGTCACGCCGAAAAGGGTGTCGGGGCGGGTGGTAAAAACGCGGAGCTTCTGATCTGCGCCCGCGATGTCAAAATCGACCTCGGCGCCGATGGATTTACCGATCCAGTTTTCCTGTTCCAGGCGGATACGCGGCAGGTAATCCACATCGTCCAGGCCTGCCAGAAGTTTTTCGGCATACTCACGGATTTTCAGGAACCAGACGTCCTTTTCAAGCTGCACGACCTCGCTGCCGCAGATGGAGCATTTGCCCTCGCGGAAGTCTTCATTGGCCAGAACAACCTTGCAGCCGCTGCAGAAATTGACATAGGTGCGGTCTCTGTAAACCAGACCGTGTTTAAAAAGCTGTAAGAATATCCACTGGGTCCACTTAAAATAGTTTGGATCGGTGGTGTCAATCTCGCAGTCCCAGTCAAAGGAGTACCCAATGGATTTCAGCTGCTGGGTAAATACCTTGATGTTTTCATCGGTGACTTCTCTCGGATGGCGGCCGGTCTTGATGGCGTAGTTCTCAGTCGGCAGGCCAAAGGCGTCCCATCCAATGGGGAATAAGACGTTAAAGCCTTCCATCCGGCGTTTTCTTGAAATAATTTCAAGGGATGTGTAGGCTCTGACGTGGCCGACGTGCAGTCCGGCGCCTGACGGATAC
>CAUEUD010000313.1 GCA_959020865.1 Eubacterium limosum | reverse complement strand
GCAGAGCCTTTTAACTAAAACAACAAGGCCCGTGCTCTTCAACCCAAAAAAGCCACTGCAAAATCCGCAGTGGCTTTTTGTTCATGGTGATGTTAAATAAATAAGGTGGTCCCGGCATTTTCATTGCTGGCGATGTAGGTGCCGACGCCCGCATACTCAATGCCGTCAATGAGCTCTTCCTTCTTAATCCCCATGAGCTCCATGCTCATGGTACAGGCGATAAAGCGTACCCCGGCGTCCTGAGCCTTGTGGATCATGGTTTCGATGTCGTCCACATTTTTCTTTTTCATGATGCTCTTGATCATGGCAGGCCCAATTCCCAGCATATTCATCTTTGATAAGGGCAGCCGTCGGGCGCCCTTTGGCATCATCAGGCCGAACATTTTTTCAATCCGGTTTTTCTTCACTCTCGGCGCTCTCGGTTTACGCAGTACGTTCAGGCCCCAGAAGGTAAAAAACAGGGTGACATCCTTGCCCTGGGCCGCTGCGCCCTGGGCGATGATCATGGCCGCGATGGCCTTGTCCAGCTCACCGTCAAACACGACCATGGTGGCGTTTTTCTGAACTGCCGGCGCTGCCGCAGCCAGCCCGCAGGCAGAGGCGCCGCCGCCCTTTCGGATGGTGGCAATGTATTTGTTTCCTCTGGTTTCCTGTGAAATCAGGGTGTGTCCGTTGGTTTTACACCAGCACTCCACATCCTGCACAAAGCCGAAATCGGTGGCAATGGTCTGTACCAGCTCGCCCTCCTTTACCTCGCTCACGGCCTTGTAGGTCGCCATCAGCGGGCCAGGACACTGGAGCCCGGCCACGTCCACTGTCTTAACAGGGTTTACGTCTGCTTTCGCCCCCTCGGGGGCTTCTGGCTCCCCCGGCTGGGAATCCTCCACGTCAAAGTTCGGTTCTGCCAGCTTGTAATGGCCGGTTTTATAGGTATTGTAGCCGCCCGCCAGATTGTAAAGGTTGGTGAAGCCGTGATCCTCCAGAATCCGGATGGCCAGGTACCCTCTCAAACCCACCTGACAGGTAATATACAGGGGCTCGTCCTTGCCCACTGGAATCTCGTCGATATGGTCTCTCAGGGTGTCCAGCTCCAGATTGTGGGAGCCTTCCACATGGCCTGCGCCAAATTCAACCGGTGTGCGGACATCCAGCAGATACCCGCCGCCTGCGATAATGTCGTCAATTTCGTCCCATTCGACGGTTTTATAGATGCCCTCGTCAATGTTCTGGGCAATGTAGCCTAAAATATTGACCGGATCCTTGGCGGCTGAAAACGGCGGCGCGTAGGACAGCTCCATATCCTGTAAATCATAGATGGTGCCGCCCATTTTCATCACAGAGGCGATGACGTCAATGCGCTTTTCAGTCCCTTCCTGACCCACTGCCTGGGCGCCCAGAACCTTCAGGGTCTTAGGATCATAGATGAGTTTCAGCGCAATATTCGTGGAGTCGGGATAGTAGCCTGCGTGGTTGCCGCGGTGGGCGTGAATCTGCTGGAAGGGCAGTCCCTTTGCCCGCAGCTGGCCCACGTTGTTGCCAGTGGTGGCAAAAACCTTATTGAAGACTTTGGCCACAGAGGTTCCCTGAATGCCGTGGTTTTTAAACGGAATACCGTTGATGTGATCCGCCACGGTACGGCCCTGGCGGTTTGCCGGCCACGCAAGCGGCACAGCAGTCTGAGAGCCGTCCACAAAATCGCGGACCTCAATGGCGTCTCCGATGGCGTAAATATTTTTAATGACCTCGCCGCTCGCGTCGTCCATGACTTCATAGGTTTCGGTGGTGACAATGTGCCCTCTTGGCCCGAGCTTTAAGCCAGCGTCCTTTGCCAGCTTGTTTTCAGGCGCCACACCGATGGCCAGGATGACCATGTCGGCGTCCAGCTTCATGCCGCTTTCCAGCACGACTTTTTTGCCTGCGTCCTCAAAGTGGTCGACGCCGTCGCCCAGGATCACATTGACGCCGTGGGCGTTCAGCTCCTGATGAATGATCTGTGCCATTTCGTAGTCAAGGGGTTTTAATACCTGGTTCAGCTTTTCGACCAGAGTCACGTTGATGCCCAGATCCCGCAGGTTTTCGACCATTTCGATGCCGATAAAACCGCCGCCGACCACCACAGCGCGTTTGGGGCTGCGCTTGGTCACCTCAGCCTTGATCTTATCCGTATCGGCCACGTTGCGCAGTGTAAAGATGCTGTCCGCCTCGGCCAGACCCGGAATCGGCGGGGCGATGGGTTTGGCGCCCGGTGACAGGATCAGGTGATCAAAGGTTTCGGTGTAGGTCTCGCCGGTTTTGGTGTTTTTAACTTCCACGGTGCTGCCCGCACGGTCAATGGCAACCACTTCGCTGAAATTGCGGATATCCAGGTTGAAACGCTTGGACATTCCGGCAACAGTCTGTACCAGCAGCTTGCTGCGGTCCTTGATCACATCCCCGATATAGTAAGGCAGACCACAGTTTGCAAAGGAAATATACTCATCGCGTTCAAAGAGAATGATTTCATCCTCTTCGCTCAAACGTCTCAAACGTGCCGCAGCGGTTGCGCCGCCGGCTACACCACCGACAATCAGAATTTTTTTCATTGTTGTTCCTCCTTGAATAGAACTTCTACAATTTCTTTAACCTGTTCATTACAGAGCTCGTAGTAAATTTCATTTCCCTCTCGGGTTCCCCGAACGATCCCGGCTGCCTTGAGCTTGGACAGATGCTGAGAGATCCCCGACTGGGACAAATCCAGACAGGACTCCATGTAGGAGACGTTGTTCCGCCCTCTCTCCATGAGCCCCCGCACCATACACAGCCGCACCGGGTGGGCCAGCGCCTTTAAAATCCCGGCGGCCTGCTCGTCTTCCTGCTGCCTTTTCCTATCCATTGATCGACTTCCTTTATTTGTATATTA
>CAUEUD010000312.1 GCA_959020865.1 Eubacterium limosum | reverse complement strand
TAAAATCAGAGCAGCGGCAGCACTGTCTGCACCGCCGCTGAATCCCACAATTACTTTTTTATTTTTCATTTATCTTTTACAATTTGTCAAATGTGTTGTCTTTTTCAAAATAAACTGTTTTTTAGTCTCAAAGGATTTTTCTTCAAGCGTCATATTGACAGAAAAGTTTTCCAGATCTGTTTCCTGATTATCTGCAATGATGCGGATAAAGGCGTCGGTCATCCAGGGATTACAGACAAGCACCGGACCGAGGGTATTTGTAAAGACCGCGTTTTTGATCTGGACGCCCTCATTGGTGTCTTTGCCGTTATTACCGTATCCATAATTCAGCTTTCCAAAAGGTTCGTCGTTGCCGGTCAGCCTGAAATCAGCCATCTGGATCTGGTTTCCGATGATTTCCATTTGTGAGCCGTTCAGGTTACAGCTGAAATAAAGATCATCACCGTAGACGGCCTTGTTTTCAGTGGTTTCCACGTCGATAATGCCCAGGCCCCTGACGACACTGCCGTCATCTCTTTTGATGTCATTGCCCCAGAGAGCAATGCTGGTTCCAGTGACAAGCATGGGACGGCCAGCCTGAATGAAGCCGCGGAGTGAAAGGTCATAGGGCTCAAGATAATCAATGATGGAAGAAAAAGAAGCGATCTCTCCCGGTGAACAGAATAAGAAATCATAATCCATTGGGGTGAAATCTTCAGTGTCAAAATCAATTTTTTCGATTTCCACCTCAAACCCTGCGGCTTCGCCCATGCGCTTTAAAGCCAGAACATTTCCGCGGTCACCGTGGAGGTACAGGGAATCGGGAAACATCCACCCGATCTTTAATGTTTTTTCATTCATTTAATTGCCCTCCTCGATGTATTTTTTCATTTTATTAAAGGTTTCAAGCCATGTGATCAGATAAATATTTGAAGTATCTGCTTTTTCAATTTCTTCAAAAATCGTTTTGATATCATCGGTATCCTTGATGGCGATTTTTGACGATTCAACGCCTTCGTAAATCAACCGGTTGGCGGTATCATAGCAGACATTTTGAGAGAAACAAAAATATTTTTCAACATTCGATTCCGCAAGCGGCTTGAAGTCACAGTCAAAACTGTAAAAGGTGTTGGTATAGAATGGGATAAAATCTGAAACCGCATAGAAGCCAAAACAGACCATTTTTTCTTCCTGGTCTGAAGCCATGATGTTTAAAGCGCTCTGGAGTGTATCCGGGTTTTCCTGCTTGATTCGCATATATTTAATGGTTTTATCCTTGTAGTGAAGCACCTCAAAACGGCCGCCAATGTTTTTAAAAGAATTAAAAGCCGGGACCGCGTCCTTGACAGAGACACCAGCAAAGCGTTCGCAAAGCGCCAGAGCACCGCTGTAGTTGTACAGCATAAACGGCAGGTCATAGGGCATATTAAAGCTTTCATCCTCAACGGTAAAAGTCTTGTTTTCAAAATCAACATCCTTCACGGCATAATGGGGCGCCGCCTCACTGGAATACCCGCAGTTTGTACAGGTAAACGGACCGACGCTGTCGATGGTATAATAGTCAAAATCAATCTTGTGGTAGCATTTTGGACAGGCGCAGGTCGGATAGGTTTCGTCTTTTTCAAAGGATTCAGAATGCTTTTCCACGCCGTAATAAGTGACATGGTCGGTAAAACGTTCAAAGGATTTTGTTCGTGGCTCTTCATTGTTTAAATATAAATGCATTTTGGGATTCATAAAAGAGGTGAGCTTGCGATAGATAAAATCCGGGTCGCCGTTGCGCTGAACCTGGTCCTTCTGCAGATTGGTGATCAACATGTTTTCAGCCGGCAGCTGGTCATAAATGAGGGGTAAATAACGTTCATCTGTTTCAAAGACAAAATAATCTGCCTTGAGTTTTCCGGTCATTGTCGATTCTTTTGCCAGAATGGTTGCGATGCCAGGCAGCAGGTTTGCGCCCTCCAGGTTTGATACAACGGTTTTTCCGTTTTCCCGTAAAATATGAGTCACCAGGTTGGTGGTGCTTGATTTACCATTGGTTCCTGTAATAAAAACAACCTTGGAATAGTCGATCCCCTTGAAATGTTCGACCATTCTCGGGTCTACCTTTAAGGCCTTCTCTCCGGAAAGGTTAGACCCTCTCCCCTTGCTGACAAGATTGATGAGGCCGTTAATGGCTTTAGCGTACCATAACGCCAAATAAAACTTCATACTTGTTCCTCCGTTAAACTAATCGTTAAAATATTGGTTAATGTCAGACAAATCATCTTTATTAAAATTAGATACTAAAACTTCATGACGCTCCAGGTCGACTTTATATCCTTCTTTAATGGGCGCTGCTCCATAGCTTGAGACCGGTTCGCTTATAAAAACGCCGTCCTCCCGCTCAATGACGGCTACTGTACCTTCAATCCGGTCCACAATCCCAGTCATGATGATTCCTCCTGTTTTCATCCCCTGTCCTGAGACAGAAGTATTGTTTCAGCCTTCCGAACCACAGGTATCCAGTTTGGCTTCAACTATAAAATTATAATATAAGGCAGCGCATAAGTCCAATCATATTTCCAAACTTCTTGACAAAAAAATTTACAAGAGGTATATTAGCAGTTAGCAGCTTAAAAAAGAATGATTGAAAGAAAGGAAAACCATGCTGACACTCGATAAAATCTATCATGCTTCCTATACGTTAAAAAAAGTGATTCGACCAACAGATTTGATATACGCCCCGGGGATCAAATCGGATGGAAAAATTTATTTAAAAACCGAAAATCTCCAGGTGACCGGCTCTTTTAAGGTGCGGGGCGCTTACTATAAAATTTCCCAGCTGACCGATGCGGAAAAGGAAAAGGGCGTTATTGCCTGCTCGGCTGGAAACCATGCCCAGGGTGTGGCCCTGGCTGCGACTAAAAATGGTATTAAATCCCTGATATGCCTGCCAGACGGCGCCCCGATTTCAAACGTTTAGG
>CAUEUD010000311.1 GCA_959020865.1 Eubacterium limosum | reverse complement strand
GTCCCCTTGTATTATATAACGTTTGAATCGGCCATGAGGATTTAATTTAAGAAAACTTTTTTTAAAAAGAGCACAGCGCAGAAATGTGCTGTGCCCCAGCGTATCAAAAAACTGAGAGACGAAGCCTTTTACCTAAGGAAGAAAAAAGCGTCCTGCGGGCACTTCCCCTCGCATGTATCTTATTCATGAATGTTGACCCTTGATCTCGCCAGTGTCCGGCTGTTCCGGTAAAGTGGCACGATTACGGATCGTTTACCACAGCGCCTGGACCTTTTTTCTTATCTGGATAAAAGGCGCAGTCCCGGGCTGTGCGTTACAGATATTGACGGTAAAGGATCAGGGAGAAGTGGCCGATAAAGCTTGGAGGCTCTTCTGGCAGGGGCTTACCAAAATATCGGACAAGCTGATCGAGGGTGTAAGCGCTGAGGGGATCGCCCCGCTCAGCCCTGAAGATTGTTTTATCGCTTACGCCCACAGCTTCTGCCAGCTGAGGCTGGGTAAGGCCTCTGTCGTTTCGATTGTCGCGTACCCAGCGGGCAAGCTCAATGCTCATTGTTCGTCTACCCACTGGAGACTGAGCTTAAGACCCGGTACATTGTCCTCGGCATGCCCCAGGATATCGGCAAAGGCATCCTCGGCCTCGGAAAGGGTGCGTGCCATCAGGCTGATGTGCATGGCACCCTCAGCCATGCAGTCATACTCGGTGTAGGCGGGGTTGGTGTCGAAGCGTTCGCCGTAAAGATCCGCGTAAGTATCTTTCAGTAAGCCCATTTGGCTTCCTCCTCTCTTGCTTTCTGTTCTCTTAAAGCCTGTTCTGCCCAGAAACGCTGAATATCATTTGGGTATTTCAGGGCCAGTTCTCTGCGCTCCTCCTCGGTGAGGGCCGGGGGAATCCAGAATCCGCAGGGATTCCCGGACTTAGCGGGCTCCCCGCCGTTATCCCCTGCCGCCGTCCATACCCGCAGACTGGTGTGGTCCTCCAGACAGATGGTGGTCTGGATTGTTCTGCGGTCAAAGGGCTTTAAGGCATACTGATAAACGCCGCCGGCCTTCCGGTAGTCGATACGATCATCCCGGATCAGCCGGCTTCTGTAGTAGGCGACCTGCCGCCGGTCCTCAATGTTCAAAAAGGCTTTGAGCCCGGGATTATCCACCTCAAACCATACGGGCCAGCGCCAGTCGCCGTCTGGATCTCTGACAGCGCTCTGGTTGTTCTGGTACAGCAGATAAATCCAAAAGCCTTTGTACTCCAGCCCCCTTCTGGGGTGGCGGCTGAGCCAGGCAAAAAAGGCGAGAAATTCACTCAGCAGATTCATGCTGTCCACGCTCCAGTACAGGATACAGGTTGTTTTCTGCAAGCAGATCGTACAGGAAACGCCGGCCCTTCGGTGTCCACTGCAGGCTCTCCACCACCTTGGCGGTGCCATCCTTTTTATAAATGATGTCGGTCTTGGTAGCCGCGTAGCCCTCGGCCTGGTAGTCCGAGTAAAGATACCAGCGCTTGCCGATGCGGTACTGTACACCCAGGCTGTGCAGGAGGCGGTTCATAAACTCGGCGGTCATACCGTAATCCTTGGCGATGCCGGTAATGGGTGTCAGGCCTTTATTGTCGAGCACCTTTCTGGCATAGTCGGCTTCGGGCTTCAGGTTTTTGATGATGTCCTTTGCCTCCAGTACCGCCATGGCCATGAGGGCGTCGCCCTCGGGCAGCGCTGGCGTCTGGCTTCGCAGCTTTTCTTCCATCTGGTTAAAGGCCTGCATATAACGGATCTTCCATTCAAGAGCCCGGGCGCCGGTAAAACTCATGATGAGCAGGGTGAAACCGTCCCGGGTGATCTGGTAAGCCTTTCGCTTTCTGCCCGCCGCGTCGGCGTAGGACCAGGGGATAAAGAGACCGGCACAATTCTGCGCTGTGGTCTCCCGGTTAAGCTGGGCGATGCGCCGCAGCACACTTTTGTGCTCCTTGCCAAAATCCACGGCTACCCGGCGGCTTGATACCACAGGCTGCTCGCCGCACAGGGTGACCACCACATTGGCGCATTCCATGTCTGTCTGCGCCGTATTTTCCGTTATTTCCTGATTTTTTGCACCATGAACAAGGCCGCGGGTGTTTCCCGGGCGTTCTCTGTTGTCTTTCATCACTGTACCTCCAGTTTGATTTAAGAATTTCATCGCTTTTTGGATGATACAGACATCTTAGCACGCAGACTCAGCCCGTGTCGCTGCATTGCCAGTGCAAAGCGCCAAAACGGTTAACGGTCATTTTAAGCGCCCGGAGGTACCAGCGGTCAAATCCAGCCGCGGCGTCCCGCAGAATGGGCCAGGGATCCACGGTTTTACAATCCGCTTCACAAATACGTATGCCCATCTGGGTGAGCGCCCACAAAAGCATCACGAGCTGATCGGCCATCTTTTTGAGCAGCCGCCGGACAGTGCTTGGCGAACAGGGCACCTCGGTGCTGCCATCGGCGACCGCCTGGTGCACTTCGGCATCGTAACGGCCATAAGGCACCAGAATGTCTGGAAGGTCGCGCTTGGGATGAGTATGGTTGTAGCAGGCTTTATTATCACAGACCACACGGCGTATCTCGACCTTGCTGAGGATGCCGTCCATACCGGTAAAGTTCCGTCTGTCTTTACCGGTTAAACGGTCTCTTTCATGCATGGGAGCGCCGCAGTCCGGGCAGCAGGGCATTTCATCGTAGATGAATTTATAACAGTTCAGTGGGGTTCTTCCATCCTCCTTCAGGGTCTCCTCCACCAGCTCCAGTTTTCCCTTTGAGATCAGCATTGTCCTGCTCCCGCTGGGATGTTAAGTTTTTCACAATAAAAAAGGAACCGCTGGCGATCAGCCTTCAGTTCCTTTTTGGGTGACAGCAAGTGTCCCTTTAGTGTTTTGTTCGATTGTATTTCGTGGGTGCCAGAAAATAAATCTGACCGATTTAATGACGGCTTGCCTTTCTTT
>CAUEUD010000310.1 GCA_959020865.1 Eubacterium limosum | reverse complement strand
GGATGTACCGAAACGCGCGGCATGTGGAACTGTGCCTGTGGCGGTATTTTTTTGAGAATGGGGATAAAAAAGCAGTTGCCGACGCGCTGTTATCCTACCAGAACGAGGACGGCGGTTTTGGCCATGTTCTGGAGCCGGACAACTGGAATCCAAATTCCACCTCCGCGAGCACCGACCACGCCCTGGGGCTTTTAAGGCTTGTCGGCTTTGAGGACATGGAGCATCCCGTTTATCAGGGAATCTGGAAATACCTGGAGGCAGAGAAGGATCTGGCAGACTATGGCTGGCGCTTTACAGTAGAAAGCAATGCTGACTATCCCCACGCGCCCTGGTGGAATTACAGCGAGGAAATGAACCATAAGGAGTATCTCGGCATGACAGCCAGTTTCTCAGCCTTTATCCTGAAATACGGCGATCCGGAGTCTCCGCTTTACCAGAAAGCACTCGCGTTCACCGATATTTTTATGAACATGCTGACACAGGATATGAGCTACGGAGAAATGGGCCTGAACGGGTATATGGTGCTCATCGACACCGTCAGAGAGATCAGTCTCGGCGGCTATGATGGCGACGCCCTGGTAAAAGCGCTGGGCGGAAAAATAAAAAAAGCCATCGGGGAAGATGAAACGATCTGGGAGCAGTACGGCGTCCGCCCGTCAAATTTCATCAACAGCCCCTCCAGTGTTTTCTATGAAGATAACGCGGAAATGGTGGAGAAAGAGCTGCAGTATCTGCTGTATACCAAGCCCAAAGACGGTGTCTGGGGGATTACCTGGACCTGGTTCGATAATATGGCGCATTACGGCGATGCCTTTATCCTCAGTGAAAACTGGTGGAAGGGCAGCCGGGCCATTATGAACACCCTGTTTCTGAGAAACTTTGGAAAGCTGTAAAATGGGCATAAAAAACGGCACGCGTTAAAAGCAGTGCCGTTTTTGTGGTTTTTTAAAAAAATTCATCCACGTAATATTGGATCGGATAGGTCATGTATTCGACGGGTTCCATTTTTTCAACGGTAAAATAACCGGCAGGTGCGTTCAGCAGCGCCGGAATCCGGTTGACAACCGTGGCGCAGGTGTGTTCTACTGTGGCTGGCTTTTCCACATAGAAGGTGGTGTCCGGCTCGCCGGAAATTTTCCAGTCACACATATCCCCGTCATTGGGGCCATAAACCTTGCCGATACACTGTGTTTCGATCACAGGTCCCTGGAAGGTTTCAGTGGTGACCACAGAGCTCATGCCGATGGCATTGCCGCGCTTAATGGTTTCGCCCAGAGTTTCGGAATAAACATCCTCGTCCGAGAAGAAGGGGACGTTTTTCTGTGTCTGAGACTTGATGGTCCACCCCATTTTTGAGCACAGCGCTTCATTGGAGTTCCAAACGTAGGAGGGCTCAAGGGTTTCGGGATGGGCAATCTGTTCTTCAAATTCTTCGGCGGTCAGGCCGGCTCCGTGGGCCTTGGCCAGCGCCAGGCCGTAATCTTCAACGTTGTAGCTCACAGCGCCCTCGATGCGGTCGATGCGGTCAACACCGCCCGCGATGGTACCGATCATATTGATCCAGAAAATATCCTGCATGCCAGAGCCCGCAATGGTACAACCGGTTTCCTTGGCAAGGACATCGAGGCGGTTGGTGATGGCTGGGGAGGTATTCCAGGGGTAAATCGCTTCCTCACAGGTAGTGATGGCGTTAATACCGCGTTTCGCCACCTTTTCAAGGGCTTCCTCCATATCGTCCATAAAGCTGAACATGGTGACAATGGCCACATTCGCGTCTGTATTGTCTAAAACCGCGTCGGCATCATCGCTGATGGTGATGCCCAGTTTTACGCCAAGTTCGGCAAAATCGCCGACATCCATCCCCACAACATCCGGGTTAACATCAATGGCGCCCACAATTTCTGCGCCCTTTTCATATAAATAGCGGATGATGACCTTGGCCATCTTGCCGCAGCCGTATTGAACCACACGGACTTTTTCTCTAAACATTGGCTTAAAACCTCTTTTCTTTGAATTTGCAGGTTTCCCTGCGTGCATCTTCTTTTAGGAATATACCCAAAAGCAAAGGATTAAACAAGGGCTTAAAAAACCTAAGGAACCTGCCTTGAAATTACCGGAAGAAACCGTTACAATGGGGAAAGAAAGGAAGCGATAAAATGAAAGTCATTGTTTTAGCCGCCAGAGCGCGGATTGAGAAATACACCGATTTCAGCCAGATTCCAGAGGACTGGGAGCTCGTTTTTGCCCAGGGGATGACCGACGCCGAAATCTTGGAAAAGGCCGGCGACGCAGCCTTTATTTTTGCCGACCCGGTGCTGCCGGTCAGCGGCAGCCTGATCCGGGGCCTGCCCAATCTGAAGCTGATCCAGTCTGAGGGCGTGGGGTATAACCGGATTGACCTGGAGGCCGTCAGAGAGAAGGGCGTGTATGTGTGCAACAACGCCTCCGCCAACAGCGGCGCCGTTGCTGAGCAGATCATCCTGTTGATTTTAGCGCTGCAGCGCCGGTTTATGGAGGGCGCCCGCATGGTGTATGAGGGCGGGCAGGCAGCCGCCAAGCAGCAGTTCATACTGGATGGGCTCATGGAGCTGGGAGACAGCACTGTGGGCATTGTCGGCTTTGGCGCCATCGGCAAGGAGCTGGCCAGACGGCTGGACGGTTTTGGGTGCCGGATGCTCTATTATAACCGGCACCGCCTGCCCGAGAAGGAGGAGACAGAGCGAAATGTGGCCTACTGCGACCTTGATACCCTGCTTGAGACCTCGGATATTGTGAGTGTCAACCTGCCGGTAACGCCGGAAACCACTGGTCTTATCGACGGGGACTTTTTGAGAAGGATGAAAAAGACCGGAATCCTCATCAACACAGCCCGGGGTGAGATCATGGATCAGGAGGCTGTGGCCCAGGCGCTCCTTGATGGAACCATTGCCGGCGCCGGAATTGATACCCTCGCGCCAGAGCCCTTTACGCTGGACAACCCGATTTTAATGCTGCCCGAGGAAGTCAGGGAAAAGAAGCTGGCCGTCTCGCCCCACGTGGCGGGCA
>CAUEUD010000309.1 GCA_959020865.1 Eubacterium limosum | reverse complement strand
TTTCAACTGCGTGATTTATTATAACATTCCCTCATGAAAAATGCACCCCTTTTTTGAATTTTTTAAATAATTTTCCTTAAAATCACTTTTATGTTTTTATTCTAACGATAAACTCTGATTTACTTAATTTTTCACTTTTTTGCAGACTGGTCAAAATCTGGTCAGTTTTTTCTATACCATAATAAGGTAAAACCTGAATTTCAAGACTTTTAATTTTATAAAAATATTTTTCTAATCTGGTCAACGATCTGGTCATGATTCTTCATAACGTACACGCTTGCGATCCTTCCGGTATTGTACTCGCAGACTACCAACAGTCTGCGAATAAAAGTGAGGTCAGTTATGAGTGCAGGATACGCCATCACGACGTACAAAATACAGCTGAATTACAAGCATTTAGACTGGTTTAAACAAACCCAGTCCCTTTTTGACGACGTCCTGGCATTCTACTACAAACTGCTTGAGAAGCAGCCCGAAGCCCTTAGCCTCACCAACCAAAATTTACTGCGCCATTTAGAGCTGCAGACCATAAAACAGCGAGACGGCACCCCGCCCGAAACACCCCTGCCCTTTGAGAAAATCCCCCTGTACTTTAGACGCGCCGCCATCAACGCGGCCATTAGCATGTATCGAAGCTACACAAGCAAGCTCAGGGCATGGCAGGAGGGTCAGGAAAAACAAATTAAAAATGGAAAATTGAAAATGGAAAATTCAGGAACAGAATCGCAAAGCGATTCTGAATTGAATCAAATCGGCAAAGCCGATTTGCACCAAAACCTTCCACCTTCCACCTTCAACTTTTCACCTGAGTCGGCGAAAAAAGGAAGACCAAGCCCGCCAAAGCATCTGCATATGGCGATGCTCTATTATAAGGGCATGTACAAGGACTTCGCCGACGGAAGCATTCTGTTAAAGCTCTACACCGGCAAAGCCTGGGCCTGGGTCAAGCACCGGTATACGGGCAGACCCTTTCCCAAAAACGCCGAGCTCATGAGCCCGACCATTGTCATCAAAAAGAAAAAAGTCATGCTCCACATCCCCGTCAAAGAGAGCGTGGAGGACAGCCGGACCGCCAAGGAGCGCGTGCAGCAAAACGAAAAGTTTGTCGCCGTGGCCTTAACCGGTTCCGACAGCCTCGCAGTTTGTACCACCATCGAAGCAGACGGTCGAGCCACCGCCCCATATTTCATCAAAGGCGGAAAAGAACTGGCCCACCGTAGGAAGCTGCTTTTAGGCTATACCAAACGCGGCATTGCCGGGAACGATATGACGCACACTGTAGGGAACGCTGCCCTCAGCGTTCCGCAAGAGCATCGACCAAACAAAAAATACTATGACAAAATTACCCGCCTGACCGACCACTACGCCCATGAGGTAAGCCGCAAAATCCTCGACTACGCCCTCAAACAGGGCGCTAAACTCATCGTCCTGCCTGAGCTCAAAGAAAGCTTCAATCAAGCGAAAAAGTCCTACCTGGGCAAAACACCCTATGACTTTATCGGAAGGCGCATTGCGCGATACGTCCAGTACAAAGCCTGGCAGCAAGGCCTGGTCGCCATGACCAGCAAGCCCTACTACGCCAGCACACGATGCTTTCACTGCGATGCCCCCATCGCCAAACACAATACCGAGTATCAGAACCCCAGCGCCAACTTTTACGGCGGAAAAAATTTCGTCTGTAAAGAAGGCCACCGGGGGAGTACAGCGCTGAACAGCGCGAGGAACCTTGGAAAAGGGTTTTATGAGCGGTTTTATGCGGGCGCTGCCTGATAAAGAAGAATAAGAAAGTAAATTGTAAATATAATCTTTAAATCCTGTGGAGAAATGCATAGGTGTGCTTTTCGCCTATAGGGCCAAAAGCACAGGTTTAGCACCGCCTGTTTTTATTTCGCGTCGCATTGTGTTTTCTTTACATAGAAATGAAAGAAAACACAATGCGATGAAAGTAAAGATCAAAGGACCCGTTTGTGATCATGAGTGCTACGAGTTTTAAATTAATAAATATAACAAAAAGAAGCATAGTTAGCTCTTAAAGTAAGGGAGTAAAAAAATATGTTGGAATTGATGTATATAACAAATAATCCTGTGATAGCACAGATTGTTGACGAGGCTGGGGTTGAAAGAGTTTGGATAGATTTGGAAAAACTTGGTAAGGAAGAGCGACAGAAAAATCGTGATTCCGTTAAATCAGAACACAAATTATCGGATATCAGAAAGATAAAACCTTTGCTTAAAAAAGCAAAATTACAGGTTCGTATTAATCCAATACACGTAGATTCAAAGAAAGAAATAATTGCGGCTATCAACAATGGGGCGGATATTATCATGCTTCCTTACTATAAAACTGTGAATGAAGTTGAAATATTTGTTAAATTAGTCGCTGGGAAAGCGAAAACAGTCCTTTTACTGGAAACAAAAGAGGCAAATGAATGTTTGGATAAAACTTTATTGATTCCAGGTATTGACGAGATACACATAGGTTTGAATGATTTGCATCTTTCATATGGACTGACATTCATGTTCGAACTACTTGTAGATGGCACTGTGGAAGCTATTTGTAAAAAGATACAAAATGCAGGTAAACCTTATGGCTTTGGAGGAATTTCCAAGCTGGGTGGTGGTATGATCCCAGCTGAAAAAATTATATCTGAGCATTACCGACTTGGCAGTACAAGAGCAATTTTATCCAGAAGTTTTTGCAATGCTGACTTATATGAAGATCCTTTTGAGGTTAGAGAAATCTTTAATATCGAGCTTAACAAATTGAGGCAATACGAAAAAAGCTTAAGAAATAAAGACTTTGATTTCTTTCAAGAAAATAAAAAAAATACAAAGGGTCCTGTCCAGGATATTGAAGCGAACATTGAGAAAGGAAAAAAGTGATTCTTAACAATGCAATAAAATAGAGAAACACTTAGAAATTTATGTGACAGTTTTGGTGATGCGTTTTATCTTCTTGACTCTGAACAGTTTAAAAAAAATTTTTAAAAATAAAAAGGTGTTTTTTTTAATTTTTATCAAAATTTTAATATTGCTAATTCATATAAAA
>CAUEUD010000308.1 GCA_959020865.1 Eubacterium limosum | reverse complement strand
ATTGGGATTCCCGCCGCGCATGAAAATAGCCCCGGCATGAGACGGGGTTACATCTCACGCTGGGGCGTGTTGCGGAACGATAGATGTCCATTTTCAGGGGTTCGGGATAAAAAGGTACAGGTACCACGGTTCCGCGCCCGCAGAGGACCATTCTGTCAGTGTTTTTACGGCCCTATTTGTCCGCTTTGCGCCCCGGCTCTGGGGGTCTGGTTCCTACCGGGCATAAATAGTGCGCCCCGGACGGTGGTTGATACCTCCGGGGCGCTCCCGACTGTCCCACATGGGAACCCTATCCCGATTTCGGGGGTATAAAACGCCCCTGAATGGCCTGCCACCATATAGCCTCCCATAGTGCTTGCGATTTTGGGGAAAGAGTGGTATAGTAAACACGTCAGCAAGCCACACAAGGGCTTGCTGATTTTTTGTTTTGTGGTGCCCAACTTTACAAAACCACGCTGTTCAAGGTTATGCCGCCTTATTCGTGGGATTTGAGAAAACGCCCATTTCATACGGGTTTGCGGGGTAGCTCTATGGAACTCTTTGCCACCTTATGACGGCTAAAATAGCTATGCAGGCAATAAAAAATGCTAAATATTACCAATCTTTTCACGAAACCCGTTGACAGGTACTGTCTAATTAAGTATAATAAAGCTAACAAAAGAGTTTAATAGACAGTGGGTGATAAAGATGAAAACAACATTGAAGGATTTAAGACCTGGTGAATCAGGTGTGGTTGATACAATTTCAGTGGAAGGCCTTATGCGCCGTAAGCTCATGGATATGGGCGTAACCCCTGGTGTCGAGGTAATGGTCGATAAGGTAGCGCCCTTTGGAGATCCGATCGAAATTCACCTTAGAGGCTACGCATTAAGCCTGAGAAAAAACGATGCTGAAAATATATTAATCGCCTGATTGTTTAAGCTTCTAAATAAATATTAAATCACAAAAACCGCCTTTTTTCAAGGTGGTTTTTCTCTTGTAAGGGCAAGTTAGTTTTATGTGACATCCTAAAAACCGAGGAGTATTTTATGAATTATCGCGTTGCACTGGTGGGAAATCCGAACTCTGGAAAAACCACCCTATTTAACAGCCTGACCGGAAGCAATCTGTATGTGGGGAACTGGCCGGGCGTCACCATTGAAAAAAAGGAAGGGGATCTGCGGAATACTGCGAGCAAAATTACGCTGGTGGACCTTCCCGGCATTTATTCGCTGGCGCCCTATTCGATGGATGAAATTGTATCAAGGGATTTTTTGCTGAGTGAGCCGCCGGATTTGATCATCAATATTTTAGATGCGTCAAACATTGAGCGGAACCTCTATCTGACCACCCAGCTGATGGAATTGAAAATTCCCATCATCGGTGTGTTGAACATGATGGATATTGTTGAGAAAAAGGGATTGAAGCTGGATCTCCACGCTCTGAACAAAGGCTTTGGGTTCCCATTTATGGAGATATCCGCCCAAAAGGGAATCGGCATTGAGGCACTGATCAAGGCAGTCGAGGAAAAGCTGGAGGATGACCGGAAAGCCGGGAAAGCACCGGAATTCAAACCGGCTTTTCCAGATAATATCGAAAGGGTCATCATTGATTTTGACAACCTGGTGCAGCGGTCTTACCCGGATATTCTGCCCGGCTATCCCAAAATTTTCAGAAGCATCAAGCTCATTGAAAAGGACGATGAAATTTTGAAAAAGGTGGCGAACTGCTTTGGACTGGATCAGGATATTTATGACGCCAGGGAAAAGATCAGGGAGATCAGCGGGCAGGATGTGGACAGCACCATTGCGGATTACCGCTACCGCTTTATCACAGATCAGGTAACAAGGGCTACGAAAAAAATCGGTAAAACCCATCTGGCCTTTGAGGACAGGCTGGATAAGGTACTCATGAACCGCTACGCGGCCCTGCCCATTTTCTTTATCTTTATGTTTATCATTTATTTTGTGTCCATCAACGTGGTGGGGGATGGTACAACAGGCCTTATCGAGGGTTTTATCAGCGAAATGCTGATTCCCGGTGTGACGGGCTTTATGGAAGGGCTGAACGTGGCCCCGTGGCTCATCGCCCTGGTGACAGAGGGCGCCATCACCGGTGTGGGGGCAGTTCTGACCTTTATCCCACAGATTACCGTGCTGTTCATCTTTATCTCTGTGCTGGAGGACAGCGGCTACATGGCGCGGGTGGCATTTATGATGGACCGCGTGTTTCGGAAATTCGGCCTTTCAGGAAAATCCTTTATCCCGATGGTCGTGGGGCTTGGGTGCTCGGTTCCTGGAATTATGGCAACCCGCACGTTGGAAAACGAACGGGAGCGGAAGCTGACCATTATCCTGACTCCCTTTATCTCCTGTGGGGCCAAGATGCCTATCTATGTGCTCATGGCGTCAGCCTTTTTCTCAAAGGCTCAGTCCGTCATGGTTTTTTCCTTATATATCGTAAGCCTGCTGGTGGTTTTTGTGTCAGGCGTGATTTTGTCCAAGACGGTCTTTAAGGGTCAGGATTCCGGCTATCTGCTGGAGCTGCCGCCCTACAGACTGCCAGTGCTTAAAAACACGGTTACCCAGGTGTGGCAGCGTGTGAAGGAGTTTATTGTACGTGCCGGCACCATTATTTTTGCGGCGTCGGTGTTGCTGTGGTTTCTCCAAAACTTTGGCACGAACTTCCAGATGACAGCCAATGCCGATGAAAGCATTCTGGCGGCCTTCGGGAAAATCATCGCCCCGGTTTTTGCCCCCCTGGGCTTTGGCAACTGGGTGGCCAGCGTTTCGGTATTGTCGGGTATCGCGGCCAAGGAAATGATCATCAGCACCATGAGTGTCTTGACCAGTACCTTTGACGGCGGCTTTACCATGGCGCTCGGACAGATTTTCACCCCGCTTTCGGCTTACAGCTTCATCCTGTTTGTGCTCTTGGCATCGCCCTGTATGGCGGCGCTGGCGACCATGAAAAAAGAGCTGGGAAGCTGGAAAACCTTTGGTTTTGCCATTTTGTACCAGACCGGCACCGCCTATCTGATCTCCATGCTACAGCCGCTTGATAATGCGGCTGATTTCAGAAATGCGTTCCTGCGCCTGTTCA
>CAUEUD010000307.1 GCA_959020865.1 Eubacterium limosum | reverse complement strand
CTGAAGCCTCTTCCATCAAAGTATCCCTTAATACCGGAAGAATTTCCCGGAGTAAATTGCTTTCATCCGGAGACAATTCCTGAATCTGATCGACCAGCTCCATGTTAATTTCCTGGAAGGAAATATTTTTCAGAAAGCTGTTTAAGACATTACTCAGTTTCAGGGCCAAAGTGGTGTCAATTTCCTGCGAAAGGGTCATTTCAATGTTCTTTGCCATCCCTTCATAGGTGACCACAATGAGTAAAACCCGTTCCTTAATTAAAGGAACAATCTGTACGTGCTTGCAGTTAAAGCAGGAAACCCGCGGCGACAGCACCACAGAGGTGTAGTTGGTCAGCTGGGACAGCACCTTTGCCGTGTGGTTCATGGTGTTATCCAGCTCCCTTGTTATTTTAAGATACCCATTATGGATGTCATTTCTCACAACCTTAGCTAATTTTTGGATTTGCATGATCTCATCGACATAATAGCGGTATGCCAGCTGAGTCGGAATTCTTCCAGATGAGGTGTGCGGCTGCATTAAAAAGCCCAGGTCTTCGAGATCAGCCATTTCGTTCCGGATGGTCGCAGGGCTGATGCCAAGGTTATAACGCTTTGACAAGGTCCGAGACCCCACCGGTTCGGCGGTATTGATGTAATCCTTAATGATTACCTCCAATATCTTCTTCTTTCTCTCTTTCAAGTCCATTTTGTTCACCTCTTTATTAGCACTCGTTACATGTGAGTGCTAATATCTTGACTATAATATACCACCAGGGTCTTACTTTGTCAATAGATTTCTATAAGATAAATGTCAAGTTTTTAAGATTTAAACATTATTTAAGCAAGACCGTCCACAGCGTATTCCACCGCAGCAGACCCGTCCTAAACAAAAGCTACAAACACCTGATTCGCCAGGTCCTGCCCCTTTGGGGTAAGCCGGATAACCTGATCCTCACGCGTGAGAAGCCTCGCCTTCACAAGGTTTTCGATTTCCTCAAAATCCTCAAAAAAACTACTGCCAAACAGCTCCCGGTAATCCGCATCATCCACCCCGCACATGCGCCGCAGTCCCAGGAACATAAAGTCGCCCTTTTTCTCCTGGGCGTCCAAAATGTGCGTCTCGAGCACCGGGGCTTTTCCCTGCGTGACCAGAGCGCAGTAGTCTTCCATATCCATCACATTGGTTCGGCGCTCTTCCTTATAATAGGAGGCTGCCCCCAGTCCAAAGCCCACATAGGGCTTCATCACCCAGTACAGGCTGTTGTGACGGCTTTCCCAGCCTTTCCTCGCAAAGTTCGATATCTCATACTGCTCAAAGCCGTTCTCAGCCAGACCGTCAATGATGGCGTGCTGCATCCGCCGTTCCAGCGCCTCGTCCGGCAGCAGCAGTTTCCCCTGGCGGTACAGCGTGTCAAAGGCTGTTCCCTCCTCGATTTTCAGACTGTAGCTGGAAATATGCTTAATGGAAGCAAGGGCAGTGAGACGGTCAATATCCTGCCGTACATCCTCCAGGGTCTGCCCCGGCAGGCCAAACATCAAATCCGCTGAGATATTCTCAAATCCCGCGCTTCCCAGCAGATCCAGAGACGTCTCAAAATCCGCGTAGGTGTGGATACGGCCCAGAGCCTTCAGCCCCCTGTCGCTTGTGGTCTGGAGGCCCATACTCACACGGTTAAGGCCCATGTTTCGGTAAGCCCGGCATTTCGCATCGGTCAGGGTTCCGGGGTTCGCCTCAATGGTCGCCTCAATGGCCTCTTCAGGCAGCTCAAAGCACTCCCGGATACAGTCCATGACCCGTCCGATATAATCGGCCGCCACATAAGAGGGCGTGCCCCCGCCAAAATAAACCGTGCCCGCGGGCACTCTTCCCTGCTCAGCCGCGAAGGCCTTTATCTCAAGGCAGACCGCCTCAAAATAACGCCCAGCCTCCGCCTCACCAAGACCCGCCCATGAGGGAAAATCACAGTAGCGGCACTTCTGCCGGCAGAAGGGGACATGCACATAAATTCCGACATTTTCCATTAAAACGCTCCTTTTTATAAAATATGCTGAAAAAACAAATTGTCACCGGGACAAATTTAAGTCTTTATGTTACAATATATTCTATATAATAAAGTAGAAAGAGTCAAAGGAGTGAACATATGAAAAAATTTGTAGGCATTGGGGCGCTTATTGCCGCGGCTGCCGCAGTCCCATATCTGATTCATAAAAAACGTCAGAAAAAGCTTCAGGCAGAAGATTTTAGCCAGACCGACAGCCTCCCGCTTCCAGAGAAAAACCCCTGGGAAACCGATTTTAAGGACGAAGAACACCTGATTTTCTGTGACGAGTCCAACCTGGGCAAGCGGCTGATCCAGCTGGAGAATTCCATCAATATCCGCGATATCGGCGGCTACACCGGCCTGGACGGACGCAGGACAAAATGGCGCAAGGTGATCCGCAGCGAGGAGCTGGCGCACCTTTCCGATAAAGATGTGGAATACTTTGAGGAGCTTGGCCTCAAACATGTCTTTGACTTCAGGGACGCGCCCAAAGCCAAGGCTCTGCCGGACAAGCTGCCCTCCACCGCAGATTACAAAAACATTCCGGTGCTCAAAAATATTCCCTTCAGCCACAATGAGATCGACTTTACAGCCCCTGACGGCATTGATGCGTTCATGCGCAAGATCTACCGCTACCAGGTCGAAAACGCCGCGCCGCTTTACGCAGAAATCCTCAAGGTCATGACCGACCCCAACCAATACCCCATCCTGTATCACTGCACCAACGGAAAGGACCGCACCGGCTTCATGACTGCCCTCATCCTGCTGATCTGCGGTGTGCCCGAGGAAACCATCATCTCGGATTACTCCCTGACCAACCTGACCTTCGACGAAGCTTTCGAGGTTCTCGGCACCATCATGGCCGATGAAATGAACGAGGCCAAGGGGATTTCCAAGGACCAGCTCAAGGATTTCTTTGGCGTCAAGCCCGAATGGCTGAAGATCCAGCTGAACTACATCAAGGAAAACTACGAAAATGTCGACGCTTACCTGCTTGATAAAACCGATCTGACAAAAGAAGATCTGGATAAAATCCGCGAAAACATGCTGGAAGCGCCAAGCGTATAATCATGACCACCAGTTAAACTGGTGGTTTGAACGGGCCCTAAAAGGGCCTATT
>CAUEUD010000306.1 GCA_959020865.1 Eubacterium limosum | reverse complement strand
AATGTAAGCGCGCTTCTGCGTTACCGCTGGATGACGATATATCTCACGACACCTTCTTTCTTTGATCATGGAGTACCGGGGTTTCGGGGAACCATGCTGCGCGCTGGACGAAAGAATCTGAATACCATTGCCAGGCTTTTAACCAGTAATATGGAAAAGATTTTTTCAGCCGATGAAAATATAAACCCTGTCAATGAAAACTCAAAAAAATATATTTGTATTGATGCGTATATGCCTAAAATTATAACCGCAGGTTTCGCGGAGCATGAAGGCGTGCTAACCCACATGGTGCCGCATTATTTACCTTCAATCATAAGCCATCATTCACCAGAGCATTATCTGGATGTCACAGAGAGTTACGGCGTTCCAGCGGATGTCTGCGGATTGCCCTCCATGGAGTCCGGCGTGGCCATTGAGGATGATTTCCCCAAAATGGGCTGCTGTTATATCTCGACCAATATGCCCTGTGATGGCAGTATTATGGCCAGTACCATTCTGGATCGCCGTTTCAATTTGCCAACTTATGTTTTAAACACACCGCTGCGCCATACGCAGGAGGATGTTCAGGAGTATGCAATCGCAGAATTAAAGGACTGTATCCAGTTTATGGAAGAACATACCGGAGAAAAATACGATTATAACCTTCTCAAGGAGGCGTGCGAAGGATGGAATGAGCAAAACGCGCTTCGGCTTGAAAAGTGGGAGATGAACGCGACGGAGACGGCCCCCCATTACGGCTCGTCAAACTGGATGTACCGGGTATTTACCTATCAGGATTCCTCTGGAAACCCTGTCGCCATTAAAAATGACCGACAGGTCAATAAATTATTGCGTAAAAGTATGAATAAACCAAGAGTTTATCCCGCGGTTTCAAGACACCGGGCGTTGGTATGGGGGACCATTGCCAATATGTACAGTGCTATGGACGAGTGGATGTTAAACTGCTGGGGGATCGAGTGTGTATTTCAGTTTATTGAGCATCAGGGACATACACCCATTGATACCTCGTCAGTGGATACGATGCTGACAGGTGTTGCGAAAGTAATCCAGGAAGCAACGATGCGTGTCCACAGTAAGGGCGGTTACAATGTTTATACAGATGATGTGTGGACATTGATCGAGCAGTATAATTGCGATATGTTGATCATGTTTGACCAGATTTCCTGTAAAGGACCCGCTGGCGTCTCAGGCCTCATTGAGGAAGAAGCCCGCAGAAGAGGCATTAAGATGGTCTGGCTGAAGCAGGATCTCGTAGACCCCAGAACCATCAGCCGCCGGGATATGCGCGATCAGCTCAATAAGTATATGGAAGCAGTGATGAATGAAGAACCAGTGGATCCGACACTGAAAGACTTTGATGACAGCGAAAGCTGGTAAAAATAAAATACGAAAAAGGACAGGTAAAAATAAATGAGTAAATATTTTGGTGGATGTGATGTAGGCTCGACCTACGGCAAATGTGTGATTATCAATGAAAACGGCGATATCTGCGGCCATTCTACGGTGCGCAGTAAAATCAATCCTGTAGAAACAGCCAATGCCGCGCTTGCGGAGGCGTTGGCTGGTATTGAAGAACTTAAAAAAGCCGAAGATTTGCACTATCTGGTAGGCACAGGTTATGGCCGGAATAAGGTGCCTTTTGCAGACGAGAACATATCAGAAATCAGCTGTCACGCCATGGGCGTTCATATAACGAATCCTGACGTTACCGGTATCATCGATGTCGGCGGACAGGATGTCAAGGGCATCGCCATTGACGAGGATGGCACGGTTAAAAATTTTGCCATGAACGATAAATGCGCGGCTGGCACTGGTAAGTTTTACGAAGCCATGGCCCGTGCCTTTGAGATGTCTTTAGAAGACTTTTCCAAACTGTCGCTGTCAGCGAAAAATGTGATCCCTATTACAGCCCAGTGCACCGTTTTTGCAGAATCTGAGGTTATCTCCCTGGTTGGCGACGGTAAGCCAAGAGAAGAAATCGCCGCTGGCCTGCAAATGTCCATTGCCAAACGCTGCTTTGTTATGGCTAAAAAGGCCGGAACCGATGGTCTCATCACGATGACCGGAGGCTGCGCGAAAAATGATGGGCTTAAACAGGCCATTGAGCATGTGCTTAAGCTCCACATCGCAGAGCTGAAGACCGACCCGCAGCTCATGGGCGCTTTAGGCGCCGCGGAGTACGCCCGGCAGAAAGGATCGGTCCAGGTAGGTTAAGAAAATGAAAAAGAATAAAGAGATGAAAAAAATATGGAAAGTCTTAAAAACAATGGGTAAAATTTTCGGCTGTTTTTTTGGCATCACCTTTATCGTCTACTGGTTTAATCTGGACAGTAAGCTCGTCCGGAAGCTTTTCCCGATTTTCAATACTTACTATGACCGCCTGCCAAGGGATAGAAAGCTGTAAGCCATAATGGACATATTTGATCAGTATGCTTGGGAAATTGAGGAACAGCTGAAAGAGGGCGGCCTTAAGCGGCTTTCCAGTGCCAAGGGACTGTGGCCAGAAGCAGCGAAAAATTCCTTTCTCATGGAGAGGGATACGGCTCTGGAGCTGGGCGGCTATCCCAAAGAGAGCGTTAACCTCATGGTGAGCTCCTCCAATTTTGATTTCGGGGAAGCCCAGGGTGTTTATTTGATCGGTGATCAGGCGGCGCTGGCTGGAAAAAACAGACACCTGTCCTTTGGAAAGGTGGTGCTCTTAAAATGCCGGGGCGTAGAAGCCGAGGATACATACGATTATCTGAAGTCCGTAGAGTTTGCGGACATCCGCATGCACTTCTTAGACGTTATGGTGCGCATGTCCGCCCAAAAGCTTTTTACCAACTTGCGTGTGGGCAAAAAAGCCATGAAAAAAGGCTTTAGCCTTGATCGCCTGGGGTGGGCCATGCACCGCCATTTTTCGGCGCTGCCGCAGGTAGAGCAGGTTAAGCTCATCTTGATTTTAGGCGACAGCCCTCTGTATAAAGGCCTGCTCCCCATCGCCGAAAAGGTAAGAGACGTTACCTCAGCGCTCAATACCATGTTCGACGGCATCGATTTTGACTGCCAGAGCTGTAAGCTCAACGGGCTGTGCGATGAGATCGAGGGATTGAAGGAAGCTCACAAGGCCGCGAGGAACGCGGGATAAAACATAAAAATTTTGAGCTTAAAAAGAAAGCCCGCTGTGAATTGACACAGCGGGCTAAGACTGTCAAAGAAATGGCAGTGCCTATAGGACGTTTTTCCTTCCTTAGGTAAAA
>CAUEUD010000305.1 GCA_959020865.1 Eubacterium limosum | reverse complement strand
AAAAGTTAGATTTCACTTCGATTGTATCACGTTTACAGTTGAAAGTAAATAAAAAAAGAACCGACTAGCGGTTCCTTATACTCCTCACAATATTAAACTCCAAACAACCTCCGACAATTCTCAAATGTCGTTTCCTGCACCTCTTCCACTGGTATCTCCTTAATCTCCGCAACCTTTTCAGCCACAAAACGGACATAGGCGGGCTCGTTGCGTTTTCCTCGGTAGGGGACTGGGGTGAGGTAAGGGCTGTCGGTTTCGATGAGAAGCCGGTCCAGCGGCATATATTTGACCACATCGGGGGCTTTTCTGGAATTTTTAAAGGTCAGGGGGCCGCCGATGGAGAGGTAGAGCCCAAAATCAAGCAAAATTTTGGCCATCTCAACACTTCCGCTATAGCTGTGAAATACCCCGCCGACATTGGGATCAAGGCAGGATTTTACCATATCCATAGAATCACCATGAGCATCGCGGTCGTGAACGATGATGGGCTTTTTCAGTTCATTTGCCAGATCAATCTGTTCCTCAAATACCTTCTTCTGCAAATCTCTCGGGGCGCCGTCGTCATAATAATAATCCAGGCCAATCTCTCCAATGGCCAGTACTTTATCCAGTTCACACCACTTCCTGATCATCTTCGGGTGTTTATTTTTATCAAATGACACGCAGTCAGAGGGATGAAACCCGACACCGGCATAAACAATATCGTAGGTCTGGCTCAGTTCTACGGCGCGAGTGCTGGTGCCCTCCTCGGTGCCGGGGTTTAAAATAAAACCAATACCGGCATTTCGGGCGTTTTCGATAATCGTATCCACTTCATTTTCAAAGCGCTCGTCATCTAAATGCGCGTGGCTGTCTGCTAACATTTTTATCACTTCCTTTTGGTTTATTATAATCGAACAAATGTCATTATGAAAGTCCTTAAAATGATTTATTTCCAAAATTCCAGAATAAATTCAAAAAAGAGAAAAACCCTCGCAACGCATAAGGGGGGACGTTGTCTCGAGGGTTTCTCTATAGGGGAGAGGGGGGGTAATATATGATTTTATTCCGCTGTGAGCCTCACTACTCACAGCTCAATAAACAAATCTGCACCGCTTGAAACAGGGGAGTTTCAATTGGTATTTGTTTATTTGTCTATAGTATACAACCTTTTGAAAATAAGTCAATAGTGAAATGCGTTGCACCTTTTCTGTAACAGTTTTCACGATAATGATACTCGTTTTCGCTCTCACTTTGTGCAAATTTCCCTTCAGAAAGTTTTAAGCTTTTTGTGTTTTCGCCGATGTTTTATTCTGTCGGTCCACTTCCATGGTGATTCTTTTCTTCCGAACATTGCTTAAAATTTCTGTGAGTCCATCACTGTCCTCGGCCTGGATCATTTTTTTCATGGTGTCCATGCTTTTTTCAAACTTTTCAATCTGATCTACCAGTGCTTCCTTATTGCAGATAAACAGCTCTGTCCACATGCCAGCATTGATCATGGCAATGCGTGTGAGGTCTCCGAAGCTGCCGCCTTCATAATCCGTGATGTGGAGGTCATCCTCACTGTCCACCAGGGCACTGGCGATAACGTGGCAAAGCTGCGAAGTAAAGGCGATCTTCTGGTCGTGGACTTCTGCGGTGGTTTCTACAATATTCACAAAGCCCAGATTGCGGATAATCTCCTTGATAAAGGATAAATTTTCCGGTTTGTTTTCCGGCTGAGGAACTAAAATATAATTGCGCTCCTTAAAGATGGCATCATCTGCATTGCCGAAGCCTTCTTTTTCACTGCCGGCCATCGGGTGGCCCAGAATCAAATCCAGATCCTCCCGAAGTACTCCCCTGAGATGATCGACCAGCAGCTTTTTAACGCCGGTAATATCAGTGATAACAGCGTTCTCTTTGAAGTCCTCCATATATTCCAAAATAAAATCCAGTGCAAGCTGTGGATAAAGACAAATCACCACCAGATCAGATACTCCCAGAATCTGGCGGATCCCTTCCGGTTCGCTGACACCCCAGTCGATAACCTCTTTCCTCAGGGCGTCCTCCAGGACTTCTTCATTAATGTCAAAGGCACAGATCTTATCCGGCCCTTGCTTTCGGATGCCCATGGCCAGTGCGCCGCCCATGAGTCCCAGACCGATAAAGCTGACGGTTTTTCCTTTTAATGTCTCCATCCTAAAGAACCTTTCCCTCAAATTCCGCGTATTTTTTGAGTGTCGCCATAATTTTATCAAACGCATCCGGCGTAATGGCCTGATCCCCGTCACACAATGCTTCCTCAGGCTTATTGTGCACTTCAATCATGACACCGTCCGCACCGGCGGCAATGGCGGCCTTTGACATGGATTCCACCATCCAGTTGATCCCTGTCGCATGGCTTGGATCAATGATCACTGGTAAATGGCTCTTTTTCTTGAGCAGTGGGATACAGCTCAGGTCAAGGGTATTGCGGGTCGCGTTTTCAAAGGTGCGGATACCGCGCTCACAGAGAATAACCTGTTCATTGCCGCCTGCCATGATGTATTCCGCTGACATAAGGAATTCCCGCATGGTAGCGGACAGGCCGCGTTTCAGCAAAATTGGCTTATCAATTTTACCAAGCTCCTTGAGCATGGTGAAATTCTGCATATTACGGGCGCCAACCTGAATAACGTCTACCTCATCGAAAAGCGGCAGCTGAGACATGTCCATCAACTCAGTAACAATAGGCAGCCCGGTTTCCTTTTTAGCCAAAAGCAGCAGCTCCAGACCGTCTGCGCCCATTCCCTGGAATGAGTAAGGGGATGTTCTGGGTTTGAAAGCGCCGCCTCTCAAAAATTTAGCGCCAGATGCTTTGACATCCCTGGCAATTTCAATGATCTGTTCCTCACTTTCCACCGAGCAAGGGCCTGCGATAACGGAAACATGGCCCTCACCGATGAGGTTTCCCTGAACATCAATGATTGAATCATCTGGATGGAAAGCACGGTTTGCTTTTTTGTAAGGCTCCTGTACCCGCATGACCTTTTCAACAATGTGATTTGAACGCAGCTTATGGACGTCAATGGTCTGAGTTTCGCCAATTAAGCCTAAAATTGTATGATCCACCCCTTGAGAGTAATGGATCTTTAATCCCTGTCTCTCAATGGCAGCGGCCAGTTTCTGTACTTCTTCTTCCGGTGTTCCTGGTTTTACGACAACAATCATTTGTATTTCTCCTTAGGTTTTTATTTGAATTCACGGCCTGCATGTGCACTTGCAGGCATTTTAGGACAAAAGAAAAGGGAGAA
>CAUEUD010000304.1 GCA_959020865.1 Eubacterium limosum | reverse complement strand
CAGCTGATAAAGTATAAGGCCTTCCCTCAGATTTATCCAATGCTGCTTTATAGAGCATTAATCGCGCCTGCTCAATCTGACATTCCAGTTCGACCATTTTAAATGCAAGGTACTGGTTCTTATACAGTGGTTTTCCAAACTGCTCACGCTGCATTAAATATTTGCGGGCAATCTCGAATGCGCCTTCGGCAAGTCCCAACCCCTGTGCTGCAACGCCAATACGGCCGCCGTCAAGGGTTTTCATGGCTACCTTAAAGCCCTGTCCTTCTTCCCCCATCAAATTTTCTGCCGGGATTTTACAGTTATCAAAGATGAGTTCAGATACCTGGGTTGCACGAATCCCCATTTTATTTTCAATTTTTCCGATCGAAAATCCTGGAGTCCCTTTTTTGACTAAAAAACAAGATAAACCTTTTGCTTTCTTTTCTGGCTGAGTTAAAGCATAAACTGCAAAATAATCGGCTAAAGGCCCGTTTGTATTAAAACACTTAGCACCATTTAAAATATAGTGGTCTCCTTCTCTGGTGGCTGTGGTGATGCACCCGCCTGCGTCTGAGCCAGCGTTGGGTTCTGTCAGACCAAAAGCGCCAAAGCTCTGACCAGATAATACCGGTGGTAAAAATTCTCGTTTCTGTTCTTCTGAAGCAGAGTTTGACACACTTCCGCCGTAGAGAGAGGTCGATACTGAGTAAGAAATAGCAACAGATCCGTCAACCTTGGCAATTTCTTCAACGGCAATGGCATAATCAAGGTAATCTCCGCCCTGTCCACCGTATTCTTTTGGATAGGGAAGACCAATCAGCCCCATTTCACCCATTTTTTTATAAGCGTCAACCGGAAAAGTACTTGTCTCGTCTCTTTCTCGGACACCTGGTAATAATTCTTTTTCCGCAAATTCACGTACAGCTTTCTGCAATGCCAATCTTTTATCATCTAACTGAAAATCCATTTAAAAAACTCCTTTATATATCTTTTAATATTTAAAAACTTTTAATTGCCTTTTATTCCCATTAACTCGTCCCGGAAAATCCGCCAGTCCATGAGCGCCGGCTCTCCATCCATTTTAGGTACAAAGTCCATTTGATCAAGGACATCTTTTTGCAAATCAATCCCCGGGGCGATTTCAATGAGATATACACCGTCTTTTCTCAGTTCGAAAACAGCGCGTTCAGTAATATACATGACCGGTTGACCGGTTTTGTTAGCGTAATCTCCACTGAAGGTAATCTGTTCTACCTCGGTTATGAATTTCTTAGATTTGCCTTCCTGGATAATTTTGATTTTCCCGTCTTTAATCTCAGTCTTCAGCCCTCCAGCGGTAAACGTACCACAGAAGTAAACCTTCTTTGCGTTTTGTGTGATATTGATAAATCCACCACAACCAGCAATTCTTGGACCAAATTTGGAAACGTTAATATTTCCTTTTTCATCTGCCTGAGCCAGTCCCAGAAATGCCAGGTCGACTCCACCACCGTCATAAAAATCGAACTGATAAGCCTGATCCAGAATGCACTCTGGATTGAGTGCTGCGCCAAACTGTGATCCCCCCTGGGGCACACCGCCAATCGGACCGGCCTCGACAGTCAACGTCATATAATCGCCAATTCCTTCTTCATTTGCAACACGAGAAATATACTCAGGTATACCAATTCCAAGATTGACCACACTGTCCTCCATAAGCTCAAGGGCAGCCCGTCTTCCAATAATCTTTTTGGTACACATACAGTCTGCTTTTGTATCACCAAGCGGTGACTGTGTTGCACCGGTCAGTGAGGCATCAAAAGGATGTCCAAAACACTGCTGATGGTCTCCTTCTTCTGCGACAACGACTGCATCAACATAAATCCGGGGGATTTTCACCAATCTGGGATCAAGGGTACCACCTTTTACAATTTTTTCGACCTGTACCACTACTTTCCCACCGCTGTTTTTTGCTGCCTGAGCGATAGAGGTTGCCTCAAGAGAAGCGACTTCGTTTTCGACTGTAACATTGCCGTATTCGTCAGCGTAGCTTCCCCTTAAAAAAGCAACATTGACTGGAAAGGCTTTGTAGAGTAATTTTTCCTGTCCATTGATGTCAATCAGCTCGACAATGTCATCTTTAGTGATCTCATTTAGTTTTCCACCCTGATTTCTGGGGTCAACAAAAGTGTTTAAACCAACATGTGTAATTGTTCCGACACGGTTCCCCGCAATATCTCTGAAAAGCTGAGAAATGGTTCCCTGTGGCAGATTGTAGCCTTCAATTTTATTATCAATTACCATGGTTCCAAGCTGAGGAACCATGTTCCAATGACCGCCGATAACACGTTTTACCATGCCTTCATGGGCAAAGTGGTCAGCTCCGCTGCCATCCCGGTTTCCCTGGGCTGCTGCGTAAATCAATGTAAGGTTCTTAGGTTCCCCTGTTTCCAGAAAGCGTTTTTCCAATACTTTTGTCAGCGTTTCAGGACAGCAGCTCCCAACAAAACCTCCAGTGACGATAATTTGATTATTTTGAACCAGATCTGCTGCTTGCTTGGGTGTTAAAACGGGTATATGTTTCATCTCATCCCCCTAAAAATCCTTTAAATCTGCTT
This sequence comes from Eubacterium limosum, assembly GCA_959020865.1. GTDB lineage: Bacteria > Bacillota > Clostridia > Eubacteriales > Eubacteriaceae > Eubacterium > Eubacterium limosum_B. The sequence continues at coordinate 720 of CAUEUD010000304.1, read as the reverse complement.
TTCTTTTTTCCAGAAACGCACTCATACCCTCTTTTTTGTCATTTGTAGAAAATGCCAGACCAAAAAGATCTGATTCAAATCTACAACCTGAAGCCAAGTCAACATCCATGCCGGTATTGATAGCCGATTTTGCCAGCGCTACCGCATAGCTCGCTTTACTGATGATTTTTTCTGCCATTTTCAAGCAGGTACTCATTAGTTCATTTTTGGGAACAACTTTATTGGCTAAACCAATCCGGTATGCTTCCTGTGCATCAATTTGATCGGTTGTAAAAATCAGTTCCTTCGCTCTTCCTTTTCCTACAAGTCTCGGTAAACGTTGAGTTCCTCCAAAGCCAGGAAGGATACCAAGATTTACCTCAGGCTGGGCAAACTTCGCATTATCAGCTGCAATACGAATATCGCAGGCCATAGACAGCTCACAACCGCCCCCTAAAGCATAGCCGTTAACCGCTGCGATGGTCACCTGCGGAATATTTTCAAGCTTAGCAAACGCTTCATGAGCCAGCAGACACATTTGCCGTCCTTCTACCGGAGTGCCATTCACCATTTCTGCAATATCTGCGCCTGCAACAAAAGCTTTCTCACCAGACCCGGTTACGATTACAACTTTAATGTCTTTACGTTCCTCGATTTCACCTACAAGCTGCTTTAATTCTGAAAGTGTTTCGCTATTCAGAGCATTGAGCGCTTTGGGACGATTAATTGTAATCACACCAA
>CAUEUD010000303.1 GCA_959020865.1 Eubacterium limosum | reverse complement strand
GTTTGAGGGTAAATCCTGTAAAATACTAAGATATGGCGTCCAGTCATTTTCCATAAAGAAGAAAATACGATACCCGCGCTTGACGGCAACCTCTTCCACAAATTTGTACATAAATGGGAAATAAAATTTTTCAAAGTCTTTAGGTTTGAGGAAGGTGGGTAAGTGAAGCGGTGAGAAAACAACGCCGCGTTTATCCGCGACGGGATAGGAACCGAGGGTCATCTCGAGTGCAGGCTCAAAAATTGCGTCGCAGGCTGCTAAAAATTCTTTGGGATGTCTGCGGAGATCCAATGAAACACCGACAAAATCTCGTAAAAAATCAAGAATCATGTCAGGTGTGAGGAAGCCAACACCTTTGGCGAGAACCGGAAGGCCAAGTTCATTTTCGATTCGACTGTCAACCTGTCCGTTGAACTGCAAAAATTCCATAAAATCGCCGAAGGCTTTGCGAAGGCGGTCTAAGTTTTTTTCTGGGTCCTCCTTTAAAATAGGGTATTTTCTGGGCGCAATGACGTTTGCGAAAAAGGCAAGTGGATTTTTTACAAGCTCAGGGTATTCAGACGGGTCCATTGTTGCACCCTCGCTGCCCTTTGTGACAAAGCCTTTATCGGTCAATGTATAGATGCCCTCGCCAAAGTTGGACATCATTTTCAGCGGAATCAGATTACCGTTTTCAAGAATGCCATCTAAATAGATCGTTTCATTGATTTTTTTATAGGCGTTGAATAGAGTGTTAGGGTTTTTGACATAGGCGTCCTCAAGATTGGCTCCACCATAGAAAGCAGCCCAGGTTTCCATAATTGGCAGGACGGGGACACGGTCAGCTGTTCCCTTTTCGATGGTTTTATTCAGCCGATCCAGTTTTTCCAAATATACAGGATTTTGATTTTCCATTTTGATCTCCCTTATAAATTAAACTAGCAGACTGCAGATCTGCATTTATTGACATGTGTCGATTAATATAAAAACATTATAGGATATTTTTCGACGCGTGTCAATAAAAATATTTTTGTTTGCAATTCACATGTGAATTCGTTAAGATTAAGAGGAACAGATAGAGAGAGGTTAATTATGGCAAATAACGAAGCAGGAATTGCGACGAAACAGAAGATTATATACTACTCAAAGTTACTTTTTTATAAAAATGGGTTTAACAAAACAACACTGAAAAATATCTGCGAAGCAGCGGAGATCCCGAGAACGAATCTTTTTCACTATTTTAAGGATAAGACTGACATTGCGAGCTTTTTGACCAATGATATCAATAACCGTTTTTATGGATGCGTAAATCAGGAGATTGAGGCACGGCATTACGGTGGAGATTTGATTCAAAAGGGATGTACGTGTATTGCGGCTTTTTTTCTGTCCGTGATGTCTGATCCAAAGCTGAATCGTTTTTTTTCTGAGATTTACCTCAACCATACGGGGGTTATTCCTGGAAATGACTTTTATTTAAGTGTTTTCAGGACCCTGTATAAAGCGGCAAAAAAAAACCCGGAGACTTTGGAGTTTAAACTTTTTTATATTACAAATACTGCCTGCCAGGGAGAGTTTTTTCGTCAGTTTATGTCAGGGGAACTAAATGCCCCAAGCACGGAATGCGTTGCTTATTTCTTAAACCAGCTGCTTATCGGACTGTCTGTGCCGGAAGAGGATAAATCGATTATTGCGGAGACCGCTATTCGCTTAAGTGGACAATTAAAAACTTCTTTTTTAGAAGTTTTTTGGACAGAGCCTGATTTGAAAATGGAATAAAAGTATGGTTGTTTAAAGGCATTGAGCCCTTAAAGACTCAATCCAGCCTTAGGATAAAATGTTATAATTAAAGAAAACAATCCAAACGAAAGAGGAAAAGACATGAAGGAAACCATTCGCGTCGCTTTTTTTGACATTGACGGCACGCTGGCCAGCCACAAGGTGGAGAGCAGCAATTTTCTGGACCGGGTTCCGGCCTCGGCGCGCCGGGCTCTGCACGCGCTCAGGGAGAACGGTATACAGCCCGTCATTGTGACTGGCCGTGAGCCCAGTGTGATCCGCCAGTTTGTGGCGGAGCTGGAGATGGATACCTACATTGCGGCCAACGGGCTGAGCCTGACCCACGGCGGCGTGGAGGTCTGGCGGCAGCTCCTTGCGCCGGAGGTGGTCGCAGCGCTGCTGCGTGAGCTCGGGGAAGTCCGCGATGTGGGGGTTGTGCTGGAGAGCACTACCGGCAACGTGCTGTGCTGGAATGAAAGCCCCTACGCCGTCGATTATGACGTGAGCATTGAGGGGGCCCTCGAACGGGCCTGCGAGTACGGTGTGTACCAGCTTGCCATCATCGGCGACGGGCTGAAGGGCCGTGTACGGACAGCGCAGGAGGGACTGAAAGCGCGGGTGGTAGCGCCGCTGGTGCTGGACATTCTCCCGGAGGCGGTGTCCAAAGCGTCTGCCATCGAGCGGATGCTCGGCCTGCTGGGGTTTGACCGCTCACAGGCCATTGCCTTTGGCGATGAGGAGAATGATCTGGAGATGTTCGGCGCGGTGGACTACACAGTGGCGATGGGGAACGCCATCGACGCGCTGAAGCAGACCGCCACCTACGTGACCGACAGTGTGGACGAGGACGGTATCTACAACGCCTGTTGTCATTTCGGCCTGATTTAAAATAAATGGAAAATAGGAAATGGAAAATTATGGTACAAACTTTGCTTTCAAGGTTTGATGAGATGCGGCCTGCGGCCGCAGTCTTATCGCTTTCGCAGGAGGCGAAAGGGCTCTTGAATTTTCCACTTTCCATTTTCAAATTTCCATTATTAATAGTTTACGCTTCAGCGCTTTACTTCTTCGTGAGAAGCTTTATCTGCGCCCAAAAAAAGCCCTTTCGGGCTTTGGGTAGGAATCTCAAAGATACAGGCGGTTTGAGCAGAGGATTGACTGTTTTTGAGATGAGCAAAATTGGCAATTAAATACGATGATTCCTGTTTCTTTGGAGAATGAATTCGGATGCTGTTATGGATAGAACATAGAGTTAGGCGTGGGCAGAGGATTGGGGAAATCGCCTGCCCGCGATCAAACAGAGGAGTATTGTTTCGGCTTATGAAAAAAACCATCCGAAAAAGGTAAAAAAACTTTATCAGGATATTTTCTTGAGAGCATCATATTTAATTGGATTAATATTATAATAATTGCGTGTATTTGTCAACGATAAAACTGTAATTGATTACGAATTTAAAACCAAAAAGTCCTTCTTTTTGTCTCCAAAACAGGCCAGACTTTGTTTGATAAATGTTTATCAAGTAAAAATGGCGTTAAGGATGTGTTTTTCGCTT
>CAUEUD010000302.1 GCA_959020865.1 Eubacterium limosum | reverse complement strand
TCTCCGATTTCCAATGATCGGGTAAGGAACAGGGAAACGAAATCCCGATAAGACGCGCCGAGGCGGTGCCCGATTAAAACAGAGGTCGGGGTTAATTTGAAAAAGTGGCCTAAACCCCTTTATAAATAAATGGTTAAATTCAGAAAAGAACGAAAGTACCGGGTTTCTGTCTTTTTTTAGCGTGTTCAAATAATATATAGATATCTTTTATAAGTTAAAAATGTTATAATAAAATAAAGCGTAAATCAATGGATGGAAAGGGGAGGTCTTAAAAATGTTCCGCATTGGTGTATGTGATGATGAAGCCTATTTCAGACAGGACATCGAAAAGAGGCTGGAAGCTTATTTTAAAGAGAAGCCCTTTAAGCCGGAAATACATATTTTTGAAAAAGGACAAGCGCTTCTGGAGGAGGCAGCGCAAAAACCCTTTGATCTGGTTTTTCTTGATATTGAGATGCCGGTTATGGATGGGATTACCCTTGGGGAAAAGCTGCGCTCTATAGACAAAGCGGTTTTTCTGATCTATGTGACCTCGCACCAAGAGTTTATCTCTCAGGCCATGCGCCTGGAAATCTCTCAGTTCTTGATAAAACCCCTGGAGGAAATTTTTTTTTCAGAGGAGATGGACCGCGTGATGGTCCGGTACAAGAACAGAAAGCAGAAATATGCCGCCATGTACAAGGGTGTGAGCCAGAGTATTTCCATAGCTGAGATACTGTATCTCGAGTCAAAGCGCCGTTATGTGGTTGTTCATACTGAGGATAAAGACTATACCAGCCTGAAAAAGCTCGGGGAGGAAGAAGAACGGCTCACGCCTTTTGATTTTGTCCGCATCCACCAGAGCTTTCTGGTCAATATGGGGTATATTACCTGTTTTCTCAGCGATAAAGTGTATTTAAAGGGCCGACAGGAGTCGCTGCCTGTCAGCAGGAAGTACCGGGATGCTGCCAAAATCACTTATTTAAACTATCAGAGAAAAGTGGGGATATGACATGAAGGAGATATGGGTCCAGATTTATGCCGCAGCTTTTGAGGCGGTTTTGATCTATTACTGGGTGCGGTCTTTTTCAAAGGAAAAGCGAAACAGGCGGCGGTGGATTGTGTTGGAGGTAGTGCTGCTGAGCGGGTGGGTTCTGATTTCCCTGGTCTTTATGACAAATCCACTCCTGCTCATCTCCTTCACCGCCGCGGCCTGCCTGGTGATGTTCTGGGCTTACCGTGTGCCCCGGAAGGTTAATCTTGTGGCAACGCTGGTGTTTTGCGTGGTGATGGCACTGTGTGATGTGCTGGCGACTTATTCGGTTATGCTCTTTAGCGGCGAAGATGTCGAAGCGGCCCGCTTTAGTGCGAATCTTATGCTGATTACCAATATCATCGCAAAGTTTTTGCTTTTGGTTTTTGTCAGCTTTGTTTACGTGCGCAGCAAAACAGATTTTAGCAGGCTCTTTTTCAAAAAGAGCATTCATCTCTTAATCATGCCGGCTGCCAGCATCATTGTTTTATACCAGATACTCAGCTTTAGCGATATGGAGAGTGAACTCAGCATTGTCATGTGCTTGCTGGGGGTTGCGGGGATTTTTGTTGGCAATGTCTACTCCTTTACCTTTTTTGAAAAGGAGGAAACCCTTGAGAAACAGCGTCTTAAACAGATGTTTCTCGAGCAGCAGATTGAGGGCCAGCGCATCTACTACCAGAACCTTGAAGCCTCCGGCGAGGAGGTGCGCAGGATGCGGCACGATTTAAAAAACGCTTTTACCGCCCTAGCCGGGTATCTGGACAGGGGGGAGCTTGAAGCCGCTAGGCAATTTTTGGAAGAAAAAAACGAAAAGCTGGGGACACTTCCCCACAGCACAGGGCATCCGGCCCTGGACGCTGTGATCAATGCGAAAAGGGAGATGGCCTACAAAGGGCAGATTCAATTTGACATTAAAATGGTACTGCCAAAGGAGCTGCAGATGGATGAGATGGATCTGTGCATTATCTTGGGCAACGCCCTCGATAACGCTCTGGAGGCCTGTGAAAAAATGCCGCAGGGACAGGGAAGGATCGTCTTAAGGCTTTATAGAACCGGGGGAATGCTTTTTGCAGAAGTCAAAAATACTCTTCAGGAAGAGCCGATCAGTGGTTCGGAAGGGCTTGTAACCACCAAAAGAGATCAGAAAAATCACGGCTTTGGTTTAAAGACAATGGAACAGCTCACTAAAAAATACGATGGATCCATTGATTACGGGGCAGAAGGCGGTTGGTTCTGCCTGTCCATCAATTTAAACCTTAAAGACCCTGTTAATTATGACAGATAGACTGTTAATTTTGCAACCCCCCTTTAAAAGAAAACAAAATCATGCTATCTTTAGATTATCCAGAAGGATTAATTTAAAGATAGCTTTTTTAATTCTTAAAAGCGGAAAGAGGAAAAGACAATGAAAGAAAAAATGAAAAAGGCAGTTGTTCTGTCTGGCCCGGTTCTTACATCGTTAGCTTTAAAGATGGGGATTTTTACGGCGAATGCTTCATCCTGTTTCGCCGTTTATCAGCCTAAAGAACCGGAAGGGATGAAGAAGTTTAAGAGAAATTTGGATTGAATAATTCAAATGCAGTATAATGGAGAGGATGTGAGTCCGTTGGGCACGGAAGAAAATTTATAATTTAATAGTAATGGAGTTTGAAGAATGTATTCTAAAGTAAGGAGAAGAAAATGATAACTTTTAAAAGCCAAAGACGACTTAGTATATTGTTAGCAATTGCGTTATTTATATCAATAATGGCTATGTCAATACCAGCCAGTGCCCACGAACAAAATGAATCAAAAGTTTATGTAACTGTTGATCCAGAAACAGGTCAAGAGGTAACCGTTTTTGAACATCCAGAAATGGTTGATCCAAGAATCCAACCACGTTATGAAAATGTATGCAATGGTTACTCATATCATGATATGGTCCAAAAGGGGATGGGTACGGCTGAGAATAGCGCAGGAGAGCTAATTGTATATAATGCTTGCTATTTTCAATGCTCACGCTGCCATCAAGTAATGCTTACTACCGGAAATCCTCGATTAGGAGAGATTATTTATATTTATGCTGTATGGAATACAAATGTTCAGATTAATACACCATTTGTATATGTTGTGACAGATTATTATAATATTTGTAACTCAAGTACTATGAGTGGATATCAGTTTAGATAGTCAATAATAATCGGAAAAGCCACATAATGGCTTTTCCGATTCAAAGCACTTTTATATTTTAAAACTATTAGAAAGTTGGTAAGGACAATGAAAAAGCAAATTATTATTTCAACAGTTATTAGTCTTTTATCCCC
>CAUEUD010000301.1 GCA_959020865.1 Eubacterium limosum | reverse complement strand
TTTGTATTCAAGGAAGTATCAATTGATTTCACATATTTTTGCAAGTCATTTTGGTTTTACTTTTCGAAATGATTTACAAAAATATGTGTTTTTTTATTTATATGTTCCTAGAATGAAGTTTTAATTTAGGAGGTACCGTAAAATGAATAAAGGTACAGTAAAATGGTTTAACAGCGAAAAAGGTTTTGGATTTATCTCTAGAGAAGAAGGCGACGATGTATTCGTACATTTCTCTGCGATTGTTGGTGATGGCTTCAAAACATTAAATGAAGGTCAGGAAGTTACCTTTGATACAGAAGAAGGTCCAAGAGGCTTACAGGCTAAAAACGTTAGTGTTGCTTAATTTAAATTAAGCCGAAAACAGCCAGAACGGCATTTGCTGATCTGGCTGTTTTTATTTTTTGATACGGGTATACTTTTTAAATCAGAAGGTTTATAATGATTTTAACAAAGGAGTGATACACCATGTCTGATTATAAAAAAATAACAACCGAAGATTTATCCCTGAACCCCTTTAAGCGCATCGCGAAAGATTGGATGCTGATTACCGCCGAAAAGGATGGAAAAGCCAATACAATGACCGCGGGATGGGGCGGCCTGGGAGTAATGTGGGGAAAGGATGTCGCTTTTATTGTCATCCGTGAAAGCCGTTTTACAAAAGAATTTGTGGATGGATCTGAGCATTTTTCACTGACCTTTTTTGATGAAGGTTATAAAAAGGAGCTGGGCTATCTGGGTTCTGTCTCAGGACGGGATGAAGATAAAATTGCTGAAAGCGGTCTGACGCTGGTGCCGGATGATGCCCCGTACTTTAAAGAAGGAAATCTCGCTCTGGTCTGCAAAAAGCTTTACGCCATGGACATGGGGCCAGAGGGCTTTACCATTGGGCCAGAGCTTGATGAAGAATGGTATGCCGATAAAGATTACCACACTCTGTATGTGGGAGAAATCGAGAAAGCTTATATAAAAGAGCAGTGACTTGCAGAGATCATGAAATTTTCTGAAAAGCCAGTTTGACGACGCCTTAAAAGGGTAATTATTAATTGTCAGTTGAATTGATTCAGAAAGGATTGAATGTCATGAATGTAAGTATTGATGAAAGCGGCTGCATTGGCTGCGGATTATGTACACAGGTTTGTCCTGAGGTTTTTGAAATGGGTGATTCCGGCGTAGCCGAAGTCATTATGGAAGAAGTTCCGGGAAACCTGGAGGACAGTGTCCAGGAAGCCGCTGATGGCTGCCCGGTAGAAGTGATCACAGTAGAATAAACAGGAAACGACCAGTAAAATCTACCGGTCGTTTCCTGAGGGTTCGCAGGCCTTCGGCCCGGCATCCGCTGCCGGCGCCGGAGGTTTTTTATAAGGCAAGCGCCCTGAAATCCTCCAGGGTTGTCTGTTGCCCGGGTGGGATAATACAGAAATTTTGTGTCCAGTGCCCTGTCAGCAGCTGCTCCAGGATGGTCAGGCTGCCCTCGCCCTCGATGAGCTCAAGCTCTGTAAGGGATGAAAACGCGTCAAGCTCCTCCTGTACCTCAGACATATCGTAGGAGCCTGTTCGGATCATCATCATGTAGGTGTAATTTTTAAAAAGCACCCGCATGATTTTTTTTGACTGCTCTTTTCCATAGCGTTTAAGCTGGTAGTTCAGGTCCTTTGTCACAGGGCACTCCCCCCGAAGCCAGCCTTTTGTGAGGAAATAGGTGTTGCTTCGTATTTCATCCAGGGCTGGGTTATCGTTCAGGAGCATATCAATACAATCGCCAAAACGGGGAATCACCATGGCAGCGCCGGGGCACTCAATGCCCACAAGGCCGTTTCCGCAATTTCCGTAACCGAGTAAAACCTGGTCGAGGTCTGTTATGGAGTTTAAAACTTCCTGCAGGGCTTCTCGCAGGCGGTCCGGTGCAGCATGAAGTGAGTTTCCCATCCAGTGAACCGGTATTTCCAGCTGATGTGAATCCATTACTTTTTGGATTTCATCCTTCAGGGTTTCGCACGCAATTAATAATTGCCCCATTGGTGTAATGCCTCCTATCCGCATGTAAACATTTAACAGTCTGTATATTATAACACACTTCAAGACATTTGTGTGTCCTTTATGAACTAAAATGTATCTTGTTAATGGGAACCGGGCAGTGCTATAATGAAAAAAACACTTCTTTTGGAGGCAGAGATGAATTTTAATGATGGTTATTTTTTGAACAATTTTCACAAAGCAAGATTTAAGGATATGGCTCGCCGCAATGGCAGAGTGTATCAGGCGCCGGGGTATTTAGTCAGCGCTTATATTTTTAGTTCAACCCCTGAGCTGATGGCTAAGACCGAGCCCTGCATGAACGATTCAGCCATTGATTTCGGCAAAATTCTGAACGGAGAGCTGGGCGATGAGGAAAAGATTCTTGTTCAGTTTGCCGCTAACTTTTATGATCCGTCAAGGTATAAAAGCCCGTCGGTTTCAGCGTTAATCAACGAGCTCTCAGGTGAAAGCTATACCGTGATGCTGAATATTTTTAAAATGTTCAATTAGTTTGATGTACTTGTCAAAAGGGCATGTGTTTCATGCTTGCGTGAAAAAACATGACTTTGAGACCCGTTAAACATGAAAATACAGCCATTTTTCGTAGAAAAATGAGCGGACTTCGAATGTTTTTCGGATTTCAGGGTGCGAAACACGGAGAAATCCGAAGGCATCATGAGGCATGACGCCAATAACTTAGTTTAAATAAGAAAGAAACAGGGTATATCAGAAGCAGTATTAATGAAAAGGAGAGAAGCAATGAAACGAAAATCCTTTGTCTTAGTGCTGCTTTTGATCGCTCTTTTATTTCTGGGGGCAGGTTGCGGCATGACGCAGCCTTCTGGCGAAAGCCCGTCCGACCCGAACAGCAGAACCCAGCAAATGGATGAGGAAGCCTCAAACGACAGCACAATCAATGAATTCAAACGCGAAACCTCGGAAATCTCGCAGAAAGTGGACACGGTGGTGCCCATTGAAAATGATATGAATGAAAAAACTCAGCAGTTCAACGAGATTATGCAGAGAATTGACACCCTGGATCAAAAAATCGACGATTATGAGAACCAGATCGAAGCAGACTATCAAAACCAGAAGCTCTCTGAGAGGGATTATAAGGTTGCCAAAATGGACATTGAAAAGGCGGATGATGACCTTGGAGCTGTAAAAGAAAAACTGGAAAACAAGTTTGCAATGGATGACTGACTATCACAAAATAAGCCAGAGAAGATGCATAAAGCTAAATTCTCTGGCATTTTTATTGAAAATAAAGAATAAAAATTGTGAAAAGTTTCTATTTTTATATCTTTTTTTGACATTATCTT
>CAUEUD010000300.1 GCA_959020865.1 Eubacterium limosum | reverse complement strand
GCAATTATATAAGTCGGCCGTATCAAAAAAATTGATTCCGGCGTCCAGAGCCGCTTCAATGATCGGGCGGCTTTCTTCCAGTGTTTTGTTTTTCTGCAGCGGGCCAATGGTCAGGCTTCCAAAGCAGAGCCTTGAAACCTCGATCCCCGTCTGTCCCAGTTTACGGTATTCCATCATTCGTCGTTTCCTGTTTATTTCAATTGGAAAAAAGACCCACGGCTCCCCTTTACAATAGAAATAAAAAGTCTTAGGCAAACTGTTAAAATTCGCCTAAGACCTGTGTTCATCTATAAGCTCGTTATTCTTGAATACTGCTCAAATAGCGTTTTACCAGCTCTTCAAGAAGTTCATCGCGTTCGATTTTCTGGATTAAGTTACGGGCATCATTATGGCTTGTGATATAAGTCGGATCGCCTGACATAACATAACCAACGATTTGATTAACGGGATTATATCCTTTTTCGATCAATGCCTTGTTGACTTCCTGCATGACTTCATCAATTGTTTTGGCTTTATCGTTGTTAACGTCAAACAAGATGGTCCCTCGATCAAATACTGTATTGCTATCCATTTTGCCATTCCTCCTCTTTACTGGTCTACGCCTATTTTAACGCAATAACCTTCAAAAGACAAGCTTTTTTTCTTGAAAACCCTTAGTCAAGCTGATTCTTGATGATTTCTTTAGCTTTTTCTAAGGCTTCACCCAGTTTTTCGGGTTTTTTGCCGCCGGCCTGCGCCATATCCGGGCGTCCGCCGCCGCCGCCGCCTGCAATCTGCGCTACTTCCTTAATAAGTTTGCCGGCGTGGAAACCCTTGTCCAGAATATCCTTGGTGGCTGTCGCAATAAAGTTGACCTTTTCCTTGCCCCTGGTACCAAGCAGTACAATGCCTGAGCCCATACGGTCTTTGAGCATATCGCTGATATTGCGGAGCTCTTCCATATCCACACCCTCAACTTCTGCGATGGTGGTCTGTACACCGTCGATGACGGTGACCTTCTGGTGGATATCCATAACCATATTGCCTGCAAATTTATGCTTAAGCTCATTGATGACTTTTTCTTTATGCTTGCTCTGTTCTGCCAGCTCGGTGACTTTTTCCAGAAGATGGTCCGGGTTGGTCTTTAAGGCTTCTGCGGTTTCCAGCAGGGTGTCGTCCATCTGTTCAACGTGATGGACGGCGTTCATGCCTGTGGCCGCTTCGATACGACGGATGCCGGCTGCGACACCGGTTTCGCTCAAAATTTTAAACATCCCGACCTGGGCAGAGTTTGTGATGTGGCAGCCGCCGCAAAGCTCAATGCTGAAATCTCCAACCTTAACAACGCGGACCACCTCGCCGTATTTTTCGCCGAAAAGGGCCATTGCGCCCATGGAGCGGGCATCGTCGATACTGGTTTCAAAGATGGCGACATCCATGGCTTCCAGAATCGCCTTATTGACAATTTCCTCTACCTGGCGTTTTTCTTCATGGGTCATTGGCTGGAAGTGGTTAAAGTCAAAGCGGAGACGATCCGGCGATACAAAGGAACCTGCCTGTTCAACATGGTCGCCCAGTACCTGCTTCAATGCTTTCTGGAGCAGATGGGTCGAGGTGTGGTTTCTCTGGGTAGCAGCACGCAGCTCCCGGTTGACCTTTGTCGTAACCTCTTCGCCCATTTTAAAGGTTCCGGAAACTACCTTACCATAGTGGATATGGCGGCTCAGACTGCCTTTTTTACAGTCTGTCACTTCGATCACCCGGTCACCGGAGACGATCTGGCCTTTATCGCCAACCTGTCCGCCGCTCTCAGCGTAGAAGGAGGTTTTATCGAGCAGCACCAGGACGTCCTCGCCGGCGTGTACTTCGCTCACCAGCTCTTCGCCGGAGATCAGGCCGATAATTTTCCCGGTTGCTTCCAGATTTTCATAACCCACGAATTCAACCAATGCGTCTGGTCCCAGCGGGTTAAAGGGATCGTCTGCCCAGACGGCCAGGTCGCTCTCTGCACGGGCCTTGCGGGCACGTTCGCGCTGTTCCTGCATGGCTTCTTCAAATTCACTGGCGATCAATGTCAGGCCGCGTTCCTCTACGATTTCCTTGGTCAGGTCATAGGGGAAGCCGTAGGTATCGTATAATTTAAAGGCGCCCTGTCCCGGGAACACCTTTTCTTCCTGTGCGATCAGGCTGTCCAGCTCTTTTTCGAGCAGGCTCAGGCCCTGATCGATGGTTTCTTTAAAGCGTTCTTCTTCAATACGGATCAGCTTCTGAATGTAATCCTGCTTTTCTGCCAGCTCTGGATAGGCGTCTGCGGAGACACGAACCACTTCCTTGGCCACGTCGTAAAGAAAAAGCTCCTGCATGCCAAGCAGCTTGCCGTGACGGGCTGCACGTCTTAAAAGACGTCTCAGGACATAGCCGCGGCCTTCGTTGCCTGGCATAACGCCGTCGGCGATCATAAAGGTAACACTGCGGACATGATCGGTAATAACGCGGATGGAAACATCGTCCTGGGCGTTTTCACCGTATTTTACACCGGCTTTTTTACAGATATAATTCAGGATATGGCCGATGGTATCAATCTCGAAGATATTGTCAACGCCCTGCATGATGGTGGCCAGACGTTCCAGACCCATGCCGGTGTCGATATTCGGGTTTGCCAGCGGATTGTAGTTGCCTTCCTCGTCCTTGTCAAACTGGGTAAATACCAGGTTCCAGAACTCAACATAACGGTCACACTCACAGCCTGGTGCGCAGTCTGGGCTGCCGCAGCCGTATTCTTCCCCGCGGTCATAGTAAAGCTCGGAGCAGGGGCCGCATGGTCCCAGCCCATGTTCCCAGAAGTTGTCTTCTTTTCCGAGGCGCACAATCCGCTCTTCCGGCACGCCAATTTCGTCATGCCAGATGTCGTGGGCTTCATCATCGTCTAAATAAATGGAGACATAAATTTTCTCCGGATCCATTTCCATGACCTCAGTGCAGAATTCCCACGCCCATGGAATGGCTTCTTTTTTGAAGTAATCTCCAAAAGAAAAGTTGCCGAGCATTTCAAAGAAGGTTCCGTGACGGGCTGTCTTGCCGACATTTTCAATGTCTGGGGTACGGATACACTTCTGGCAGGTGGTTACCCGTTTTCTCGGCGGAATCTCATCGCCTGTAAAGTAAGGCTTCATCGGGGCCATCCCGGAGTTGATCAAAAGCAGACTCTTGTCATTGATCGGCACCAATGGAAAGCTCTTTAATCTTAAATGTCCTTTGCTCTCAAAGAACGCTAAAAACTTTTCACGAATTTCGTTTAAACCTAAAGGTTGCATGTCTTCGTTCTCCCTTTTATGAATTTGTTTTAGTTTATAATTGATGCTTTGAGTAAAAAAATAAAACTCAGCCCCTGCAAACAGTG
>CAUEUD010000299.1 GCA_959020865.1 Eubacterium limosum | reverse complement strand
AAAACTCCGCCCCTGCAAACAGGGACGAAGTTGTTTTCCGCGGTACCACCCAAATTAGCAAAGCGGCGCTTTGCTCACTCAAACAAATAACGGTCTGTCAGCCGTCGGTTCTTACACTCTTCTGATTTCAGAACCGCTGCTCAAATGGGGCGGCCTTATCACTTCCATGGAAACTCGCACCAGCCGTTCCCTCTCTGAATGGTCTGTCATAAGGTTGTCATTCTCATTGCATTCATATTTACTTAACATTCAAATTATATGTAATGTTCTCGCTTTTGTCAAGTCTTATTCTGAATTGCTTTTTAGCATCTTTCTACCTGAGCATTTCGCCCTTGGAGGACGCAAAACCTGCAATCAAATACTTCATGACGACTTTGACAGTCCCCATGATCGGCACTGCCAGAATCATGCCCAGACCGCCAAACATGGCGCCGAAGAAAAAGATGGAGAAAATAATGATGACTGGGTGCAGGCCAACATTGCCAGACATGAGCGCAGGCGCCAGCAGATTGCCGCACACCACCTGGACAATGGCCATCCAGATCAGGATATAAACCATCTGTATCGGGCTTGACAGCAGCGCCATGATGCAGATGACGACCATGCCCACTGCCGGGCCAAAATAGGGGATCATGGTTGTAACGCCTGCAATCACACCGATAACCGGCGCGTAGGGCAGCCCCATAAAATAAGCGCCCACACCGGTCAGAATCCCGGCGATAATGGACATGAGCCCCTGCCCGCGGATAAAACCGCCGATAACCATGTCGATGTCGTAAAACATTTTTTTAACCTGATTTCTGGCATCAATGGGCACCAGGTACATAAGGGACTGGGTAAACAGCTCTTTGTCCAGTAAAAGAAAAATGGTGACCAGCGGCACGATAATAATGTTCATCAGCTGCCCGCTGTTGGCGATAATGGCGTTCGACAGCCCCTGCAGCATACTGCCGAACATTCCGGCCACCTGGGACAGGGTCTGCTCAAGGTTAAAATACTTCGACATGTCCGAATCATTGTATTTCTGGATAAATTCAGAAATCTGCCCGCTGTAATTCTGCAAATTCTGGAGCATTGACGGAATGTTTGTCACCATCTGCGCAATGTTGCTGATCAGGCTGGGTACAAAGCTCATAAAAACGCCGAACAAAATCAAAAGGACGATGACACAGACAAAAAGGACAGAGAGTCCGCGTCCAAAGCCCCGGCGTTCAAAAATCTTAACCAGGGGATTCAGGAGATAGGCCAAAATAATAGCGATAAAGAATGGCATGAACATCCCTGAAAATGTGGGCCACAAAAAGATCGCGAAAAGAACGAAGATCAGGACTACAACGGTATTGACAATCAAAATACGTTTTTTATCCGGTGATATTTTCATGATGTTCCTCCCCCAAAACCTTTTCCAGGATACCGCCCTCACGGTGTGTCCGGTCCATTTCCAGCATATCCTTGTCATAATTCAAACTTTTATCGCGGTATTCCATGCGTTCGGCATCCACAAGGCTGTAGCCGTAGTCCAGATCGTCAAAAAAGCTGCGGGACAAATCGTATTCCTGAACCTTAAAATCCTTTGAAACCGTCGCGTCCGCTACCTTGGCAAAACGCTTGCCGTCCACATCCTTTACCGGTGTGTTCACAAGGGAGTAGCTGTCCTCCAGCCGCGCTTTCATTTCCTTTGCGGAGAGCTTGGTTATGGCCTTATCTCCGCCAAGTGTGATGTGGTCATAATCCACCTCGATGATATCCGTAGGAAAAATAATCTGGGCCTTGCTGAACAGGCCGCCCTCCGTGAGCACCAGGCAGTCAATTTTATGGTCACGGACTCTTATGTCCCGCACAAGCCCCCGAAGCCGTGTGTCGTTTTCAAAAAACACCTGGGTGTTTAATAGATTACTGGCTTTCATCTTTTCACCTTTCTACATAAACTTTATTATTTCTATCGATTACTTTATTATAGCACATTTGCTTACACAGTGTCTTGAAAGAATACTCAAGAATTCTTCAAATCGGCGGGTCACTCTTCTTTCTTCAAAAGCTTTCGCGGGTCTATGTCTCTCTGGCTCAGACGGCGGTTGACTGTTTCGCCGGTCAGTGTATAGAGCACTGAAAAGAGCGGGATCATCACAATGATGCCCAGAATACCGAAAGCACCTCCGCCAATGGTGACCGCGGCCAGAATCCAAAGCGGGGACAATCCAATGGAGCTGCCCACAACATGCGGGTAGATCAGATTGCCCTCGACATGCTGCACGATGAAGCAGGCAACCACAAAAATCAGCGCCTTGAACGGGCTCAGGGTTAAGATGAGAAACGCTCCCAGACAGCAGGCCACAATGGCCCCAAAGACAGGTATCAGTGAGAACAGGCCGATCAATACCGCAATGGTCAGAGCATAGGGCATCTGTAAAAGTGACAGAACGATGGTATAAATAACGGTTAAAATCAAAGCCTCAATACACTGGCCTGAAACAAAATGACTAAAAGTCTCCTGGGTGAGGCCGGCAATTTCCAAAATCCGGTCAACACGCTTTTCCGGCAGGTAGGCGTACAAAAGCTTTCGGGTTTGAAGCCCCAGCTTTTCCTTCTGAAACAAAAGGTAAACCGCTATCACCAGGCCGATCACCGTATGAATAACACCGCCTGCCACCGAGGCTGCCACGTTCAGCGTTGTGTTTAAAAATCCTGCTGCGCCGCCTCTGAAAAATGAAAACAGGTTTTTGCTGAGCATATCCCAGTTCAGGCTCTCAAGCCCTCCGGTATCGAACTTCTGTATAAAGGCAGAAATCTCTGAGTGCTCGCCGAGGATACGAACCGCCCAGCTCTGAATGCTCTCAAGAACCGACGGAAAGCTTCTGGCAAAAAGTAAAACAGCGTTTACCAGCTCCGGAAGCACGAGAAAAATGACCAAAACCATAATGCCGATGAGAATTAAAAACGCCACCAGAATACTCAGGGGCCTCCGCAGTTTTTGGACGCGCTTTCCTCTTAGCCACCTTTTTGTAAACAGCCGTCTTTCCATCAGGCTCATGGGGATATTTAAAACAAAGGCAATGCCGGCGCCAATAATAAAAGGTGAGACCAAGCCCAGAATTCCTAGAAACGCCCCCCACACCGCGTCAATATTTTTAAGCCCTGCCCACAAAACCAGTGCCAGGACAATTATCCCGATTAAGGCCTGCTTTGTTTTTCGATTCATCTCCACTGTGTCGCCCCCTTTCTTTTACTGAATCTTGTGTCATTATGAGTTGCTTATTTTTTAATACCCTTTTTTAAAGGCCTGCCAACAAAAGGATTCCTCATAAATAAAAAAAACGCCTTTCATGATTGAAAAGCGTTTTTGAGTGTAGACAAAGCCAAAAGTCTGCAGCAGAGTTAAAGCA
>CAUEUD010000298.1 GCA_959020865.1 Eubacterium limosum | reverse complement strand
TATAATACAAGGGGACGCCCGGAGGAGGAAAAATTTGACGCGTGAAGATATTTTACTGAGAAAAATTGAAAATGGCGACCGGCAGGCACTGGATAAGCTGATTAATGACTATTATCCGGATATTTTAAGGTACTGCCTCTGGCACACCCGGGACAAAACCGCCGCTGAGGACGCTGCCCAGGAAACCTTTCTGAAAGTGGTGCGTTTTTGGGACAACTACCGGCACCAGGGGCATTTCAGGGCCTGGCTCTATAAAATAGCCGCCAATGTGTGCCGCGATGCGTGGCGCAAAGCTGACGAGGAGCCCCTGCCGGAAAACCTCACCTATGATGAAGCTGGCTTTGGCCGTGCGGAATCGGACGCGGATTTTATCCGTATGGTGGAGGATCTGCCGGATGAGGCCCGTGAGCTGGTGCTCCTGCGCTTTGCTCAGGACCTTACCCTGCGGGAGATCGCGGAGGTCACCGGACTTCCCATGCGCACTGTTCAGTCACGCCTGAGGGCAGCCCTGAAAAAAATTAAAAAACAGCTGTTAAAAGGAGAGCTATGCCATGAATCATAAATTAGAAAAAAAAATAAGGAGAGCCTTAAAAGCGCCGGTTCCGGTATCTGAGGACCATCTGGAAGCGACAAAAAAGGCTGTATACGGACTTTATGCTGGCCGCAGGCAGCGGCAGAAAATATCCTTTCCCGCGTTTCTGCTTGCGCAGGTACGTTTCTGCGGCGTGTGGGTCTGGCTTCAGCAGGGCGGCGTCTTGTTTGCCCTCTTTCTGGTTTTAAACAGCATTCTCGGCGGTGATTTAAACGCCATAAAGCCACATCACCTGCCAGAGCTGCTCAGCCTGTGCGCAGTGCTAATCGCAGCCACAAGCCTGCCGGGCATCAGCCGCTCTTTCAGGTATCATATGGTTGAGATGGAGGCCGCAACGCGTTTATCCCTGCCCGGCCTCATCCTGTGCCGGCTGCTCATCCTGGGACTGGCGGACTTTTTCATTCTGGCCGTCACCTTTGCCGTAGCCATCTGGCAGACCAGCCTGAGCGGGCTGGACGCTGCGGTGTATCTGCTGCTGCCTTTTTTATCCGCCTGCCTTGGCAGCCTCCTGATCATCCGCCATGCGCCCGGAGAGCGCCTGCTGTTCTTTGGCACTTTGTTCTGCGGCGTGTTTTTTCTGGCTTTGTGGCTGGCCGGAAGCCTGAAACCAGGCATCTATGAGCAGACCGGAGCGCTGGCGGTGCTCGCGGTCCTCTGCGGCGCGGCTGTTTTAGCACAGTGCCGGAAGCTCATCAGAGATTATAACATTGAATAGGAAGTGAAAGCATGGAACTTAAAATCAACCGATTGACCAAACAATATAAAGATAAGCTGGCCGTGGACAATGTCAGCCTGAAGCTGACGCCGGGTATCTGGGGGCTTCTGGGTGCCAATGGCGCGGGAAAAACCACCATGATGCGCATGGTGGCAGGCATTTTAAAGCCGACCTCTGGCGGTGTGTTTTACGACGGTTTAAGCATTGACGACCTGGGGGAGAGCTACCGGGATATCTTCGGGTATCTGCCCCAGACCTTTGGCTTTTATCCTGAATTTACAGTAAAAAATTATCTGGAATATATGAGCGCTTTGAAGGGGATTGGCAAAAAGGACGCTTCCCGGAAAATCGAGAGCCTGCTCCAGGTGCTTGCGCTGAGCGATGTGAACAACAAAAAGATCCGCAGGCTGTCCGGCGGCATGCAGCGCAGAGTAGGGATTGCCCAGGCCCTGCTCAACGATCCTGAAATCCTGATCCTGGATGAACCCACCAGCGGCCTGGATCCGGGCGAGCGGGTGCGTTTCCGAAATATTCTGGCTGAGTTTGCGAAAGAGCGGATTGTCCTGATTTCCACCCATATTGTATCCGACGTGGAAAACATTGCCACCCGCAACGCTGTCATGAAAGACGGACGGATTATTGCGGCAGGCAGCACCGATGCGCTGGTGGCCGCCATGAAGGGCCGCGTATGGCGTACCGAGGTGCCTGAAAGCGATCTGTTTAAATGCGAACGCCTTGTCCGTGTCGCCAATATCCGGAGCGAATCCGGAGGGCGGGCCTCACTTCGTTATCTGGCCGAAAACCCGGTACTGCCGGGCTCAGCGCCGGAAACGCCGCGTCTCGAGGACTTATACCTCTGGCTTTTCCCAGAAGATTCAGGCACAGAGGAGGTGCAGTGATGTTTAGCGTACTCTGTATGGAATTTAAACGCCTTTTCCGGAGCCGTATGGTATGGATACTGTGCGCCGCGTCTCTGGTGGTCGCTCTGCTGCTCTGCGTGATGGTGGTGGACAACGTCAGCTATGGCCGCCGGGATGACCCAGACGCCAAAATCGGCCTGAGGGCAGTCGCAGCGGTCAAGGAAGCCTACAGGCCTCTTTATGGGGCGGTTACACCTGAAAAGCTGGAATCCGCCTTTGAAACCTATATCAACACATCAAATGCTTATGAGGAAAAAATGCCGGCCTCGGTTTACAGAGAAAAAATAGCGCCAATTCAGCCGGCCCTCGGTTGGATTTTCAGCGCCTTTGACGATTCTGAAATCACAAGCGCCGACCAGGTGGGAGGCTTTTACGCCCAGCGCCTCCACAATATTGAAAACCAGCTGGCGGATAAATACGCCAACGCGCCGCAGGCAAAGCAGGCGGCACTGGAACTTAACAGCAGGGTAGAAACCCCTTTCAATTATGCTTACGGCTATGGAGATACCAGTCCGGATATCATTGTTTTGCTGCTCCTGGTTCTTGGGCTGTTCTGTACCGCCATGGCCGCGCCGGTTTTTGCCGCGGACTACCACAGCCGGGCCGATGATATCCAGCGCTGTACCCGCTACGGCAGGGGAAAGCTGAGCGCCGCGCGGTCACTGGCGGTGCTTATCCTGGTTTTGGCCATAGCAGTCGTCAGCATGGGCGTTTATCTGATTATTTTAAACAGCATTTTTGGCTGGGAAGGGCTTTCATCCTCCCTTCAGACCGCCTTTGTGGCCTGGGGTATTGCCCCAATGAATGTGGGCGATATGGTGCGTATGACTTTTTTTGCCGGTATTCTCACCCTGCTGGCCACAGCTTCCTGCAGCCTGTTTGTGTCCTCCCGGTGCAAATCGCCCACAACAGCGCTCATCGTCAGCTTCTGCGTTAGCCTCCTGCCTGTTTTTTTGGGGTTCGCGGGCATTAATGTAAAATGGCTGTACGCGCTGCTGCCCTCAGGCGGAACGGCCATAGAGAACAGCTTTTACTACGCTCTGACACTCAACAGCCTTGAGTTCCTTCACCTTGGGAGCTTTACCCTGTGGCTGCCCTACGCTTATATTCTTTTTGCCGCAGTGGAGACCCCGCTGTTTATCCTGCTGACCATACTGTCCCACAAAAAAAGAGAAGTTTATTA
>CAUEUD010000297.1 GCA_959020865.1 Eubacterium limosum | reverse complement strand
TATTCTGACAGAGGATGAAGCTCTGGCAAATGAAATTTACGATAAAGCAAAAGATGTAAAGACAAAAGAAGATTTTGTAAAAATTATGAATGAATACAAATCCAATGAAAAAGTAAAAGAAGCAACGGATTTGGGTGCTTTCAATAAAGAAAAGATGGTTAGCGAATTCTCAGACGCAGCCTTTGGAATGGATAAAAACAGTGTCAGCAAACCTGTAAAAACAGAGTATGGCTACCACATTATCTATGTTTATGATAAAAATGATGCTGGAGAAGCCAGCTTTGAGGACAAAAAGGATGAAATAACCGAGGCTGTAAAAGAGGAAAAGGGCACAGAGGAATATAACAAGCTAAAAGAAGATTTGCTGAAGAAAGAGAAAATTGATATCTATGATATTAAAACAACGCTCGAAAGCTACATGAATCAACTGAAATCTGAATTGAATATTCAGGTTTATGAAAAGAAAGTCCAATAGTTATAATAAGTCAAAGGCTTGCTGAGAGGCAGGCCTTTTAAATTTGCGTATCCACTGCAAAAAAGTTATAATGATACTTATTTCGTTGAAAGAGGTTTTCAAGTGAGTAAAAAAGCGAGCAGTTATCTAAAAGGAGCGACAATTCTGGCAGTGGCCGGGATTCTTTCACGCCTTCTTGGGTTGTTCTACAAGGTGCCGGTATACAACCTTGTCGGGAGCTATGGTAATGGCATATACAGCAATGTCACAAATGTTTATAATCTGTTGCTGATGGTTTCAACGGTGGGACTGCCAGTGGCAATTTCCAAGATGATCTCTGAAAATATTGCGGTCAAGGATTATCTGGCGGCTCATAATGTGTTTAAGGTATCGTTTTGGACACTGCTGATTATGGGCGGACTATCCACTGCTTTTCTTTTTCTGGGCGCAGACTGGCTGATTACCGTTGCAAACTGGCCGGGAGAAAGCTTTCCGGCCATTATGGCCATTGCGATGGCGCCGCTTATTATAGCGGTATGCTCGTCCTTCAGAGGCTTTTTTCAGGGCTTTCAGATTATGAATCCCACGGCAATCTCTCAGATTATTGAGCAGATCATTCGTGTGGGATTGGGTGTTTTTTTGTGCTGGTACTTTGTTTCCAGTGGAATGGGCGTTGGAATGGGCGTCGGCGGGGCTGTATTTGGAGCGACCGCTGGCGGTCTGTTTGCGATGTTATTTCTCTGGTTTTTATACTGGGCTTTTACTGCAGCCAACAAAAAGACTTTAAAACAAACAAGCCGTCCGGTACCTTTGACAAGCAAACAGATATTCAAGCGTCTTGTTATCATTGCAATTCCGGTCACTCTGACTTCTGCCATCGTATCACTGTTTTCGATGATTGACTCGATGATCTACATTCCGAGATTGGCGCTGGCAGGGGTTGACGCTCATACAGCAACAACCATGATCGGTGATTTTGCCAATGCCGATACGCTGATCAATATTCCACTCGTTATCAGCGGGACACTCGCGGTTGCGATGATACCGGCGATTTCAGAGTCTTTTGCACTTCGGGATAAAAGGGCAATGGGGCATAAAATTGATGTGGCTATCCGGTTAGTGATCATGGTGGCTTTACCATGTTGTATTGGTCTTTCAGTACTGTCACAGGGAATTTTTGACATTCTTTTTCAAGGTTCGCCCTATGGGCCGGAAATTTTAAAGTATTATGCTTACGCGACCATTTTTATGATGCTCTCCAATACCTTTCAGAGTATCCTTCAGGCAATTGACCGTTTTAGAGTGCCGCTGATTAATCTTGCCATAGCCATTGTTATCCGCTTTGTAACAGGGTGGATCTGTCTGGCAGTGCCGGCCTTTAACATCTATGGGATTGTTATCAGCAGTATGATTACATTTGTTTATTTAACCATATCCAATTATATTTGCGTCAAACGCTTTACAGGATTTCAGATGGATGCAAAACAAACACTTTTCAAGCCTCTGATTTCAGCGATTGTGATGGGGCTTGCTACCTGGGGCGTTTATGCCTTGGTCAGTATGTTCGCTGGGAATTTTATCGCAGTGGTGACAGCGGTGGTGGTCGCTGTTGCTGTGTATTTTTTCCTGATGATTTTGATTGGTGGAATTACGGAAGAAGAGATGGCTATTCTGCCAGCACAGAAAATGATCGAACCGGTTTACAGGAAAATCAGAGGAATTTTATATCGCTAGGATAGAGGAGAAATTATGTCGCAAATTAGTATTGTCGGTCTGGGACCAGGTTCCTTTGGCCAGCTGACTGTAGAAACACTGGAGTTGCTTCAGAATGAAAATAAAAATTATTTCAGAACGGCGGTCCATCCAGTGGTCAAAGAGCTGGAGAAACGTGGAATAGCCTATTGCAGCTTTGATGTATTGTATGAAGACTGTGAGTGCTTTGAGGATGTCTATGAGAGCATTGCGGAACAGCTTGTTCAAAAAGCAGAGGCTGGTGAGTCGCTAATCTATGCGGTTCCCGGGAATCCATTGTTTGGGGAACAAAGTGTGATTAATTTGATGCATAAGTGTCAGGAAAAGGATATAAACTATCAGATTTATTCAGGAGTAAGTTTTGTTGATATTTCGATGACGGCATTGAAAGAAGATCCAGTTAATGGGCTGAAGATTATTGATGCCTTTGAAATGAATGAACAAATTCCAGATAAGACCATGGGCAATTTGATTACTCAGGTTTTTAACCGCCATATGGCCTCAGAGGTTAAGCTTTCCCTGCTCGATTATTATCCAGACGATTATCCCGTCGTTTTACTCATAAATGCGGGCATTCCAGGACAGGAGCTCATTAAAGAGGTACCTTTGTGCGAGATGGACTGGGTTGAGGAAATCAACCATCTGACGACGCTCTACATCCCGCCGGATAAAAATGATTTAAGAAGCTACCAAAAGTTACTTGAAATTATGGAAATCCTCAGAAGCCCGGAAGGCTGCCCATGGGACAGAAAACAAACACATGAGAGCCTCAAAGCATATCTATTGGAGGAAACCTACGAGGTAATGGATGCCATTGAAACAGAGGATACAGAGAATCTCATTGAAGAATTGGGAGATCTGCTTTTTCAGATTGTGTTTCACGCCCAGCTGGGCAGAGAAGAAGGACTTTTTACAATCAACGATGTTCTGGAGGAAATTAACCAGAAAATGGTGCGCCGTCATCCCCATGTTTTTATGGCGCCTGAGGAGATTTCAACCGAAAAGGCCCTGACTAATTGGGATGAGATTAAAAAAACAGAAAAGCAGACACAAACCATCTCAGATGAAATGGAACGCATTCCCAAAGCGTTTACTGCCTTGATGGAGGCCTGTAAGGTTCAGTCCAAAGCAGCTAAGGCAGGGTTTGATTGGGAAGATCCTCTGGATGCATTGGAAAAGGTTGCCGAGGAAGAACAGGAAGTAAGAGCAGAAATTTT
>CAUEUD010000296.1 GCA_959020865.1 Eubacterium limosum | reverse complement strand
ATAAAAACGGCGGTCTGGTCGTTGGCACTCCTGTTGTTACAGGAAGCCTGAGCGGCGGATTTGCCACCCCAAGCGGTGTCTACGGGCTTGATTACAAGGCAATGAATGTTACTTTAAAAGGCGAGGGCTACGCCTCACCGGTTACCTTCTGGATGCCCTATGCTGGCGATATCGGGATTCATGACGCCTCCTGGCGCACGGATTTCGGCGGCAGCATTTATGTAAACAGCGGCTCACACGGCTGTGTCAACACACCCTACGCAGCTGCTCAGGCCATCTATAACGGTATCGAGGACGGTACCCCTGTTATTGTCTATTAATACGGTTAAGGCGCTTAAAGCACCTGAGAGACGAAGCCTTTTACCTAAGGAAGAAAAAAGTGTCCTGCGGGCACTGCCCTCACAGGGAAGCGCTTCTTCACTAAAGTGGATGCCTGATCTCGCCAGTGTCCGGCTATTCCTATCGTGCGGCACAATTCCTGGCCGTTATCCGCAGCGCCTGGACCTTTTTGCTTATCTGGATAAAAGGCGCAGTCTCGGGCTACGCCGCTTTTTAACAGCCTGTGGCGTTCCAAAACGGAACGCCTTTATTATTTTAGAAGGAGGATCCTATGTCGATCACCTGGAATCCCTGGCATGGCTGTCAAAAGATCAGCACCGGGTGCCAGAACTGTTATGTCTACCGCATGGATGAGAAATACGACCGCGACAGTCATCAGGTATCCAAAAATTCCTGTTTTGACCTGCTGCTGAAGAAAAAACGCGATGGAAGTTTTAAAATCCCGCCGGGCGAATTGGTCTATACCTGCTTTACCTCCGACTTTTTTCTGGACGCCGCGGACGCCTGGCGGCCTGAGGTATGGGCCATGATGCGGGAACGCTCCGACTTAAGCTTCATGTTTATCACAAAGCGTATCCACCGCTTTTATGAGTGTATTCCAGAGGACTGGGGCGACGGTTATCCCAATGTCCATATCTGCTGTACTGTCGAAAATCAGGCCATGACGGACTACCGGCTGCCGCTTTTTAAAGAGGCGCCCATCCGCTGTAAAAGCATTGTGTGTTCTCCCCTGCTCGGTCCCATCGACCTCACTCCCTGGCTCGACCCTTCCTGGGTATGCCAGGTAACCGTCGGCGGCGAATCCGGCCTCAATGCGCGTGTCTGCCATTACGACTGGATACTGAGCCTGCACAGGCAGTGTGTTGACGCCAGGGTCGCCTTTCATTTCCAGCAGACCGGCGCCCGCCTCATAAAAGACCATAAGCTCTACCAAATCAAGCGCAAAGACCAGCACTCCCAGGCAAGAAAGGCCGGAATTGACTACACACCATAAAAAAGACCAGCTGCATGGCTGGTCTTTTTTTGAGTTCTATTCTGTTATTTCTCTTTCAAGTCAAGGACAGCGGCAAGCATTGCCTCTGTTCCCTCGACGGTCTTCATCATCTGTGAAATTTTAACCTGCTCTTTGGGCTGGTGCGCCCATTTCTCTTCGGCATGAGAATATCCAATGGTCGGAATTCCCCGCAGTCCTGCGGTATATCCACCATCTGTCCCAAATTTCCAGTAAAAACATTCGGGCTTTTGCCCTGCGTTCTCCAATGCGTCCAGGGCCTTCTTTACAACAGGTATCTGCTGATCCGTCGCCCAGGGCGGATGATATTTATTAACTTCACAGGTGTAGCCTGTATAAGTTTTCTCACAGTAAGCCCGCGGATGCACCTCTGCCTTAAATTCCGGGTCCTTCTCTGCAAAACCGTCAAGCACAGCCTTAAGCTGACGCACCACGTCCTCCAGTGTTTCGTCCGGCGAATAACGCCGGTCAATGGATAGTTCACATTCGTCAGGGATAATGCTCTGCGCTCCCGGCCGGACAATACAGTCGGTTATTGTAACAGAGTTATCACCCAAAACAGGGTGCCCTTTAAGGGTTTTTGGCATCTCCTCGAAAATATACTGCATAACAGGCAGCATTTTTTCAAGGGCGTTGATGCCCTGCTTTGGCTGAGAGGAATGAGCTGTCTTTCCCATTGTTTTAACGACAAGCTCCACCTTTCCACGATGCCCCAGCGCTACTCTTCCTGAACTCGGCTCACACAGAATACACAAATCGATTTTTTCACCTTCAAGGGTATGATCAATGAGGTACTGCATTCCCAGCATTTCCGCTGCTTCTTCATGTACGACCGCCGAAAAAATAACCTTCCCCTTTAAAGAAGCGCCTGCATCCAAGGCCTGCTTAATCCGCTTAAATGCAAAGAACTGTGCTGCCAGCCCTGCTTTCAAATCGCTGGCCCCTCTTCCGATCAGCACGTCGCCTTCCACAGCTGCCTTAAAAGGGCTGTAGGGCTTCCACGCCTCCAGGCTTCCTTCTGGCACCACATCAAGATGTCCGTTCAGCAGGACGACCGGCCCTTCTCCGCCATCAATCTCTCCGTAGACATTGCCCGCTTCATCGACCTGAGGTGTGACACCAATTTGATCTAAAGCGTTCTGAATAAATACTGCTGCTTTGCCTTCTTCTCCGGAAAGAGATGGTATTTCAATCAATGCTTTTAAAAACGTTACATAGTCCTTTTGCATTTTACAATCATCTGACATTTTGTTTCCTCCTGATATTAATCGGCTACGTTTATCAGTCGGTTAACGCTATTCAAAATGAAAAGACCAGCAGCTCAAGCCCAAAGGACCTGCGATTTTAATAATATCCAGGTTTTATAAGGCTCTTGAAGCAGCT
Organism: Eubacterium limosum; assembly: GCA_959020865.1. Taxonomy (GTDB): domain Bacteria; phylum Bacillota; class Clostridia; order Eubacteriales; family Eubacteriaceae; genus Eubacterium; species Eubacterium limosum_B. Next base: position 697 of record CAUEUD010000296.1, on the reverse strand, counting down.
GGTCTCACCTCGTTTATAAATTATGAAATTCATATTTTAATTTGATTTTATCTCCGCGAAAGACAACTTTCGAATACTCATAGGGCGTATCATCCTGCGCAAAAAGAATATCCTCAAGAATCAGCAGCGGATAGCTTTCTTCCACACGGAAAAGCTGAGATTCTTTTTTAGACGCCTTGACCGATTCCAGCGTTTCCTGTATACGCGTAGGTAAAAGCTGGTATTCTTTCTCAAGGATAACACACAGCTGCTCATCGACAAGGTCATGCTTCTCGATGCCCTCGCATAATTGTACCGGAATATAAGAGTAATGCAGACTGATCGGTTTTCCCTTAAGATAACGCAGACGCTCAATCAGCATAACCGGCGCAGCCTCTGGAATACGCAGCTTTCTCGATACACTGCCAGAAGCCTGAATAATGGCTGAATCCAACAGTTTTGTCGTCGTTTCGTACCCCATACGCTCAAGCTGCTCCCGAAAACCCATGTAAGCTAAAGACTCCGTCATAATCTTAGGCTCTGATACAAAGGTACCCTTCCCCGGAACACGGTAGAGCACGCCTTCCTGAACCAAGTTCTGACAGGCCGTCCGAATGGTCATACGGCTCAGATCATACTCTTTGCTCAGCTCGCTTTCAGAGGGGATTGCAGTTTGTGGTTTCCAAATGCCGGTGTCTATATTATTTCGGATGGCCTG
>CAUEUD010000295.1 GCA_959020865.1 Eubacterium limosum | reverse complement strand
GGCTCTGGTCTCAGGATTGTTCTTCCGTAGGCCTTGAAAAACTCAGAATCCGCCAAAAACAAGATGCCGTCAACGGCGCGCAGTGTTTCCGGATCACTGGTCTGCAGCGTACTGTAGCTGCCGTCTTCCTGAGGCAAACTGAACAAGACCTGGCCGTCCTTAACGGACAGAAACTGGTATTCCCCGCCGCTGCTGAAAGCGGCCGTTTTATTTACCCGGTCCACCGCGATGTCTAGCGGGCCGCCGTTGCCTTTTGCCACGGCGTTCACCCAGCTCCAAAAGGGCAGGCCCTCTAAAGAGGAAAAGTCCAGGGTGTTCTCAGGACAGCCGTCGGGCAGATAAAGGCGGATAGAATAATTATCACTGCGGTACAGGCTGATGTTCATCCAGGACACAAAGATATCCTCAGCCTCGGCGGAGGCCTGCTGTGGCGCGTCGCCCTTATCCTCCAAAGCAATCTGATGGACAAAATAGATAAAAAATGCGATGAGAATCAAAGCCAGGATAAGCCGTGTGGCGAGCATCCGTTTTTTCATTTTTTTAGTGTCATAGCTCATGTCAAACCTCCATATGAAAAGCATATCATAAAGAAAAGCGGCTGACAATGGCATGGGCGGAGGAAATAAACAGAAAGATTGTTAAAAACAAAACATAATTATTTTTAAGAAAAATAAATTTTTATGAAAATTGATTTACTTTTATTCTTTGCTGTGCTAAGATTAAACCATTACAAAAGTAAGGGGATTTAGGATGTTTAACGGAAATGAAACAAGAAGATTTTTATGGGAAATTGGGCGGGGGTACCGGTATGAAAGGATTCCCGAGAAAGCCATTGATATCTGGTATCCGGTCTGGATAGAGGCAGTGTCGGAAAACAGAAATATGAAGCGTTATGATTTTTCAGCCTGCTTTCAAAGATCTGATGAGCTGGGGCCGTATATTAATCCCAGAAACTGGATTGTTGATTTTGAGGAGGTCTTCTTTAATTCTAAGGCTAAAAGGGCGGATGAGCGGTTTCATTTTTGCACGACCATGATAGAGCGTTTCAGCGGCAGGCCTAACCCTGTCAAAGCAGTGCAGTATCAGCGCAATTTAGCCGAGCTTTTTTACTGCACCGGTGACAGCCGTAAAGGAGAGGCGCTTTATCAGAAGATTATACAAAAAGAAAGAACAAATGCCTGGAACTGGTTAGATTATGCGTCACATTACTGCGCGGGGCCGTTCAGAGATTTTGGAAAAGCCCTGTCCATCTGCGCCCAGGGACTCGACGCCATTGATATAATGGAAGAAAAGCCCGCCTGCTTTTTTGAGAGAGAAACCCTCTACAAGAAAATAGAGGAAATCTATACACTTCTTGGAAGAAAAAAAGAAGCCAGTGAATGGAGAGAAAAGTATATGGAAGAAAGACAGGCAGAAGTGGTCTTTTGCTTAAAAATGGAGGAAGAAAAAAATATAAGAAGCTTTCTGACAAAGACGACCCGGACAGAACCGCGCCGGCAGAAGTCCCCTGCCCTTCTGGCTGCGGGGAGCGGTATCTGAGGCGTGATGTTGTTCTGCAGTTATAGCACTCTGTGAATCAGGAATTAAAGAATAAGGAGAGAAAAATGTTTACAAGAACGGAAACCGAAGCATTAATTGAGGAAATGGAAAAAGGCTATTATTATGAGGATCATGACGTTGATAAGGCATTGGATATCTGGTTCCCTGTCTGGAAAAGAGCAGCTGAAAAAAACAGGAAAATGAGAAGCCGTAAGTTTTTAGACTGTTTTAACCCTGAGTTTGGACTGGAGGATTACGCCTATATCTATAACTGGATCGGTGATTTGGAATGCGCTTTTTTAGGAACAGGACGAGAGAGAGCAGAAGAACGGATTGAATTTTGCACCACCATGCTAGAAAAATTTGAGATGGTGGACAGCATGGGAGACTGCCGGAGCAATCTGGCGGATCTCTATTACAAGGCTCTGGATAAAAAAACAGAAGCGGACGCCCTCTATGAGGAGATCGTCAGGGAAAATCCTGTAGACGTTTTTGGCTGGGCCAATTATGCCAGATTGTATGCTGAGGGAAGCACATCAGACAGGGAAAAAGCCTACACGATTTACAAAAGAGGCATTGAGACCATTCAGGACATTAATGACATATATGAAAATCATTTTGAGTCTGAAAAAGGAAATTTATGTTTTACAGATATTGACATACTGTATGATGAAATTGCCGGCATCTGCAAATCTCTTGGCAGAGATGAAGAGGCAGAGGAATGGTCAGAAAAAAGAAGCTCCCTTATCGAGAGCGGTCGAGAACGGCTGGCCGCCGAGGAGTCCGGTGAGCAGGAATTTATACAGCCAAGGCAGCCAAAGCAGGCAAAGCAAGAGACGGTTGTGAATGGGCCAAAGATTGGACGGAACGCGCCCTGCCCCTGCGGCAGCGGAAAAAAGTATAAGAAGTGCTGTTTGAATAAAGCAGACTAAACAGAATCCGGCCGCAGCAGTTTCCTGCACTTCTGGCCGCGGGGAGCAGTGACTGAGGCGTGCGGTTACAGAGCTGTGTAAAACAGGAATTGAAAAACAGGGAGAAAATACCTACAAAAACGGAAACCGAAGTATTGATTGAGAAAAAGAAAACAGAGCTGTTGTTATAGTGATAATGACAGCGATAAAATTCTGGACATGCGGTGTTGCAAATGCTTTTTAGGCAGTGGGATTTTTTGTTTTATATCGACAGATAATGAGATTCATAATATAATACAGTAAAAGCTCAACGCTTAAGAGGAGGATGATATGGCCAATAACCAGGATGCGCTTTTGAAATACTGGAATCAGTTTATCCAGACAGGCGTCATTCATGAAAATGTGCGAGAATATATTGCGCAGGGATGGAAACGATGCCGTAAAATGAACATTGACCATGAAATTGGAGTCGGAACACCGATTGCTGCGGATGCGTTTAAAAAAATACAGGAAAACAATCGGGAGTTCATCGAAGTTTCAGAGGCGGTCATTCGGGAGGCCTATCATGATGTGGCCGATTCGGACGCAGTTGTTTTTATTACGGATGCGGATGGCTGCATCCTTTCGCAGTACAAGGATTCGACCACCTTATATCCTGCCAATGAGACAAAGCTTCTGCCGGGTTATCGGTGGCGCGAAGAGGAAAACGGGATGACATCAATGGACTTGGCCATGCGGCTTGACGAACCTGTTCGGATTATTGGCGCAGAACATTATTGCCGGTATCAGCAAATTTGTGCGGGATCTTCTGCTCCAGTACACGATGACAATGGCAATATTTTGGGAAGTTTAAACATTGTCAGTCTCTTAGGACAGTATAATAAGCATTCTCTGGGCGTAGTAACGGCAGGAGCGGCGCTGATTGAGAACCAGATGCGTTTGGAGCAGACCCTCCGGCTTTTTAAAACAACCTTTAATACCATGGCTGAGGGCATGATTTTAATTGACCAAAATTATGATGTTAAAGAAATTAATGAGCAATGGGCTTACGCCAAAAATCCAATGCATCAATTTCTTCCGTTGTCATGGCATGAATCT
>CAUEUD010000294.1 GCA_959020865.1 Eubacterium limosum | reverse complement strand
CCGGCGTCAGATTTTTCAGACTCATCTTTTCAATTAACTTTTCAAGCTTCACACCCATATTTGTTCTCCTTATCTGTCTCATATGAAATCACTTTGTGAATAGTATATCATATCAATGGAAAAAGTTGTACACATCCTGAGCAGATTTTTCATTCATTGTAGGGAGTTTTTTCAGTTCCTCAACGTCTGCCTGACGGATGGCATCCAGACTCTGGAAGTGTTTCATTAAATCCTTTCTGCGCTTTGGACCCACTCCTGGAATCTCATCCAGAATCGAATGAACCTGCCCCTGCCCCCGAAGTTTTCGGTGAAACTCGATGGCAAAACGGTGTGCCTCATCCTGTACACGGGTAATGAGCTTAAATGCCTCAGAATCCGTCCGGATCGGAAGCTCCTCGTCCCGATAGCAAAGTCCCCTCGTACGATGCCGGTCATCCTTTACCATTCCACAGACTGGAATCTGAATATGCAGCGCGTCCAACACTTCCTCCGCAATGTGAACCTGTCCCTTTCCACCGTCCATTAGGATGAGATCCGGGAAGACAGTAAATCCACCGAATTCCTTGCCCTCTTCCTTCTCTTTCAGACCATGCTGAAACCGTCTCGTAAGGACTTCCCTCATGCTTGCGTAATCGTCAGCCCCTTCCACACCCTTAATACGAAATTTCAGGATGAAGCATCAACCTCTACATTTTTCAAATGCGCCACACTCTCTCGGATCATCGCACACCTTTCCTCACTGGAAAACAGGTAATTCTTTTTATAATTTACCATCACGCACACAATAACCCTGTCAAAGTGCTTTGAGGCTCTTTCTATAATGTCCAAATGACCAAAGGTAACCGGGTCAAAGCTTCCGGGATACACAGCACTTCTCATTGACCAAAATTCTCCCAACTATAAAAACTGACGAATGTCGTTCCATACTTTTTTTCTTTATATTTTGCAAATGATTTAATCGTTATTGGCATTATAACAGATTTTTCGTGTTCCATCATTATAATTCCATCAGAATTCAAGATTTTTTTCTCACAGATTTTTTCCACGATCGAAATCATGCTAATTCCATCCTTATACGGTGAATCCATGTATATCATATCACATTTTACTGAATTTTTGCATAAAAAACCAATTCCTTCTTCTGCTGAACAATTTTTTACAATCGCCTTGCTCTCGAAACCAGTTAATTTTAAATTTTTCTTAATAATACCGATGCTGTCTCTGGAAATATCAAAAAAATAGGCCTGCGGAACCCCGCGGCTGAGAGCTTCTATCCCCATGGCGCCGCTCCCGCCAAAAAGATCAACAAAAACCTGGGTTTCTCTCAGCTCGACCTGAACACTGTTAAAGACAGCCCCCTTAACCTTATCGGTTGTCGGTCTTATAAAGTCGCCGCCGATGGATACAAGCTTTGTTCCTCTTTTTTCTCCTGCTATTACGCGCATTTCATTCTCCCTCTAATTCATAGAAATTTCCGATAAATTTTTGTAGAATGTTTCAATAATTCGGGCTCGATAAGCCATTGTTTCTTTATCACCGGAATGATAGATTTCCTTCGCCACCTTTTTGGTTTCGCTAATAAGATCAAAATCCTCGTAGGGGTTCAATGCCTTGAACTCGGGAAACCCGTGCTGTTTCATCCCAAAATAATCACCTGGTCCGCGCAGGCGGTAATCTTCATCAGCAATTTTTTTACCGCTGTGGTTGTTGACGATCACACGCATACGTTCAATGGTTTGGTCATTTCTGGAATTAGAAACTAAAAAGCAATAGGACTGATGCATCCCGCGTCCCACACGCCCCCGAAGCTGATGAAGCTGGGACAGGCCAAAACGGTCTGCACTGAGAATCGTAATCACTGAAACATTGGGCACATCAATCCCAACTTCAATAATGCTGGTCGCTACCAGCAGATCAATCTCGCAGCGGTTAAAAGCATCAATGATCTGCTTTTTGTCTTCACCAGCCATCCGGCTGTAAAGACAGGCAATGCGGTATCGGCTTCCGTAAAACTGCTTTACCTCCGCAAATACGCTTTGAATATCTTTAACCTCACTCATTTCCTCTGACTCTTCAATAAACGGACAAATAACAAAAGCCTGCCGTCCCTTGTCCATTTCGTTCGCCATAAAACTCAAAATCTTCGGATAAGATTTCTCATTGTAAAAGTAAGTCTTGATTTTTTTTCGCCCCTTTGGCAGCTCGTCAATGTAGGAAACATCCAGATCTCCATAAAGGATCAAAGCCAACGTTCTGGGAATTGGGGTAGCACTCATAACCAGTGTGTGGGGCATTTCTCCCTTCAAACTGAGCTTTCCGCGCTGCTTGACGCCAAAACGGTGCTGCTCATCAGTGATAACCAGACCCAGATTATAATAATCCACGCTGTCCTGTATAAGCGCATGTGTCCCGATGATCACCTGCGCTTCGCCGTCGGCAATGGTCTTCGTCACAGCGTTCCGCTCTTTTGTCTTCTGTGAGCCTGTCAGCAGTTCAACACGTATGCCGTAGGGTTCAAGATACTGCCTAAAATTTGCGGCGTGCTGGCCGGCCAGTATCTCCGTCGGCGCCATGTAAGCGGTCTGGTAACCATTAAGCGCCATGAGATAAGCGCACGCTACTGCGACAATCGTCTTACCCGAACCTACATCCCCCTGAACCAGACGATTCATAACGGTTCCCTTTTTCATATCACCCGCGATGTCATCAAGTACCTTTAGCTGGCTGGCTGTCAGTTCAAAAGGCAGTCCTTTTGTGAAACGCCTGAGTGCCTCAAAATTGTCGAGAATGATTTTTGACACGCCATTTAAGGCCCGGCTGTTCATAATACCGATATTGATCTTCAACGCTTCCTCGAATTTTATCCGCCCTTTTCCCTCAGCTACATCCTGGGGCGTATCCGGAAAATGTATTTTTTCAAGGGCAGCCTCCTTTGGCAGCAAGTGATACCTTTCCCGGTAGCATGCCGGCAAATCATCCCTTATGAGCAGGTGCTGCCTGAAAACAGCGGCTATGTATTTTTTTAGCGATTCCCCTGGAACCCCCTCAATCTTGGGGTAAACAGGGGTAAGAATAAAGAAATCCTCTAGCTTGCTCTCATGAGCAAACTGGGGATTATACATTTGACGTCGATTATTTTTTATGACAACCTTTCCGAAAAAATAATAAGTTTCATTTTCGGAAAAAACATCCCTGAGATAGGGCTGATTAAACCAAACGATCTCGCCCTTTACCGATTCACCATTTTCAAGCGTCTCCACAACTGGCAGCACAAAAAGAGACATATTTCTGCGGATACGCCGCAGTGTCCCTCTTTTTGCCGCAACAGCCTTTACGGTTACAGCCTCCTCGGTTTCTGTTTGAAGTGACCCCATTATTTTTCGATTAAGGTATTTTCGGGGATAAAAATCTAGAAGCTCTTCAATTGTTGTAATACCGTGTTTCCCAAAAGCCTCGGCTCTCTTGGGACCGATACCCGATATGTTTCTAATTGAATCCGACAATTTCATTTTATCCCCTCTAAATTTATTCTACCGACACAATGTAATAATACAGCGGCTGTCCGCCTTCGTTAATTTCCACATC
>CAUEUD010000293.1 GCA_959020865.1 Eubacterium limosum | reverse complement strand
TTGAGGCCACGAAGCATTATGGCGCTGAGGTCTGTCTTGTGGAGGGTGTCTATGACGACGCGTATCAGAAAGCTCTGGAGCTCCAGCAGGAAATGGGCTATACCTTTATCCATCCCTTTGACGATGAGAATGTCATCGCCGGTCAGGGAACCATTGGCCTTGAGTTACTGGACCAGCTTCCGGATATGGATGCAGTGATTGTTCCCATTGGCGGCGGCGGTTTGATCTCGGGCATTGCCTTTGCCATCAAGTCCTTAAATCCGAATATCAAAGTCTATGGTGTGCAGGCCAGCGGCGCCCCAAGCATGCTCAACTCCATCGTCGATAAACAGATCGAGCGCCTGGATGAGGTATCGACCATTGCGGATGGCATAGCGGTAAAGGAGCCGGGCCAACATACCTTTGAGATCTGCGGGCAATATGTGGATGAAATAGCCACGGTCACAGACGATGAAATCTCAACCGCAATACTTACCCTCATTGAACAGCAGAAGCTGATTACCGAAGGCGCCGGCGCTGTATCTGTTGCGGCCGCTCTGTTCAACAAGTTTCCCATCAATGGCAAAAAGGTGGTCTGTTTACTGTCAGGTGGCAATATTGATGTCACGATCCTTTCGCGGGTTATCAAACGCGGTCTCCTGAAATCAGGCCGTACCTGTTCATTAAATATTGAGCTGGTCGACAAGCCCGGACAGCTGAAGGGCGTATCTGCTATCATCGCCGACATGGGCGGCAACGTGGTATCCATCCACCATGAACGCGCCAGCGAGAACGCAGATGTGAACGGCTGCTACCTCAGGATCGAGCTTGAAACACGAAATTATGACCATATCCACCAAATTGAAAACGCCCTTAAGAATGCCGGATACCGGCTCAAAGACAATTTACAGTAAAAACGGATAAAAAAGAGAAGCACCTGCAGCCTGAAAGGATTGCAAGTGCTTCTCTTTTTTTACTTTTTATCGGTTAAACCGTGGCTTTCAAACAGGGATAAAAGCGAATCAATATCAGAATGCAGATCAATGGTGGCGTTTTGCTCAAACTGGCTGATATAGTTGGTGAATGCCTCGATGATCGTGTCAAGGCTGGCCTCAATCTTTTCCCTTGCCTGTCTGTTTTCAGAGGTCTCTGCCTCAGTCAGGTTGAGATTATTATAGGACCGTATGATGTCCAGTGTCATAGGGAGGTAGTTGATCTCAAAAGAAAAATGATACTCCTTTGGATTTTCCTCCATATGGCCCATGATTTTTTCCGTAAGGTTTTTGATGGTTTTAAGCTTTTCAGAAACCTCGGGGTTCTTCGTATTATGAATGGCTGTATCCAGACAATCGGTTGCTTCCTTTAAAAGCTTTTTCTGTTCAAGAACGCGCTTTTTATCTGCGGAGAGGCTGTCAGATAAAATTTCATCAGAAAACAGCTCAGGACAGAGTTTATCGGTGTTTTCGTTATAGTAATTTAAAACAGCCGTTTCATTGACGGTTTCGCCGTCAGCAGCTGCGTTAAAGGGCTCGTCAGCGCCTGTCGGCAGAAGTCCGTCCTTCAGCTTAAAATCAATGATCTTTTTGATGGCATCCTGTTCGGTCTTTTTTACCGAGACAGCGGCTCTTCCGCGGTCATTGACCAGCGCAAAATTGTGCTGGTCGTTAAAGCCCTCCGGATAAATGGTGTTTTTAAGCACCTGATCGGATTCTCTGGTAAAAGCAAGAGGCTCTGTGGTGAAATCCCCAGGAGTTGTTTCGGAATAACCCGAGAGTCCTTTCTGGGTTTTTACAAGATAGTAGGCATTGATATAGTACAGCAGCCATGAAAAATCTTTAACAGACAATTCGGAGTGATGCTTTTTAATGACTTCGGCACAGCCTTCGACAGAAGGATTTTTGACCTCAGGATCAATTACCGGGTTATCGCTCAGGTCAATGAACAGGTTTTTTTCCTTGACCCGGTATTGGACAACCAGGTCAGGCACTGTGGCGAAGCGGTTATCGCTCAGATCCAGCACAAAGGAGTAGAGGCTTAAGATGAAGCCGCCTTTATATTTGTTATTCAGACGAGTGACATCCTCAAGGTTAAAGGGAATTTCCTGAATAAGGTTATGGCTCAGATCTGCTTCCTGGAGCTTGAATAAATATTCCATGCCCTCCAATGAACGAATCTCCATGCCTGACGCCTTCAGACTGCGGACTTCCTTTAAATCATCAATGGTCACTGCCTCGTTAATGTTTGATAACTTTTTTCCCGCACGTTTATTAAGCTCATTTAACACGCTGTGTGCGAGATTGACATCCGGAAAAATTTCGCCGAGCGGCACAGGACGGCTTAAATCCAGTTTTCCGGGCTTGTAGGGAGCCTTACCGCCAAATAGTTTTTTAAAAATTCCCATATGATCGATTCCTTTCCTCATCTTAAATTTCTCATGGCTTGCAGATCCCACAGGGTGTATAGCCCTGCCCCACCGCATCATCACGGGTTTCAAAAGTGGTCTGATTATCTGCTTTTGGCAGCCCGCTGCAGCTTGGAAGATGAAATTTCTTTGTTTTTGTGTTTCCAATATAGACGATGGGGTCTGCCGAGTTGGCTGGGGATTCATCAGCGGGTACCATGGTTTCCATTTTGCCGCTGTTTTGTGTGATGAAGCTTATCCCCTGGCCGTCGCTGATGGCCACCACATTGCCCTCTTTATCCGTTTGGAAAATGGTTTTTCCCTTCAGTTTGTTTAAAGTGTTTCCGCTCGGATGGCCGTAGGTGTTATCCCTGCCAACACTGATCACCGCGTACTGCGGATTAACAAGGGAAAGAAAAAGCTCTCCGGTAGAGGTATCGCTTCCGTGATGGCCGACCTTGAGAACATCGCTTTTAAGCTTTAGCCCTGCCTGAGCGATGGCATCCTGCTCGTCCTCATTTTCCCCGTCTCCGGTAAATAAGAATGATGTCTCGCCATAGGCTACTCTGGCGATGGGCGAATAATCATTGAGCTCCGCATAGCTTTTCCCTTCAATGGGAGAAAAAAGATCAATGGAGACAGCATCGCCTGCCGGAATACTGACGCCGGCATAGGCAGCATTGGCTTTTAAGCCCTTTTCACTCAGGGCTTTCATAAAGTTTTCAAACAGCATCGTATTGTGTGCAACCTTTGGTAGATAAACGCTTTCGACAGTATAGTTTTTTAGAATTTTTTCAGCAGACCCCATGTGGTCACTGTGCGGATGGGTGATGAGCATGACGTCAAGCTTTTCGACTTTTTGAGCCTTCAGGTAAATGTTGATGGTATCATAATTCTCCGGATTGCCCGTATCAATCAGGATATTTTTATTGTCTGGCGTCTGGATTAGAGTACAGTCGCCCTGCCCCACATCAATATAGTGAACCCGCAGCATTCCATCGGCATCGACGGAAAGCCCGGGGTCCTCCTTAAGCGTGGAGCATCCGAACACCGAGAAAACAAGAAAGACTGTGGTCAGCAGCAGTCCTAGAAATTTATGTTTTGTCACGATTCTTCCTCTTTTTTAATGGTTTGGTCAATTTGTTTTTCCTGTGCATCCTCTTCCCTTGCCTGCTTTTCCCGGTTTTGCTGGCCGATGCTGTAAGCGCCGGAGATAATGGCGCCGACAAAGCAGGCTGTGCTGAAAATACTGGTAACTGAAATAACAA
>CAUEUD010000292.1 GCA_959020865.1 Eubacterium limosum | reverse complement strand
CGCTGACCGGCAAAGGCCTTGAAAAATAATATCCCTGGCCAATCTCACAGCCGATCTTCTTTAAAAACTGAAGATGCTCCTCTGTCTCCACACCCTCACAGACCACCTGAATCCCCAGCAGACCTGCCATCTCGACGATATTTTTTATAATAATCTGTGCTCTTTTTACGCTTGTGCCTTCCAGTAAAAACTCCTTGTCCAGCTTTAGAACATCGATGGGCAGTGACATTAACAGATTCAAAGACGAATAGCCCGCTCCAAAATCATCCATAACGATTAAGTAGCCGTTTTCCTGGAGTGTCTCCATTGTTTTAACGACCTTATCAGGATTTGTTCCAAAGGCGCTCTCTGTTACCTCCGCCTCAATATAACAGGGCGGAATGCTGTATGCTTCAACGATCTGCTGAAACTGGCGTACAAAATCCATCTGGCGTACAGTGACTCTTGAAAAGTTTACTGAAATTGGAAGCGCTATTTTATCCGGATCATCTAACGCCAGACGCAGCAGACTGCAAACTTTTTCCAGCATATAAAAATCAAGCTTTGATATAAAACCGTTACTCTCAAAAAGTGGAATGAACGCATCCGGCGGCAGAAACCCCTGCTCCTCTGATATCCATCTTACCAGTGCCTCCGCACCGATGACACTACCGCTGGAAATGTCCACCTTAGGCTGCAGATAAACCTTGAACTCTTCCATTTCCAGAGCTTTGTCCATGGCTTTTGTCAATCTTGTCTCCCGCGTAAGCTGGTCGAGCAGTTCAGCGTCGTACCAGACAGTGGCCGCCCTTTTTCCGTTTTTAGCAATCTTGTGAGCAAAGGTTGCCTTATCAATCATTGCCTCAACCGATCCCTCTGTCTCCTCCACCTTATAGATGCCAAAGGAGTAAGAAAGCTTTTCCAGGAATTCCATTTTTTCATAAATCAGCTGATTGAGATAATCGCGTACCGCTTCGTCAATGCCTTCGCGTTTTCTGGCAAGGATCATAAAATTATTGGCAGAAACCCGTGCACACAGCTCATCACCTGCGAACATTACCGAAAGGCCCACTCCGATATTTTTAAGAATACTGTCCCCCATCTGGTATCCATAGAGATCGTTGATGTATTTAAAATCATCAATGTCCATATTGATAATAAGATAATCACAGCGGTCACGACGGTTTAGAATTGTTTCTGTCCCCTGAATAAAGGCCAGATAATTGGGAATTCCCGTCAAAGTATCATGATAGTAAATTTGTCTGAAATCCTTGTATCTCTTGCGCTCTCTGAAAATAACCCAAGTACTTGAAACCAGGATGTAAACAACCAAAATCATAAAGGTCCTGTAGAGTTTTTTATCTGAATACTGCTCAGCCAGTGATACAGCCTGATCGGAAAGCTTAAAATGCTGTTCGCTGAGACGGTAAAGCGCATCCTCACTGGCTCCATTTCGAACCGCCTCAATTTCGAGCTTAATCTCCTTCCATATCTCCTGAATCTCAAGAAGCTTATTTTGATAATCACTGTCCCAGCATTCATTCAGCTGGTAATCACCCTTTCCGGTCTGTAAATCATAGAGAATACCATCCAGTCGCTTGATCAGCGGATCATTCGGGTCACCGCTGATTTCGTTTTTAACCAGCTTCTGCGTTGCACCCCTTACAATCCCGGTATAATTGATGATTCTTGAATCACCAGCATTTTGAAATAGAAAAAACAGCAAAATGACAGCACCCACAAGCCAGATTACTGTATACAGGACAATATTTTTTCGATTTTCCATTTAATTTCGTCTCTTTCACTTCAGTTCTAACCTTTTATATCAAGATTTCTAAAGCCTTGATCCTCTGTTGCCATAATACTTGATGAATTGCTTGCCATAAATTTTTGATTTAAACATTTTGCACAAATATAAATTATTCTTATTATATCACCATTCTACTTTACATGCAATCCTTTTCCTATTGCTCTGGTTATTACAGAGAACGGCTCAATCCTTTTCCTTAAAATTATTTTTCACCTGGAAGATCATACAAGACACAAGTCAGCACTTCTGCTAAAATAAAAGCAGAAAGAGAGGAAATCACATGACATTTGAACAAGAACAAAGGCATGTTTATTATGATACAGATCTGAAAATCGAAGCATACCATCTGACTGGGATTGTACAGCCATTTCCCAATCATTTTCATGATTATTACGTTATCGGCTTTGTGGAAGGCGGCCGGCGGCATCTGTGGTGCAAGGATCAGGAGTATGATCTGAGCGCCGGCGACCTGGTGCTCTTTAATCCAAGAGACAGCCACCGCTGCTCTCCAAGAAACGGTGAAATTCTGGACTACAGAGCCGTCAATATTCCTGCTGACATCATGCAGAGTGCCGCTCATGAAGTTACGGGTCAGCCCTACACGCCATTTTTTACCCAGAATGTCGTCTATCAAAGTGATATCACGTCGGCTTTGAATGATCTCTATACAGGTATTGTTGAGCTTTCGTCACGGTTTGAAAAGGAGGAAGCTTTCTTTTTGCTTCTGGAACAGATTTTTCGTGAGTACAGCACGCCCTTTGAGCAGAGTAATACTGCTGAGCCAGATAATAAAATCAAAGCTGTCTGCACATATATGGAGGATCACTTTTCAGACAACATCTCTCTGGACGATTTAACAGCGCTTGCCGGGCTCAGCAAATCTTATTTTTTGCTGCTGTTCACAAAACAGGTCGGCGTCTCCCCATACCGTTACCTCCAGTCAATTCGTATTGAGCGGGCAAAAAAGCTGCTGGAGCAGGGCATACCAGCCATTGACACTGCCGCGATGACAGGCTTTTCGGACCAGAGCCATTTTTCCCGTTTTTTTAAGGATTTTATTGGACTGACCCCCAGACAGTACCAGAAAATTTTCCAGACAGACAAACAATCAAAGAAGGAGGTCTCCCTCATTGAACACTAAAAGCGCATCCATCGGCCACCTTGCCGCCTTTTTTACCATTGCTATCTGGGGAACTACCTTCATCGCCACGAAAGTGCTGCTGCGGGTACTCACTCCAGTGGAGATTCTGTTTTACCGCTTTTTTCTCGGCTATCTGATTTTATGGCTGGTGGCTCCCAAAAACCTTAAGCTGGACCATCACAGGCAGGAGCTCTATTTTATGGCCGCCGGTCTTCTCGGCGTTACGCTCTACTTTCTTTTGGAAAATTTTGCCCTCACCTTTACCCTGGCGGCAAATGTCGGAGTGATCATTGCCATTGCTCCCTTTTTCACCGCACTGTTTGATTATTTTTTCCTTCATGGAGAGCGGCCCGGTCCACGGTTTTTCATCGGATTTGTTGTGGCGATTACTGGGATTTCCCTCATCAGCTTCCGCGGTGACAATACCGTACAGCTCAATCCCGCTGGTGATCTGCTGGCCATCGCCGCCGCTGTCGTCTGGGCCGGTTACTCAACCTTTACCAAAAAAATCAGCACCTTTGGTTATGGAACCATCCCGACTACCCGAAGAATCTTTTTCTATGGCCTGATTTTTATGGTTCCCGCTCTGTTTATTTTTGGTTTTCATCTGGATCTCTCAGTCTTTACTGAGGTTAAAAATCTTGCAAATATTTTATTTCTGGGCTTTGGCGCATCGGCACTCTGCTTTGTCACCTGGAATCTGGCTGTTAAGCTGTTGGGTCCGGTCAAAACCAGTGTGTATATTTATATGGTCCCGGTTATTACGGT
>CAUEUD010000291.1 GCA_959020865.1 Eubacterium limosum | reverse complement strand
GTGATCCGCTCCCTGCTGCTGCTCGTGGTCGTGGTCTTGCTCGCCTGGAAAACCTACGGCCTGGTAGGAGGTGACAGCTAATGATTGCCGATTTCTTTATCATGATTATCAACTTTCTGTTAAACCTGGTCTTTGGCGTGTTCACTTTTATTATTAATCTGCTGCCCGAGTCCCCCTTCAAAAATCTGGACTTGTCCATACCGTCCCAGTACATCGGCTGGATGAACTGGCTCTTTCCCTTTGGTGCCATCATTAACATTCTGACCGGCTGGGCGGTCTGCGTGGCCGTCTATTTCTTTATCCGGTGGATTATGAAAATTTTTAAATTGGCGTAAATAACACTCATACTGTTGAAAAAAGAGGTGTCAGTGCCCCGATCGGGTGTGCAGCCACGCAAATTTTGTTGAAGTTTAAAAGAAAAACTAATATTAATTCAGGAGGTTTTATATGATACGTTGTTACACCGGGGTTCCCGGTTCCGGAAAATCCTTACACGTCATACGGCAGATTGTCGCCTATCTACAGGCCGGAAAAAAGGTAATCTCTAACTTTCCCTTACTGGTGGATAAAGTCCCCAAAAACACTGGCCGTTACTTCTTTATGCCCAATGAACGCTTGACCGTGTCCTATCTCATGCAGTTCTCAAAGACCATGCACGAACCGAAAAGGGAAAATCAAACGCTTTTGGTAATCGACGAAGCCAGCGTGAAGTTTAACAGCCGTACCTTCATGGAAAAAGACCGTCTTGCTTTCCTGTCCTTCTTTGCCCAGCACCGAAAATACGGTTTCCAGATTATCCTTGTCCAACAGGATTTACGGCAGATCGACCGCCAGATTAGAGACATGGTTGAGCTCGAAGTAGAGCACCGGAAGATGAACAATTACAAGCTGTATAAATTCTGCCCCTTCCCCCTGTTCTGCGCCATTGAATTTAACATCGGTATCCGTGATAAAAACAATCATGAGTTTTTCTTGTATTCTCAAAAATATGGTGATTTATATGATACGTACTTTGAATTCGATTCTAAGATTAATACAAAACTTACAAAGGCGCTTCAACTGGAGATTTTGAAATCCGAGATTGTCCCCAGTGACCGGAAGCATACAAAGAAGCGTCCCCCAGGTGGCAAAGGGAAAAGGCCGGGCTGTGTCGGTACGCCCTGCCGGGAGACCGGAGGAGGGACCCGGCAGGCGGCGGGCGCAGCCCGGCCCTTACTTGACATAAGTAACACTTAACGGGGATTGTACTAAATGTCATACAAGATTAAGAACGCCGTACAGATCAAAAAGTTTGCCGACTACTACAAGATTACCGTCTGTAAGAACATTACCAAGGGCATGAAAACCACCCGACACACGCCCAAGGGAAAAGCCGGGAATACTGAAAAACTGTCCCAGAGCATCAGTCGGAGCCGAAAGCAGGTGCTTGAAAAAGCCCTCTGCAATGAGTGGCACTGGTTTGTCACCCTCACTTTGGACCCCAAACGCTACGAACGGGACAACCTTAAAATCTTCATCAAAGACCTGGGGCAGTTTATCCGGGATTATCGGAAGAAACACACGGCTTTTCAGATCAAGTACCTGCTCATTCCAGAGCTTCACGCCGACGGTAAAAACTGGCACATGCACGGGCTGCTTTCAGAACTCCCCTGGGACGATATCGAACCCCACCCAGTGCAGGAACTGTCAGAGAAAGGATATGTCAATTGGGCTGCTTATGAAAAGAAATTCGGATTTAATTCCATGGGTGTTATTCGCGATCCTGTTAAGTGCTCTATGTATATCACTAAGTACATCACTAAAGACCTTGACCGCTCCGTCACCGCCCTTGACCAAAAGCTGTATTACTCAAGCCGTGGCCTTAAAACCGCCGAAGTGGTTGAACAGGGGCGCTTAACAGAACCACTGGATTTTCACATGGACTTTGAAGGGCTTTACAGCAAGTCCCAGTTTGTGGACAGCTACGCATTTTTTAAAAAGTATTACATAAAAGATGACTTTGATACTGATTAAAGCTTTATCAAGAAACCATCAGCCAAAGCGTTTTTTGCAGATCGTCACAGGCAATTTTAAATATTTTTATTCGTTTTATCCAGTTTAGAACTGGCCGTATTTCGCACGAAACGCCTCATATCCGGGCTTTATCCCATGCGCATATAAATACACCTGTCACGCTGAATCAATATAAAGCACAAAAAGAAACCACAGTAGGAGCTAAAAACATTGAAAAAACAAACCCTTTTCAGTACAATGAAACAGTTGCCCGGAGGCCTTCCGCCATAATGACCAAAGAAAATCTTACAGCGTCACATCATCCTTCCTTGTTTCAGTCGGCGCGATCGCTGCGGAGTCCTCCAGAACAAGGAGGAAGTCATGAAAACCACATCCAAGAAATTTAAACACATCACCGCCGCTGAACGCCATAAAATTGAAGGGTATCTGAAAGCAAAAATGTCAAAGGTGGAGATTGCCCGCCAGCTGCATAAAGACTATTCCACCATCTGCCGGGAGATCAAACGGGGCACGGTTTTACAGACCGTCCGGGAATACATGGACGTTTATGTCTATAAAGCGGACTACGCCCAGACCATTCATGAAGAACGGGCCGCTGCCAAAGGGCGTAAGTCAAAGCTTACCATGAACCCGGAACTTAAGGAGAAGCTGGCTGAAAAAATAAAAAAAGGCTACTCCCCGGAAGTCGCCCTTCGTCTGATCAAAAAGCAGGAACATAAAATACAGGTCAATATCTGTCTGAAAACCGTCTATAACGCCATTGACCGCAAGGAGTTTAAAAATACCCTTACCTTGAAAGACTTACCCTTTAAAAAGCCAAAAAAGAAGAAAAAACAAGAGAATGACACCGTGCATAAGGACATCAAACGACGCTCCATTGAAGAACGGCCTGAAATTATCAATAAACGCCAAACCTTTGGACATTGGGAGATGGATTGTGTGCTTTCAGGTGCCAATACGGAAGACAAAACCGCTCTGGTCGTTTTAACCGAGCGTCTGACCCGCCTGCATTTGGAATTTCAGATTTCCCAGAAAACACAGATCGCTGTAAAATCCGTGCTTGACTTCCTTGAAATCAAGCTGGACAAAGATTTTAAAGATATTTTTCAATCCATCACCATGGACAACGGCGCAGAATTCCTGAATCAGAGCTTCATTGAAACCTCAGTAATCCATAAAGAAAACCGGACAACCGCTTATTACTGCCATCCCTACAGCGCCTTTGAGCGTGGAAGCAATGAGAACACCAATCTTTTCATTCGCCGCTATGTTAAAAAAGGTGATGCCATCAGCCATTACACCCCAGAAGATATTTTCAGAATACAGGCTTTCATCAACCATTATCCCAGAAAGACTTTTGGCTTTGAAAGTGCCATTGAACGCGTAAAGCAATACACCGATAATCCTGTTTTTCTCAGGCTCATCGGTGCAGATTTCAAAGTTTAGTCTATTGTCTTAAAAAATCTTTTTCTTATATTATGCTTTTTACTTATAAATGGCGATTATTGTTGCAAACGGCCAGTCTTTGTATTCTTAAAAACGGTGGCATCTCTGCAGCAGCAAGAAAAAAACACCATCCGCGCGGAATGGTGTTTCTTTTTGTATTCTTATTAGTCTTCAGGTACAATTGCTTCTACTGGGCACTGATCAGCGCAGGAACCGCAATCTGTACATAAAGCTTCATCAATTTCG
>CAUEUD010000290.1 GCA_959020865.1 Eubacterium limosum | reverse complement strand
TCTCATCAGCCGGAATTTCAGGTTTTATGGTACTATTCTCTTTTCTATGACCCTTTTTTCTTTCGACAATCATTCGATTGCTGCGTTGCCCGTTTTTTCTTGCTCGGTCACATGCATCGGCATGCTCCCTCACGCGTCCAAACGTGCGCCTTGCACTCTGCTGATTCTCTTCAGAAAATTTAAAGTTTTTGTTCGGCTTTCTCAAGCGAACTTCTTTAGTATACCGCGTCGTTTTCGTTCTGTCAAGCACTTTTTAAAATTTGTTTTTTAAAACGTGCTGCCTGCGGCTGTCTCACTTGACGACTTGCTTATTCTAGCACAATTCTTAAGCCTCCGTCAAGCATTTTTTAACAAAAATTTAAAATAAAAAATCCGACCCGTATCGCGGCGATACGGGTCGGAAAAATCTACAGGGATGTCTGTTTTAAATCCAGCAGCTTATGCTTAACAAGCCACCGTTCGGTTTTATTGATGGCAGCCTTGAGCAGCAGCATAATGGGATAAATGAGGAACAGCATCGGCAGCAATATCAGCACCACCTGCCAGTTGGTGGGGTAGAAGGGTATTACCGCGAAAAAAGTTGGGAAGAACAGCACTGCGCCCACATAGGTGATGGTCATTGCCCAGAACAGGATGGTCCGTTTAACATCGAGGGGCTGGCAGACACCGTAAAGGATAATGAGCCCGGTGACGCCGGTCAGCAGGCAGGCCATGGTAGACAGCTCACTGACGCTGAAATCCAGTATATTCCCAATAATCATGACCACGACAATATTCACGACGATGGTCAGCGCGCCCGGAAGGGCCTTTCTGAGCACTGTCTCCAGAAAATTGCCGGAGAGCCGGTTTTTGTTGGGCTCAAGAGCCAGGAAGAAGGACGGAACCCCTATGGTCACTGTGCTGATAAGCGTGAGCTGAATCGGAATAAAGGGGTACGCCTCGCTGGCCACAATCACAATGATGGCTAACAGAAAGGAGTAGATGGTCTTGACCAGAAACAGCGATGCCGCGCGGCTGATGTTGTTGATGACGCGCCGGCCTTCCATGAGCACCTTGGTCAGGCTGGAGAAATTGGAATCCAGCAGAACCAGCTGGGAAACCTGGCGGGCAGCGTCGCTCCCCGCGGCCATGGCAATGCTGCAATCCGCGTCGCGCAGAGCCAGCACATCGTTGACGCCGTCACCGGTCATGGCCACTGTATGCCCCGCGTCCTTTAACGCATTGACAAGCACACGCTTCTGCCCTGGGGTAACGCGCCCGAAAACCGTATATTTGAGGGCGGCCTCCGCCACTGCCTCATCCGTCTCGAGGGTGGTGGCATCCACGCAGTTCTTGGCGTCCATCAGGCCGGCCCGGCAGGCTACCTCAGACACGGTGAGGGGATTATCCCCTGAGATTACCTTGATGGCGACACCCTGTCCCGCAAAATATTCCAGAGTTTTTTTGGCTTCCTTCCGGATTTTGTCCCCGAGCAGCAGGAACGCAATGACCTGCACATCACCGGGCAGGCCGCTGTCTCCTGTGAAAGGGCTGTCGGAATGAACGAGCACCAGCACGCGGTTTCCCTCCGCGGCGTAGCCCTCAACCTTTTCCCGGTAGGTATTGTAGCCGTCTTTCAGCACAAATTCCGGGGCGCCGATAACATAGGTTCCCTGTTCCTCAAAGCTGACGCCGCTCCACTTGCGGGCCGAGGAAAAGGGAACGGTCTTCACTGCCCGCCATTTGGGGGCCTCTCCGTTAAAGCTGTCCTTCAGGGCCTGGAAGGTGGAGTTATCGTCGGTCAGGGTACCCACCATGGCGCGCAGGGCCTTGGCCGGGTCCTTAGCGTTATTGACCAGGTCGATGGATTTGACCTCCATGCTCCCCTCGGTGATGGTGCCGGTTTTATCCAGACAGAGCACATCGACACGGGCCAGCGTCTCGATGCAGTACAGCTCCTGAACCAGGGTCTTGTAATGCCCGAGGCGGATAACACCCACTGCCAGGGCCACACTTGTCAGAAGCACAAGCCCCTCTGGGATCATACCGATCAGGGCGGCCACCGTGGTGACAATGGCATGGTTGATCCCCAGGTTCAGGCCGAAAACCTGCCGCAGCAGGAGCAGCACGCCAATGGGCACAATGGTGATACCGATAATTTTCATGATCAGGTTCAGCGCCCGCATGATTTCAGAATTGGGCTTGCGCATCTGCTTGGCCTGAGCGGCGATTTTGGTAGCGTAATTGTCCTCGCCCACCTTATCCACCTGTACATAGGCCTGCCCGGCCACCACAAAACTGCCGGACAGCAGGGTATCGCCCGCCTTTTTGACAATGGCGTCGGATTCACCTGTCAGCAGGGATTCATTGACCTCAATTTCACCGCTCAGCACTGTTGAATCCGATGGAATCTGTTTTCCGGAGCTCAGGATAAGAAGATCACCGAGGACGATTTCCTCCACTGTGATCTCTTTCTCCTTCCCCTCCCGCAGCACCCGGACATGGGGCTGGGAAATGAGCGAGAGCTTGTCAATTGTGCGCTTAGCCTTGACCTCCTGGATAATGCCGATGACGGTATTGATGATCACAATATTGATAAACAGCGCATTTTTATAGGATCCAACCGCAATTACAAGAACCGCCAGCACAATATTGAGTAAATTAAAAAGGGTCAGCGTATTGTCCTTTACGATCTGGCCCACGGTTTTTGTCTGGGATTCAGGCTGCTGATTATTGAGACCCTTTTCTCGAAGCTCAGCTACCTGCTGTTCGGTGAGACCGGTAGCTGACGATGGGTTAAAGGCGTTCATTTCCATTGCGAACCTCTCTTGTTTTATATTAGGTTAATAGTAACACCTTTTTCTTAAAAGAAAGACAGTTTATCGGGCGTCAGGGCAAATAAAAAACCGCTGAGCCTGACTTGCAGGCTGAGCGGTATTTTATTATTGTAATTTTTTCCGGACGATCTGATTAACCAATTTTCCGTCGGCCAGTCCTTTGACCTTCGGCATTAACGCGCCCATAATTTTGCCCATGTCCTTTGCACTTTCAGCTCCGGTTTCTTTGATGGTTTCGTCAACAATCGCTTCAATTTCTTCTTGAGTTAATTGTTTAGGAAGGTAAGCTTCGATGACTCGCATCTCTGCTTCTGTTTGCGCGATTAAATCATCTCGTTCGGCTTTTTTAAATTCGTCTAAGGCGTCCCGACGCTGTTTCATTTGCTTGGCGATGATTTCCTGAATCTCAGCATCGCCCAGCTCAACTTTATTGTCCTTTTCGACCTGCAGAATCGCGGCGCGAATCATCGTTACCGTTGATTTCTTAACCGTATCCTTGGCCTTCATGGAAGCCTTTAAGTCAGCCAGCAGTTGTTCCTTTAATGCCAACTAATGCCACATCCTATCTTTTTTTCATTTTTCTTTTTCTGGCAGCTTCTGATTTTCTTTTTCTTTTTACACTTGGTTTTTCATAGTGTTCTCTTTTGCGAATCTCAGACATAACACCTGCCATTGCAGTTTTTCTTTTGAATCTGCGTAATGCGCTTTCAAGTGTTTCATTTTCTTTGATTTTTACTTCAGACATTCTTAACCCCCCCCTCTAATCCATAACTTTATTTACGGAACTTTTTTTGACATGGTATGAGCTAACTTATATTATATTTAAAAACTTTTTAATTGTCAATCCAAAAGTGGGGATTCATCGGGGTTTTTTGTATCTATTTTTTCTTAAGAAAAAACCAGCTGGCTTTAAGGCTTTAAAAGGCTTTTATAAAAGCCTTTCAAATTCC
>CAUEUD010000289.1 GCA_959020865.1 Eubacterium limosum | reverse complement strand
GGACACTGGCGAGATCAGGTATCCACTTTAGTGGAGAAGCTATCCCTGTGAGGGGCGTACCCGCAGGACGCTTTTTCTTCCTTAGGTAAAAGGCTTCGTCTCTCTGGTTTTTTTGATAAGCTGAGCGGTAAAAGACCAGAGTGTCCTTTACCGCTCAGACTGTCAAAAAAAAGAGGCGCGGTCCGAGACTGCGCCTTTTATCCAGATAAGCAAAAAGGTCCAGGCGCTGTGGATAACGGTCAGGAATCGTGCCGCCCTGCAGCAACAGCCGGACACTGGCGAGATCAGGTATCCACTTTAGTGGAGAAGCTATCCCTGTGAGGGGAGTGCCCGCAGGACGCTTTTTCTTCCTTAGGTAAAAGGCTTTGTCTCTCTGTTTTTTTGATAAGCTGAGCGGTAAAAGACCAGAGTGTCCTTTACCGCTTTTTCCATGCCATGAAGGAAGCACAAAATAGTACAGAAAATGACAAGAAATTTCCTATCCACAGCGCGTTTTTTGTTATATAACTATAGATAGAAAGATAGCGGCAGATGAAAACGAAAACAAGGAGGCGTGGAAATGAAAAACAGCGTTGCGAGGGAGGACCGGAACGGGTCGTCCACACGGGCGCACCTTTTGCAGCTGGTGGATAAAAATCTGCTGGTCGAGATCCTGGACGCCTTTACCAATGTGACAGGCCTGACCGCCAACATCGTGGACACAGAAGGACGCTCGATTTTCTCAAAGGCCGACGCTCAGATCAACTGCAGCTTCTGCCAGCTGATTTGGAAGCTGGAGAAGCAGAAAGGTATCCAGCGCTGCAAGGGCGCTTACGCCCGCGCGGGCAAGCAGGCGGCTTTGTTTAACGAGCCCTATATCTTCAGGTGCCCGGGCGGCCTGGTGGAATGGGCGGCGCCCATCATCGTGGACGGCGAGCATCTGGGCAGTGTTATCTGCGGGCAGGTGCTTATGTGGGAGCCCGAGGAATTTTTCTGGATCGAGCTTGAGGAGATGAACCGTGTGCTCACCGACGATTTTGAGCCGCTGTTTAAGGCCGCGAAGGAGCTTCAGGTGGTGTCGGGTGAAAAGGTGCAGAGCGCAGCCTCACTGCTGTCGGTCATGGCCAATTACATCGTGAACGCGGCCTGGCAGAGCATGCAGCGCAAAAAGGAACTTGAGCTTCAGCAGACGCTCTTAAATGATGAGATCGCCACCCGCAAAAGCCTGGAGGAAAAGCTGAACAGCCAGAGCATGAACTATTATCTCGAAAAGGAAAAAAGCCTGGTCGGCAAGATCAAGCTGGGGGACCTTGACGAATGCCGCAAAATTTTCAAGGTCATGCTGGCCGACATTTTTGCCGATACCGGGCAGAGTAATCTGGCCGTGGTCCGGGCGCGGGTCTTTGAGCTGGTGGTCGTGGTGTCCAGGGCCTCGGTGGAGGCCGGGGTCAACTCGGAACGGCCCATTGGCATCAACGCGGCCTTTATGCAGGAGCTGGGCACCTGCTATTCGACCGAGGAGATCAATACAGCGGCGCTGAAGGTGCTGGAGCGCTATTTTAAAGAGATTCAGACCAACGGCAAGGCCAAGAACCGTCTGGCCATCGAGGGCATCAAGGGTTTTATCCGCAACAATTATAACCGCAACCTGACCCTTGAGGAAATCGCGGATTCGGTTTATCTGAGTCCGTACTATGTCAGCCGGATCTTCAAGGAGAGCCAGAGCATTACCGTCATGGATTATGTGACACGGGTCAAGCTGGACGAGGCCAAGAAGATGCTGGGCAACACGCGGTATAAAATCGACGAGATCGCTGTGCGGCTGGGCTATAGTGACGCGAGCTATTTCTCAAAGGTGTTCAAAAAAAATGAAGGCATGACGCCGACGCAGTTCAGGCAGAGCCGGTAGGCGTGCAGAGCATGTGGATAGGGGGGAAACGCATGGATCAGATTATTATGGAAATACAGCAGGGCCTGGTGGACGGTGACGCAGAGTATGTGAAGGGCAAAACCGAGGCCGCCCTGGGGCTTGAAATCGGCCCGGAAGCCATCATTAAAAAGGCGCTGATTCCGACCATGGACAAAATCGGCCGGGAGTTCAGGGAAGGGGAGATCTATATCCCCGATGTGCTGATGTCGTCCCGGGCCATGCACGCCAGCCTTTATGTGCTCAAGCCGCTGCTCACAAAGGCCATGAGCCATCACAAGGGTAAGGTGGTCATCGGCACGGTGGCCGGCGATCTGCATGATATCGGGAAGAACATGGTCACCTGGAGCCTTCAGGGCGAGGGCTATGAGGTCATCGACCTTGGCATCGATGTGCCGCCCGCCAGCTTTGTGGCCGCCATCCGGGAATGCCAGCCGGATATTTTAGCCATGTCTGCCCTGCTGACCACCACCATCGGCGAGATTCGCAATGTGATCCAGGAGGTGACCGACGAAGGCCTCCGGGACAAGGTGAAGATCATTGTGGGCGGCGGCCCCGTCACCCAAGACTTTGCCGACGAGGTGGGCGCCAACGGCTACGGCAAGGATATCTTTGGGGCCATCGACACGGTCAACCATATTCTTGGCAGGGGCAGCGGCTATTTTGGGACAAGTGAGGTGTGAGAAATGTGTGAAAAAAAGCCGGATATCATCCTGTTTACGGGGTTTTTAGGCTCAGGAAAGACAACCATGCTGCTTAAGACAATCAAACTGCTGGCAGCGGAAAATAAAAAGTGCGCCATCATCGTCAACGAGATCGGCGAGGTGGGCATCGACAACCGGCAGATGCGCAAGCTGGGCTATGACGTGCTCGATCTCTTCGGCGGCTGTGTATGCTGCACGCTCAAGGTGACATTGGAGGCCACCATCAACCATCTGCTGACAGAATACGACGGCCTTGACTATATCCTCTTTGAGCCGTCCGGCATGGCCGATCCGGCCTCCATGTACCCGTCCATGGAAAACTGCGGGTACACGCCCGAGGATATCCGCAATGTGTTTATCTTTGACCCGCTGCGGGTAGATCTGTACCGCGTGCGGCTGAACAGCCTGCTCAGGAGCTCCCTGGGGCTGGCCCGGGCGGTGGTGATCAACAAGATTGATGAGGCCCCCGAGTGCGCTGTGCGCGAGGCGGAGGGCATGGTCCGGGAGCTTGAGGACAGGCTGCCGGTCTTTAAAATGGATGTCAGCACTGGGCTGACACCGGCATTCAAGACATATTTAGTCCGTTAGGCAGGAGAAAAATAATGTATCAAAATGAATTTATTCCAGCGGTTTTCAAGCTTCAGTTTAGATCCGACGGCCCCATGACGCCAGAGGAGTGGGAGGAAATGATCGGCCGCCTGATGGGTGTGTACGCTAAGCGCATCTCTGAAAAGGAAAAGACCTTCATCGGCCATATCAAAGGGCTGGCAGAGCTTTCGGACACAGCCTTTATCAAGTTCAGCTGTGTCAACGCCCTGGCCGGCGTCCATCACGAGTACACCGGCGGAAATGAAACGTCGGCTCAGGTGGAGATGGTCATCAATTCCCTGGTCAGCGGCATCACTGCCGGGGAGAGCCGGAAGCTTTTAAACCTTTCCTGGCTGTTTGTCGAGAAGGACTACAGCCAGGTGGTCATGCGGGTGACAGAAACCTTTACCGAGGAAGCTCATGAACACCATCACCACGATGGAGAGGCCTGTCCCATCTGCCACGGCCATCACCATAAAAATGGAAAATTGAAAATGGAAAATGAAAAATTTCGGAATGCTTTTGCTAAAGTCAAAAGCCATTAAAGCGGCGGACACAAGACCGCTGGCACAACTTAAATTCTTAAAAGGACG
>CAUEUD010000288.1 GCA_959020865.1 Eubacterium limosum | reverse complement strand
CTATATGCCTACTCATACATTCAAAATACCATGAACAAAATGGATAAGGTTGATATTTCAGATAACGCTCAGGATTTGGGTATTACTGAAAACAAAAACGGTGAGATTGTCAACATTGCACTCTACGGCATCGACGCCGCTGAAGGCGAGACTGGCCGTTCCGACTCGATCATGATCCTGACTTTGGACAATGTCCATAACCGCATCAAGCTGACCTCTGTTATGCGTGACTCTTATGTCGATATCGCAGGACATGGTATGGATAAAATTAACCACGCCTATGCTTTTGGCGGCCCTGAGCTCGCAATCCGCACACTCAACGAAAATTTTGGTCTGAACATCACAGACTTCATGTCCGTCAATTTTACCTCAATGCCTGAAATCATCGATATGCTGGGCGGCGTCAGCATTGACATCACTGATGAAGAAATCGCGACCGGCCAGATTCCAGGACTTTATCAGTCCGGTACTCAGCTTTTAACCGGTGAGCAGGCTTTGGCTTATTCCAGAATCCGTTATGCCAGCGGCAATGACTTTAAGCGGACCGAGCGTCAACGGACGGTTCTGAATGCTCTTGTCGTAAAAATGATCCAGCAGCCTGTAACCAGCTATCCAGGTCTGATCAGTGATCTTGCCCCTTATATCACCACCAGTCTTTCTAACCAGGAAATGCTTGATATGACCACCAAATACGGTTCACTTGCCAAGCAGGGAATCCGACAGAATCGTTTCCCGCAGGATGATGACGCCAGTGGTCAGATGATTGACGGTGTGTATTATCTGGTATTTGATATTCCAACGGTCCGTGAAAAAATGGATGCCTATATCTTTGAAGATCAAAGCGTCTGATAAAAATTGCTAAAAAAAGAACACCGCATTGGGTGTTCTTTTTTTAGCTTTAATAATTATTCGTAAAGGTGAAGGTTGAGCTTGCTCCCTTACTGTCTGTAACCACTACTGTGTGTTTTCCAGACATATAGCTCGTTACCGTGCCAATGACCTCCATAGCCTCGCCGTCAAGCGTAACAGATGTAATCTGTTCCGGGCTGCTGTAGGCCAGTGTTACAAACTCAGTACTGACAGTTCCCCCATTTGTAAGCTCTGCCGGTGTCTGGGCTGTAATCGCAGGTCCCTGCACCTGTGCTACCTCACCTGTGTAGGGCTCAGATTTAATGTCAGAAGCCTTTTTTCCGCCTTCTTCGGAGATAACCGCATTAGGATCAATCGAAAACCTTAAGACGGCCTTACTGCCATTATTATCTTCCACAATAATCTCATAACTGCCTGGGTTAGAAAGCAGGGCCTCTGTCACCTTCTCCTGGGACTGCGGATCGTTCAAAGATGTTCCGTTGACAAAAGTATCCTTTAAATCGGAAGCCGTAAACGCGACAGATACGTCACCGTTTGTCACATTGTTTTCATTAAAGAGATTATTTGAGGTGATCGTAATCGTTGGCGCAGTGGTTTTATCCGTATTTTGTACGGTGGCAGCCGGCTGGTTCGCGTTTGCTGCGACTTTCTTTTTGCCGTCATTATTCCAGGTTTTCAAACCATACACGATAAGGACACAAAACACCACAAAGAGAATGACGATCACTGTATTCTTTACATGTTTCATTTACTGAATTCCCACCCCTCCTAAACGTTTTTTGCCGGTCTTCTTAAATGAAGGGAAAAAATGATGTTTTTTCTTAGGGCTGTATTCGACCGGACTACACTCAATCGTTCCTTTATTGCTAAGAACGATGGCCGGATTCAAATTCATAATTTGCTCAAACTTTTTACGCCCAACAATTTCTTTCGCACGGTCTAATGCTCTTTCCATCAGCTCATAGCTCTTAACACGGTGTGCATCGCTGGCCAGAAACTGGACCATATTGTGCTCCAGCATGATCTCAGCGGTCTCTTTCGACGCGCTTCCGTAAAACCCTGTCAGACTCAGTGCGTTTGTCTGTATATAGGTTCCTTTATCCATAAAGTCCAATAATATATTGGGGTTTTCCCTGACAAAGTCATATCTTTCAGGGTGCGCTAAAATCGTTGAGTATCCCTTAGCCTGTAACCGGTAAAGAAACTCCTGCAAATGTTCGACACTTGAATCATGCCGCATG
The DNA here is from genome assembly GCA_959020865.1 of Eubacterium limosum. Classification (GTDB taxonomy): domain Bacteria; phylum Bacillota; class Clostridia; order Eubacteriales; family Eubacteriaceae; genus Eubacterium; species Eubacterium limosum_B. Next base: position 1,691 of record CAUEUD010000288.1, on the reverse strand, counting down.
GTTTCCACTAAAAAATAATTGCTTTTGTTCAGGGTGGTAAACTCACCTGTTTCAACCATCTGTATCATATCCGGTTCGTAATAGAGCTCGTTTCCCAAAAACAGCTGTATATTGATATTTTCTTCCGCAACTGCTTTTATCAAAGCTTTCAATCTTTTTTTGTTCTCAGCAACTCTGGAAACAAAATTGGTATAGCTCATATAGTGTGGTGTTAGAACCACACCGCGGAAACCTGTCCGCTCCGCAACTCTGAGCATCTCAAGACTGTTTTCAATTGTTGGGGAACCATCATCGATACCGTATAGCACATGCGTGTGTATATCAATCATACTGTCTGCCCCTTACTTTCCTCTTTTTTCTTTGATTTTCCGCTGTTTTTTCTCTTTCTTGCTTTGATGTTGGTCTTCCTCGTACGCACTGTAATAATAATAATATCCGCTTCGCTTGCTTACAGGCGCATTATTCGCTACGACACCGACAATATTTCCATTGACGTTGCGCAGTGTTTCAAGGGCCATACGTACCCCTTCCTTATTAGTCACGCTGATTGCCGCAACTACAATGTAACCATCTGTTACCTGTGAAAGAACCGCAGCGTCTGTTACAACGCCAACCGGTGGTGCATCGATCAGAATATAATCAAAGGCCAGTTTAAACTGATTGATTAATTCAATAAGCCGCTTGCTGGCCAGAATTTCCGAAGGGTTTGGCGGGATAGGCCCTGAAGAAATCATAAATAGATTTTCCACATCGGTTGTCTGGATCGCTTCTGTTGGCTCACATTCTCTTAAAAGTATATTCGTCAATCCTCTTTTATTGGGCTGTTCAAACAAGCGGTGAATTCTGGGACGACGCAGGTCACAGTCAATCAAAAGCACTTTCTTTTTTGACTGGGCAAGGGCAACAGCGTAATTTGCAATAATCGTCGACTTTCCTTCGCCTTTACCTGTGCTTGTGATCGTAAGAACCCTCATTTCGTCATCAATATCGGCAAAGGTAATGTTGGTACGCATATTCCTGAAGGCTTCAGAAATAGGATCTTTAGGAGATTTATAGGTAATTATGGAATCCTTCATTATTTTTTACCTCCTTCAGAATGGGTCATCAGCTCTTCAGAATGTGGTATAACCGCGACAACCGGTACCCCATCAATAAGCTCTTTTAATTCTTCAACAGATTTAACACTGGTATTAAGCATTTCTCTGATAAAGATAATGAAAACACTCACAACAATACCGAGCAAAAAGGCAATCGCAACATTCAGTTTCAAATTCGGAGAAACGGGTGTGGAATTGACCTCTGCCGCATCGACTACCTGTAAATTACTGATCTTCATCAATTCGCCGATATTGGACATGAATACCTTCGCTGTTTCATTGGCAATATTGGCTGCCTCGACCGGGTCCTCATCTGTGACTGTAATCTTTATCAGCTCCGTATCATTCACGGTTGTGACATCGATCATTTTGGACAGCTGTCCATCGCTTAAATCAAGGTTTAAATTATTTTCGACCTCTGAAACAACACTCTTACTCTTTGCGATTTCACTGTAGGTACCAACTAATTTCTGGTTAGTCAATACTTCATTGTAGTTCGCATTGGCATTTGTATCCGAATAGCCTTCTGATTTACCGATCATTAATGTTGTGTAGCTGCTGTACTCTTTGTTCATAAAAAAGATGGTAAACACT
>CAUEUD010000287.1 GCA_959020865.1 Eubacterium limosum | reverse complement strand
TCAATAAACTTCTGTAAGTATCTTTATATGTGCGTAAATCAGTTTTTTTAATTATATCATAACTTTTATTTTTTTATCAATAACTCTAATTTACGAATAAATATATAATTCCAACAACAAAATCAATTTTAGTATTCTATCCAGCCATTTACATACAACCATGTCTGGATTATCCTGAAATTTTGAGTATACATTTAGCTTGCTATGAACTAAAACATGACAAACGGTCATTTCTCGATGTAAACGGTAGGGTATGGTTTGCAGAAACATGTTATAATAGGAGCAACGATACCCAAAGGAGATGTTTATGAAAACCCACGTAAAACACTTTGGCCTTGCAGCCTTGCTGCTTTTTGCTCTGCTTTTGTTCTTTATGCCCGGGGCAAAGGCCCAGGAGGCATCTGGTACGGCCTGTGTGCCGGATGCACAGACGCTGGAGGCCTACCGGGCTGACGGCACCCTGGCGGAAAGGCAGGCCTATTATGAAAGCCTGTCCCTTAACCAGACCGACCCAGGGCTCATTGCCCAGGCGCAGGCCCGGGAATCGGAAAGCGCTAACCTGCGCGCTGTTCCCCCGAGCTGGAAAACGGGCATGGGAACCACTGGAGACGCCAACATCCTGCTGATAAGGGTGGCTTTTCCAGACTATGGCTTTAGCGAGGACGATACCGAGGACGCCCTAAAGCAGATTGCCTTTGGTCCGGCGGACGCGGGACAGCTCCGCTACCCTTATGAGAGCCTGTCGGCCTATTATGAGCGTTCTTCCTACGGACAGCTTCATATTTCCGGCCAGGTTGCGAGCTACACGGCTGCAAACAACCGGGATACCTACAGCCGCGACATGGCCAGCCTTTTTAAGGAGGCCATGACCGCGTTGGATGCACAGGGCATGGATTTTGGTCAGTTTGACGGCAATAACGATGGGCTCATCGACGGTGTGTACATTCACTTTGCCGGGCCGGATACGGGGTGGGGCTCCCCCTGGTGGAGCCAGAAAGCGCACTATGAGGGCGCTCCCTTTGTCCTGGACGGCGTAGCCCTCTCCGATTATGTGACCCTGCACGACAACTCGGCCTCGGGCGCTCAAACCCTGATCCATGAGACGGGCCACATGCTGGGCCTGGCGGATTATTATTCCTACACTGCCCAGACCTATGAGAACGGCATCCGCACCTTTGACATGATGTGCGACAACACGGGCGATCACAACGGTTTTTCCAAGTGGCTGCTGGGCTGGATTGATTCTAAGGACATTACCCGGGTTTCGGCCAAGGACGGCAGCGCAGCGCTCACCTTAAGTGCCATCTCGGGCAATGATGGCTCTAAAATCGCGGTGGTATCTCCCGCCGATTCGGGCATATTCTCGGAGTATTTTCTGATTCAGTACGACGTGCCGGGGCTCAATAATGAGGGAATTCTCTACCCAAACACTCCGGACAGCGGCTTTCGGGTCTTTCACATTAACGCGACGCTGGACGCGGATGGCTCAAACTTTATGTACATGAACAAAACGCCTGCAGAGCCGAAGCTCATTGAGGCGGTGGGCCCGGAAAACCAGACGGCTCCCTATATGCCGCTGTTCTATACAAACGGTATGCGTCTGGCGCCGGACACCACCCCGGACAGCAGCTTTTTCGGCGGTATGTATCAGGCCTACACTGGGGTGGTCGTGGAAAACCTGGACACCCAAAACGCCAGCCTGAGCGTCCGGTTTGAAAACACGCCGCCGGAAGTGCCCTCACTTACCCTCACACCAGACAACACTCTGGATAACCAGACCAATCTGCCCACCTTTACCTTTACGGCCAATATGCCGGTGCGCGATCATACCGGGGACGGTGCACGGCCGCCCATTACACTGGAGGGGCCGGGCGGCGCTTCTTACCCCATGCACTGCGCCATCAACGGCATCTCTCTGGCACTGGGGCTTTCGGACAGCTCTAACATCGCAGACCTTCAGGCAAACACAGCGTACACGCTGGTATTTCCCGAAAAATATTTTGACCTGGGGCAGGGCATCTACTCAGAAGCGCTTCGTTTTTCTGTGAAAACCGGCGATATCCCCGCGGTCAAAGCGACTGGTATTCTTGAGCGTCCATCCTCCTTCGGGGGCAAAGAAACTGAGCTCACTGCGCTTTCAGACGGACGTATCTTCCAGTTTATGGGCCGGTATAAGCCTTCTGGCGAATCCTATTTTAATTATTTTGATCAGGTTCAGCTCTTGCTTGGCGGCGCGGACTTTCAGACCAGCCTGCTGAATGTGGAGGGCATACCCGACATTGAGTCTTACTCGGATATTCAGGGCATTGCCCTTTCTGACGACACGCTGGCGCTGGCGCTTTACAACAGGAGCAACGACACCACCTCGCTTTTCTCGGTGGATTTAAACGGCAGGGTGCTGGCCGGCCCTTACACCCTGAGCGGCAGCCCCAAGCTCTTTTCGGGCGGCAGCAGCGTGAAGGCCTGGCGGTCTTTCTACGGCAATGATGAGGATTTGCCAGGTATCCAGATTGAAACCATCGACTTTAAAAACCCGGTGTCCACCAGTTTTATCTATGGTGAGCATTTTAACAGCGATCTCAAGCTTTTTACTGTAGACGCGGCCAGCTACGCGGTACAGGAGCGGATTTCCACTGGCCTGTGGGAACATGAAGATTATCTGAGTCTTTACAGCATGGACAGTGACACGCCAAAATGGCGGACGGAGTGCACCACCACCAATACGGTCATCGGTGTGGCTGGGCAGAATGGTGGCATCGCCCAGATCGAGACAAGCTATACCGCGGCGGACACCCGCGCCGCCAGCTTTAGCAGCCAATATAAAAACGTTCTGGTTACCTCCTTCGACGAAAATGGCCGCCTGACGGAAAAATCCAAAGTAGTTGGACGCATCCGGTCTGCTGTCAATGAAATCCAGAATGTTATTTCTGTAAAAGGCGGCGCCTCGGGCATCGCGGTGGAAAGCAGCTTTCTGGCGCCTGCTCTCCCTTTTCTGGAAAACAACAATGATACAGAATGCCGGGACTATCTGTTCATTGGCAGCGACGGCCAGACAAAAGCCCTCAGCGGCCAGAACGCTTTCCCGGGCTTATGGACCGGAGGCTGCTACCTCATCACAGGCCGTGACTTAAACACGGGTGAGTGCCTTTATTATCAGACGGATACAGTCTTTGCTGATACGCCAGATGTGCCTGTGACGCCGGACACCCCAGATACTCCGGGCGGCGGCGCAGACTCTCCGGCGGATAGCGCAGGAACGGGCGGCAATGTTACCACTGGTATTTTGGGCGCGCAGGCCTCGCTCTATGTCTGCCTTGTCCTTCTGAGCGCGGCGCTCTGTGGTCTGGCCGTTTACCGAAAAAACAGCTGATAATAACAAAGCCTTCCGGCATTTTACCGGAAGGCTTTGTTAAATGAATAATCCTTTTAGTATACAAAAATGTAGTTGGTAAGACGCTGGCGGAAGCTCTGTAGCTAAAAAGCCGTTACCGAAAATTTGCGACAACGGCTTTTTTCATGGACAGGCCACAAGGCTTTCGGTGGTTTTTTTCATATCCAGCAGCAGGATAATTTTGTCATCCTGGGTATAGATGGTCTTTTCCTTTGATCGGCCGGTGCTCAGCTTTCTGGCGGTATCATCGGTTCGTTGGGCTGCGTCGACAATCTAGATGCCGGGTTCCTTTTGCAGGGCGATGCCAAAGTGGTACACGCCGCTTCGCAGAATCAGCAACACGGGGGCACTGATCTCAGGCATTTCCTCTCCCGCAAGCTGCACGACAGTCCCGATCATGCCTTTTTAATGGTACCCCCCC
>CAUEUD010000286.1 GCA_959020865.1 Eubacterium limosum | reverse complement strand
TATATTACATATAATTCTTATTAAATTAATATGTTTTCATGCATTAAGGAGATAAATCATGGATAAAAACTTGAAATTTGAAACCCTCCAGCTTCACGCCGGACAAACCCCGGACCCTGCAACCCATTCTGTGGCAGTGCCCATTTACCAGACCACTTCCTACGCCTTTGACAGCACCGAACACGCAGAAAACCTCTTTGGCTTAAAGGAAAACGGCAATATCTACACCCGTATCATGAACCCGACCTCTGACGTACTGGAAAAGCGTATGGCCGCCCTTGAAGGCGGTGTCGGCGCTCTGGCGGTAGCTTCTGGCTCTGCGGCTATCACCCTGACGATCATGACCATCGCCCAGGCCGGTGACGAAATCGTCGCTGCCTCTACCCTTTACGGCGGCACCTTCAACCTTCTTGACGCGACTCTGCCAAAATTCGGCATCCGGACCACCTTTGTGGACCCGGACGATCCTGCGAACTTTGAAGCTGCGGTCAATGAAAACACCAAAGCCATTTACATCGAATCCCTCGGCAACCCCAGCATCAACATCGTCGATGTCGAGGCTGTTGCGAAAATTGCCCATGACCATAAAATCCCGCTGATCATCGACAACACCTTTGCCACCCCTTATCTTTTCAGGGCACTGGATTTTGGCGCGGACATTGTGGTTTACTCTGCCACCAAGTTCATCGGCGGCCACGGCACCACCATCGGCGGCGTCATCGTGGACGGCGGTACCTTTGACTGGGCAGGCAGCGGCAAATTCCCGGAATTCACAGAGCCTGACGAAAGCTACCACGGCATTGTCTACACCCGGGATGCCGGTGAGGCTGCCTTTATCACGAAGGCCCGTGTCCAGATGCTCCGGGATACTGGCGCCTGTATCAGCCCGTTCAATTCCTTTTTGCTTCTTCAGGGCCTTGAAACCCTCTCGCTGCGGCTGGACCGCCATGTGGAAAACACCCGCCGGGTCATTGACTTTTTATCCGGCCACCCCGCGGTTACCTGGGTAAATTATCCTGACCAGACAGACAGCAAATACCATGCTCTGGCCAAAAAATATTTTCCCCGCGGCACAGGCTCCATCTTTACCTTTGGCATTAAAGGCGGCATTGAGGCTGCACGCAGGTTCATCGATCATATCCAGATTTTCACCCATCTCGCCAACGTAGCGGACGCCAAGTCCCTGGTGATCCACCCGGCGACCACGACCCACCAGCAGCTTTCCGGCGACGCGCTGCTGGCAGCTGGCATTACAGAGGATATGATCCGCGTGTCTATCGGTCTGGAAAACGCCGGTGACTTAATCGGCGCCCTAGACGACGCGCTGCAGCTTTCACAGAAATAGAAACAGGGAGAGTATAATCAAATGAAAGTCTATGAAGAACTAACCGAGCTCATCGGCGGCACACCGCTGCTGAAGCTTAACCACCTGATGGAAAAGGAGGCGCTGGAGGCTAACCTTTTCGGCAAGCTGGAATTTTTCAATCCCGGCGGCAGTGTCAAGGACCGGATCGCCCTGTCCATGATCCTCGACGCAGAGGAGAAGGGCCTCCTTGCTCCCGGCGGCACGATCATTGAGCCCACCAGCGGCAATACAGGCATTGGCCTGGCTTTGGTGGCAACCCTCAGAGGGTACCACCTCATTCTGACCATGCCGGAAACCATGAGCATTGAACGGAGGAGCCTGCTCAAGGCTTTTGGCGCAGAAATCGTCCTGACCGATGGCGATATGGCCATGCAGGGCTCCATCGACAAGGCCAGAGAGCTTAACCAGAAGATTCCAAACTCCATTATTCTGGAGCAGTTTGAAAATCCCGCCAACCCCATCGCCCATGAAAAGACCACCGCTGTCGAAATTTTAGATGACCTGGACGGAAGCGTGGATATCTTTGTGGCCGGCGTTGGCACAGGCGGCACCCTCGGCGGCGTGGGAAAGGGGTTAAAGGAAAAAAATCCAGACGTGCAGATCATTGCTGTGGAGCCCTGGAGTTCACAGGTGTTAAAGGGTGAGCCCGCTGGCTTTCACGCCATCCAGGGGATCGGCGCAAACTTTGTTCCAGCGGTCCTGGATCTTGACATCATCGATGAGATCATTCCAGTCAAGGATGAAGACGCCTACGCCTACGCCCGTGTGTTAACCAAAACTGAGGGCCTTCTGGTCGGTATTTCGTCCGGCGCCGCGGTCTGGGCAGCCATAGAGCTTGCCAGGCGGCCAGAAAACGCGAAAAAAAACATTGTTGTCCTGATGCCCGACACAGGAGAACGCTATTTATCCACACCGCTTTTTAATTAAATATAGCCCGGGCAGGCCGGATTGCAAGGCGCAGCAATCTGACCTTAACCGACATTAACTAAAAAAGGAAGTGACTCTATGCCTATTAAAATTCCAGGCGATCTGCCTGCTTTTCAGATTCTCGAGAATGAAAACATCTTTGTCATGGACCAGGACCGGGCAACCACACAGGATATCCGTCCTCTGAAAATCGCCATCATGAACCTCATGCCCACCAAAATCGTTACCGAGACCCAGCTGCTGCGGCTTGTGGGCAATACCCCTATCCAGGTGGATGTCACCCTTTTGCAGTCCGATACCCATGACTGCAAAAATACAGACCAGGCGCATCTGGATACCTTCTATAAAACCTTCAGCGATGTACGCTACGAATACTTTGACGGCCTGATCATCACTGGCGCGCCCATCGAGACTCTCCCCTTTGAGGAAGTGGACTACTGGGACGAGCTGGTGGATATCATGGACTGGAGCCTGACCCACGTCTATTCCACGCTTCACATCTGCTGGGGCGCCCAGGCGGCTTTATACCACCACTACGGCGTGCCCAAGCACAACCTGGACCACAAGCTCTTCGGCGTTTTTGAACACCATCTTGAAGAAAAATACATTCCGCTTTTCCGCGGCTTTGATGATATTTTTTACGTGCCCCACTCCCGTCATTCCGAGGTTCGGCGCGAGGATATCGAAAAGGTACCAGAGCTCTCCATGATGGCCATGTCCGACGACGCTGGCGTATACATTGTAACCGCCAGGGAAGGGCGGCAGATCTTTATCACAGGCCACAGCGAATACGACTGGGATACTCTGAAAAAAGAATACGACCGGGATATCTCCCAGGGTAAGCCCATCAATGTTCCCAATAACTATTACCCGGGCGACGACCCTGCGAAAAAACCCGTTGTACGCTGGCGCGGCCATTCCAATCTGCTTTTTTTCAACTGGCTCAATTATTACGTTTATCAGGCAACGCCTTATGACCTGGATAACCATCCGGATTTTGGCTGATTTGGTAAGGTATTTTGTCCATAAAAGACATACTCTGCGAACATTTTCCCTTTTCTGGGTTAATGATCCTAATTGCATTAACAAGAACAAACGCCGCTTGCAAAACCGTTTTTAGAACGGCACTGCAAAGCGGCGTTTCTGCATATTTAAATCACATACTACTTTATTCCCAGTGTAATCTGATTTAAAATATCATCCAGTTTTTTCTTGCTGATAGAGTAGAAGGCCTCCTGACGGACTTTATGGACATCGGTCATTGAAAGAGCAGTCAGCTGCTTCAGATGGCGTGAGACTGCCCCCGGGGAAACCATGAGTTCATCAGACAGCATCTTGGTCGTCATTGGCTTTTCTGCGATCATGCAGATAATTTTCAAGCGTGTCTCATCGGCAAAGGCCTTGAAATAGGGGACAAGCTCCTTAACAATTTTATCCAGCTCCTCATTTTCCAGTATAATATTTGAACACAGTACAAGGTTAATCCGGTCATTGGTAAAAAAGTAATGCGGCGCGCAGAACAGGGAAGCATAAACCTTGATATTGATAAAAAAGTCATCCCCTTCCTGCCGGATCAGAAGCCGGATATTTTCCGGCCGGACCGCGAAGCA
>CAUEUD010000285.1 GCA_959020865.1 Eubacterium limosum | reverse complement strand
CCTGCCGGGTCAGTACGACCAGCATGCAGATTCAGCGGCTCAGTGTATTCAAATTTTAGCAGGCGAAAAGCCTTTAATTAAGGTTGCGAAGGTCGTTGCGGTTAAGGGCGATGTGAGCACCGAAGAACTTGGAAAAATTAAACAATACATGATCAACCCTGTAGACTCTCAGGAAACGGATCTCGGACCAAGAGATACCCTGACGGATAAAATCAAACCGCCGGCAGACATTGAGAGGATAGAGGGCTTTACTGATTTTAGCGCGGAAGCCCTGGAGGCTTACCGCAAAAAGATGGGCTTTGCCATGAGCGAGGCGGACATCGCGTTTGTACAGAAATACTACAGAGAAGATGAAAAGCGTGACCCATCTCTGACAGAGCTGAAGGTTATTGATACCTACTGGTCTGATCACTGCCGTCACACGACGTTTTCAACCTGTATTGAAGCCATTGACTTTGAGCGCGGACCGGTAACGGAAGCGGTTGAAAAAGCCTTTGAAAGCTACGACGCGACTCGTGATGCCCTTTACGGCGAAGATACTGACCGCCCCATGACCCTTATGGATATGGCGGTGATCGGCACTAAGGAAATCAAAAAACGCGGACTGATCCCGGATTTGGACGAGTCGGAGGAAATCAACGCCTGCAGTGTCAATATGACGGTTGACCACGACGGTGTGGATGAGGACTGGCTGCTTATGTTTAAGAACGAAACCCACAACCATCCCACAGAGATTGAGCCCTTTGGCGGCGCGGCGACCTGTCTTGGCGGCGCGATCCGAGATCCGCTGTCTGGCAGAAGCTATGTTTACCAGGCCATGCGTCTTACCGGTGCATGGGACCCGAGAACACCGATTGAGGATACCCTGCCGGGCAAGCTGCCCCAGCGTAAAATTTCTCAGGAAGCGGCTCATGGCTACAGCTCCTACGGGAACCAGATCGGCCTGGCCACCGGACAGGTAGTCGAGGTCTATGATCCGGGCTTCCTGGCCAAGCGCATGGAAGTCGGCGCGGTTATCGCGGCAGCGCCTAAAGAAAATGTTGTCCGTGAACGTCCGCAGCCGGGGGACGTCATTCTTCTGGTCGGCGGTAAAACCGGCCGCGACGGCTGCGGCGGCGCGACGGGCTCCTCCAAGGCACACACCGAGGAATCCATCCATGAAAGCGGCGCCGAAGTCCAGAAAGGGAACCCGGTTGAGGAACGCAAGATCCAGCGTTTATTTAGAAACGGTGATCTGGCCCGTATGATCAAGCGCTGCAACGACTTTGGTGCGGGCGGCGTATCGGTAGCCATCGGCGAGCTGGCAGACAGTCTGGATATTGATCTGGATAAGGTACCGAAGAAATACGAAGGCCTTGACGGAACCGAACTGGCGATCTCAGAATCCCAGGAACGTATGGCGGTTGTCGTCGCGGCAGAGGATGTCGATCATTTTATTGAGATGGGCAACGCCGAAAATCTGGAAGTTACTCAGGTAGCGGTTGTCACCGACACCGGACGTTTGGTCATGAAATGGCGCGGCGAGGAAATTCTGAACCTTTCCAGAGATTTCCTGAACACCAACGGGGCTGCCCAGTACACCGATATTCTGGTTAAGGAACCGGAAACGCTCTGCGAAGAAGCGGAAACCATTGATTTCACACGTAAAACAAAGGAAGTGCTCAGCAGCCTGAACGCCGCCAGTCAGAAGGGACTGGCCGAAATGTTTGACAGCACCATCGGTGCGGGGACGGTGGTTATGCCTTATGGCGGTAAGTACCAGCTGACACCTCAGGATGGTATGGCAGCTAAAATTCCGGTAATTCACGGGGATACCACCACCTGCAGCATTATGACTTACGGCTACACACCGGAATTATCCAAATGGAGCCCGTTCCACGGCGGTATTTACTGTGTGCTTGAATCCCTGTCCAAAATGGTGGCTATGGGCGGCGATTTCAGAAAAGCCCGCCTGAGCTTCCAGGAATATTTTGAGCGTCTGAACAAGGACCCCGAAAAATGGGGCAAGCCTTTTGCGGCGTTGCTGGGCGCCTTTGAAGCCCAGAAGGCCTTTGGCATTCCTGCCATTGGCGGTAAGGACAGTATGTCTGGAACCTTTGAGGATATGACGGTTCCGCCGACCATTATCTCCTTTGCCGTAGAAGCGGATAAGGTCCAGAATGTTCTCTCCAATGAACTGAAAAAGACAGGGTCCAGCCTGTACCTCTTTGAGGTGGAACAGGATGACAATAAGCTCATTGATTATGATAAGGTAATGGCCATGTATGATCGTATCCGCGGCCTGAACGTTGAGGGCAAGCTGCTCTCTGCCAAAGCGGTATCGGCCAATGGTCTGGTCGACGCTCTGGCTAAGATGGCCTTTGGAAACAAGATCGGCGTGGACATTGCAGACATTGATGAAGCGCGCCTGTTTGCCCCGCTTTACGGCAGCATTATCGTAGAAACCACCGAAACTCTGGACGACGCTGAGCTCATTGGTAAGACCACAGATGCTTCCTCGATCACCTACAAAGGGGAAAGCGTGGATATGGATGAACTGATCGAAGTGTGGGAAAGCGCCATGCGCAGTGTTTACCCGGAAAGCAAGACAACAGAGGGCAAGGTTCAGAATATTGAATATACTGGCGGCCCTGTCACTTTCGCCAAAGAAAAATTCGCGGCGCCCCAGGTCTTTATTCCGGTATTCCCGGGGACGAACTGTGAGTACGATACCGCTAAAGCCTTTGAGAATGCCGGTGCCAGGCCGGAGATCGTCGTGTTCAGAAACCGGACAGCAGACGACATCGCGGCATCTGTCAAGGAAATGGCAGACGCCATCAGACAGTCCCAGATGATCATGATTCCCGGCGGCTTCAGCGCTGGTGACCAGCCGGACGGTTCGGGTAAATTCATCGCGGCTGTTTTCAGAAACCCTGAAATCAGAGACGCGGTCATGGAGCTCATTAAAAACCGCGATGGCTTAATGCTTGGGATCTGCAACGGCTTCCAGGCCCTGATCAAGCTTGGGCTGGTACCTTACGGTGAAATCGTGGATATTGAGCCTGAAATGCCGACCCTTACCTACAATACCATCGGCCGCCATGTGTCCACCATTCCAATGACAAAGGTGGTCTCAAACCTGTCGCCGTGGCTGGCGGGCGCCAAGGTGGGCGAGACCTACCGGATTCCAATGTCACACGGTGAAGGCCGTTTTATCGCAAGCGACGCGGTGATGGAGGAACTCATCGCCAAGGGACAGGTTGCGACCCAGTATGTCGATTTTGACGGCAACGCCACCATGGACGGCGCTTTTAACCCCAATGGTTCTACCTGTGCGGTCGAAGGGATTACCAGCGCAGACGGGCGTATTCTGGGTAAAATGGGCCATTCCGAACGTATCGGAAAGGGATTATATAAAAACATTCCGGGTGAGAAGGATCAGCTGATCTTTAAATCCGGTGTTGAATATTTCAAGTAAAAGAAGGAGAATACAATTATGCCAAAAGTTGCAGTTATTATGGGCAGCGACTCGGATTTTGATGTTGTTAAAAAATGCCTGATCGCTTTGGAAAAATTTGATATTGAATATGACGCTGAGGTAATTTCAGCACACAGAAATCCGGACAAGATTTTCTCATATGTCCGTTCTGCCGAAGAAAACGGCATTGAGCTGATCATTGGCGCTGCCGGTAAAGCAGCTCATTTACCGGGTGTTATGGCAGGGCTTACTCCGCTTCCGGTTATTGGTATCCCTATTCAGACCTCTTTCCAGGGCGGCCTGGATTCCTTACTGTCCATCGTGCAGATGCCATCCGGTGTACCGGTTGCCACTGTTGCGGTAAACGGCGCTGAAAATGCCGGTATCCTGGCAGCTCCCAGTACAGCAGGCTCAGGGCGACCATCGCCACATACACAAGAAAAGTGGGCGTGGTGAA
>CAUEUD010000284.1 GCA_959020865.1 Eubacterium limosum | reverse complement strand
TATCCTATTGGATTTAAGGGGTTTTTAATAATCCCTCGTTATACTGTAACAAGTGTTAAAATTTTGCAAATACATAAGGGGAAAATGATGACCGAAGAAAGCTTTTTTGAAACAGCCGATGAGACATCCTTTGACGAGGCCTTTGAGATATTAGACGCTTCGTTTCCAGATACTGAAAAACGCTCCTATGAGGGGCAGAAAGCACTTTTAGAGCAGCCGGATTATAAACTTTTGATCAAACGGACCGATATGGGCAGAACCATTGCGCTGTTAGGCGTCTGGGTTTTTGACGACTTTGATTTTATTGAGCACGCTGCAGTGTCTGAGAAGGCAAGAGGCGGTGGCATCGGAAGCCGGATATTCAAGGAATACTTTAAGGAAAATGACCGGATGATTTTTTTAGAGGTAGAGCATCCCAACGAGGAGGATGCCAAACGCAGGATCAAGTTTTATAAAAATCTGGGTTTTCATCTTAACCAGTACGAGTACTATCAGCCGCCTTTGAGACCGGGAATGCCTGAGCTGCCGCTCTATGTTATGACCTACCCGGATCCAATTGACGAAGAACGGTTTGAGTACTGTAAAAGTGTTCTAATGGATACCGTTTATCACAAGTCATTAAAGCCGTGACCATAATTACAAAAGTTACAAAAGCCTGCTGCTGTAGAAGCTTACAGCGGCAGGCTTTTTATGTATCATTCGGCCAAAACACTTTTATAGGACGGGTTGTTTGCAAATTCGGAAACGGCAAAGGAACAGAGTGGTGTGATTTTTTTATGCCTGTCCCCGGCGTACTGAACAGCCTTTTCGACCAAAGCGCCGCCAAGTCCTCTTCTGCGTGCGGCAACGGATACGCCTACATGTGTAATAATCCATTCATCACCATTTTGAGTAAAGTTTAATTCACCCAATTCGGTGCCGTGTTCATCGGTTGCCAGAATACGATTTTCTTCCAGTTGATATGTCATTGTAACGACCTCCTTGGGATGGTTTATTAATGCCATAAGGCATTATGCTTATTATTATACCGAAAATCCTTAAACTTAACCATAAAATGTGATATAATCATTTTAGGAAGAAGTAATCGGCTTCATATGGAAACATATGTATTGTATTTTTCAAAGAAGGGAAAAAACAATGAATCCGGAACATGGGAAGACAATGGACAAAAAGAAACTTCGGATGTTGGCAGGGCTTATCGCTGCGGTGCTTGTACTATGCATTGCGGCAGTGATTATTTTTAATATGAACAATACACCTGAAAAAGCTTTGAACACATACATTGAGGCAGTCAATCAACGGGATTATGAAAAAATGTACACTCTGATCAGTGATGAGGGAAAGGAGCATTTGACTAAGGAAGCGTTCATCGAGAAGAATAAAAATATTTACGAGGGGATTGATGGAAAAAATGTGACCGTCCAGGAAGTCGAAAAAATGGAGCAGTTTGATTCAAAATATCAGACACTGAACTATACCTTTACCATGGATACCCTTGCCGGTACGCTGACGGAGCGCGGCGTGAAGGCGCCCTTTAAAAAGGACGGCGTCTTTAAGCCTTATCGTCTGGTGTGGAACCCATCCATCATCTTAAGCGAGATGCAGAGCATGGAGGATAAAATCAGCGTGACCACAGAGTCTTCGACCCGTGGAAACATTGAGGACCGCAACGGCAGGCTTCTGGCCACGATGGGGGCTGCTTCATCGGTGGGGCTGGTTCCTGGAAAATTGAATGATGAGACAAAAGACGCTGATGTGGCAAAACTCACACAACTTCTGGGCATTACGCCTGAGGATATCCAGACAGCCCTGTCCGCGGGCTGGGTAACGGATGAAACTTTTGTGCCCATAAAGACAATGGCTGCGGGCAATGCAGATATTGAGACAGCACTGTTGCAGATACCAGGCGTCATGATCAATGATAAAACAGTCCGAATCTATCCCTACGGTGAGAAGACATCACAACTCACAGGTTATATCCAGGGGATCAGCGCCGAGGAACTGGAGGAGAAAAAAGATCGTGGCTATACTGAGACCAGCGTGATTGGAAAAAGCGGGCTGGAACGCCTCTATGACGAGCGTCTGCGGGGCGAGGACGGCGTGACAATCTCTGTTGTAAAAACCGGCAGTGACGGGGAATCCTGGAGTTACGCCATTCAGAATAAAATGCCCGTCAGCGGTGAGAACATCAAAACCACCATCGACGTGGACTTACAGAGTACACTTTATGACCAGTTTACTGCGGATAAGAGCGCATCTGCGGCCATTAATCCCAAAACAGGTGAGGTGCTGGCCCTTGTCAGCACACCGAGCTACGATGCCAACGCCTTTATTCTGGGGCTCAGCGATGAGCAGTGGCAGGGCATGAATGCCAACCCGGCTAATCCGTTGCTCAACCGCTTTGAAGCCACCTACGCGCCAGGTTCCTCCTTTAAGCCGGTGACTGGTGCCACTGGCCTGCAAACCGGTGCTTTTACAGCGGACGAGGATTTTGGCGCAAGCGGTCTTGTATGGCAGAAGGACAGCAGCTGGGGAGATTTTAACATCACAACGCTGGAAGAATACAGTGGACCAGCGAATCTGGAAAATGCTCTTGTCTATTCAGATAATATTTATTTTGCTAAAGCGGCTTTAAAAATCGGAGGGGACCGTTTTGCTGAAGAACTGAAAAAAATGGGCTTTGGTGAGGCTCTTCCCTTTGAGCTTGATATGACCGCCTCCCAGATTTCTGAAAACGGCACCTTTGACAGTGAAGCTCAGCTGGCTGCCAGCGGCTTTGGACAGGGACAGGTCCTGGTGAACCCGCTGCATATGGCTTCAATCTATTCGGCTTTTGTCAATGACGGCAGTATGGTCAAGCCTTACATTGAATACAGGGACAATGCGCAGGCTGAGTATTGGAAAACACAGGTTCTGTCAAAGGAAGTGAGCGATACCATCCGCGATGACCTGATACAGGTAGTGGAAAATCCAGCAGGCACAGGCCATGAAGCTCTGATTGAGGGCTTGAGCATTGCTGGTAAAACGGGCACCGCGGAGATTAAAGCGTCTCAGGAAGATACCTCCGGGACAGAGCTTGGCTGGTTTAATGCCTTTACAGCCGACCCTTCAAGCCCACAGCAGCTTATGGTTATCAGTATGGTCGAGGATGTTAAGGACCGCGGCGGCAGTCATTATGTTGTCCCCAAAGTTAAGACAGCCTTTGAGATGCTGGCGCGTTAATTTTTGAATTTTTGTGAACATGGATTGACTTTTCAGTGACAGGATGGTTATACTTAAAAATACAATAGAGTGAAAGGACATTTTAAGGATGAGTAAAGCACAATGGCGGGGTGCCACTCTGCTGGCGCCGGTACCGGCCGTAATGGTATCCTGCGGTACCATGGAGGAATCCAACATTTTAACCATAGCCTGGACAGGTATTATCAATTCAAATCCACCCAAAACCTATATTTCCATAAGGCCAGAGCGTCATTCCTATAAGGTCATAAAGGAGACTGGGGAATTTGTTATCAACCTGACCACTTCATCATTGGTGAGAGCTACGGATTTCTGCGGTGTGCGCTCGGGCCGGGATTTCGACAAGTTTGAAAAAATGGCGCTGACAAAGGAGTCTGCGGCGCATCTGAACTGCCCTATGATTGAGGAAAGCCCTGTGAATCTGGAGTGCCGTGTAAGAGAGATAATCCCTTTGGGTTCTCATGATATGTTTTTAGCGGATATTCTGGCAGTCAATGTGGATGAACAATATCTGGATGAAAGAGGCAAGCTTCATTTGGATAAGGCACAACTCATCAGCTATGCCCACGGTGAATATTTTGAACTTGGGAAAAAGCTGGGCAGCTTTGGCTACACCGTTCGGAAGAAAAAGAAAAAAACGAGAAAAAAGAATGTAAAAAAATAGTAGAAAGTCTTCAATGTCG
>CAUEUD010000283.1 GCA_959020865.1 Eubacterium limosum | reverse complement strand
GTGTTTCCTGGGACATTTTCCCGGCAGTATAAGAGCCCACCGCTTCTGACATACTGGAAAAGCTTGTTCTCAGATCGCCTACCCGTCCGGCCAGCATTGGGCCGCCGCTGACAAAAATAGCAGGCAGATTAAGGCGGGCTGCCGCCATTAAAAGCCCGGGAACATTTTTATCGCAGTTCGGAATCATTACCATAGCGTCAAAGGCGTGGGCAATTGCCATGGCTTCGGTAGAGTCGGCAATCAGATCTCGGGTAACCAGTGAATATTTCATCCCCTGATGGCCCATTGCTATCCCATCACAGACAGCGATTGCTGGAAATTCCAGGGGAACGCCGCCAGCCAGACGAACGCCGGCTTTTACAGCTTCTGTAATTTTATCGAGATTCATATGCCCCGGCACGACTTCATTATAAGAGTTAACAACACCGATCAAAGGTCTTGTCATTTCTTCTTCAGTCAGGCCAAGCGCTCTCAGAAGCGCCCGCTTCGGCACATTCTGCATTCCTGATTTTATGGAATCACTACGCATAATTTTTCTCCTTATGATTATAGATTAGAAATAATTTTTTCACCCATTTCGACACAGCCGACAACATTGCTATTGTCACCGGCAATATCGCCAGTGCGGTACCCCTGAGCAAGTGTCTTTTTCACTGCGTCCTCAATATTGTCCGCCTCGTCCGAAAGGCCTAAGGAATAGCGCAGCATCATTGCAACAGACAACACTGTGGCAATCGGGTTGGCTTTATCCTGCCCAGCGATATCTGGCGCTGAGCCATGGATCGGTTCATACATACCAAACTTGCCTTCGCCCAGACTGGCCGAGGGCAGCATCCCAATCGACCCGGTAAGCATGCTGGCTTCATCGGATAAAATGTCTCCGAAAAGATTTCCTGTCAGGATAACATCAAACTGGTGCGGATTAATGACAAGCTGCATAGCCGCATTATCGACATACAGGTGGTCCAGCTCGACATCCGGGTATTCCCTGGCAATTTCAAGAACCACTGAACGCCAGAAGCGTGAAGTTTCAAGAACATTTGCCTTATCGACACTGGTTACCTTTCCGCCGCGCTTTTTCGCGCTGTCAAAGGCTACCCGGGCAATTCTTTCTACCTCTGGCCGCGTGTAATTCATTAAGTCAGAGGCGCCGAAATCGCCGTCTTTTTTCTTTTCTCCAAAATATACATCGCCGGTCAGTTCACGGACGACTAAAACGTCCAGACCATCGCCGATAATCTCGGATTTTAACGGCGAAGCGTCTCTCAGCTCTTCAAAAAGTATGGCTGGTCTCAGGTTCGCGAACAAGCCGAGAGCCTTGCGAATGCCTAAGAGGCCGGCCTCCGGACGCTTGTCCCCTGGCAGGTTATCCCACTTCGGGCCGCCGAGAGCACCTAACAATACAGCGTCACTGGCTTTACAGATATCCACTGTTTCCTGCGGAAGCGGTGTGTCGCAGGCATCAATGGCCGCGCCCCCTGCCAGAACTTCTGTATAGTCAAAGGTATGATTGTATTTTTCGCCAATTTTATCCAACACCTTCATGCTGGCTTCTACGATTTCAGGACCGATTCCGTCCCCTTTAATAACTGCTATTTTATAATTCATTGATTTTTCTCCTCTGTATCTTACTCAATTTTTTTCAAAATACAGGCTGGAAATCCAGCCTGTATATAATGAAACTAAATGAGATTCTCGTTGACGTAATTTACCAGGCCACCTGCTGCGATCAGCTTCTGCATAAATTCAGGGAAAGCCTGTCCCTGAAAGCTCTGTCCTTTGGTCACGTCAGTGATAACGCCAGAGTCAAAATCCACTTCTACTTCATCGCCTGCTTCAATCGCTGCCACTGCTTCCGGACATTCCAGAATCGGCAGCCCGATATTAATGGAATTGCGATAAAAAATACGTGCAAAGCTATTGGCGATTACACAGGAGACGCCTGAAGCTTTGATGGCAATCGGCGCATGCTCTCTCGAAGATCCGCAGCCAAAATTATCATCAGCGACAATGATATCGCCGTCCTCCACGCGTTTGACAAAATCCTTGTCAATATCCTCCATACAATGCTCTGCTAATTCCAGAGGATCGCTGGTGTTCAGGTATCTTGCGGGGATAATAACGTCTGTATCAACATTGTTGCCATATCTAAATACTTTTCCTTTTGCTTTCATCGATGCGTTCCTCCTTTTTATAATTCTTCCGGTCCGGCAATACGGCCCAGGATAGCAGACGCCGCCGCAACCTCGGGGCTCGCCAGATAGACTTCGGAATCCACATGGCCCATACGTCCGACAAAGTTACGGTTTGTTGTGGAAACGCAGCGTTCTCCCGCTGCCAGAATCCCCATATGTCCGCCCAGACACGGCCCGCAGGTCGGTGTGCTCACCGTTGCGCCCGCTTCAATAAAGTCTTTTAAATAACCCGCTTCCATACAATCCAGGTAAATCTGCTGGGTTGCCGGAATAATCAAAACACGGATTCCTTTGGCAACATGCTTGCCGCGCATCAGGTCTGCGGCCTTTTTAAAGTCCGAGAAACGGCCGTTGGTGCATGAGCCGATAACAACCTGGTCAATCTTAACCGGTTCGATAATTTCATCAACTGTTTTAGTGTTTTCCGGCAAGTGCGGAAACGCAACGGTAGACTTGATATCTGCCAGATTAATATCGTACACAGCGTCATACTCGGCGTCTGCGTCTGCTTCAAAGGTCTTGTATTCCTTGGTGGAATGTTCTTTCATATATTCAATGGTTTTATCATCAACAGGGAAGATACCATTTTTACCGCCAGCTTCAATGGCCATATTCGCAATGGTGAAGCGATCATCCATTGTCAGGTTTGACACACCCTCTCCGGCAAATTCCATTGATTTATAAAGCGCACCGTCCACACCAATCATTCCGATAATGTGAAGAATCAGGTCTTTTCCTGAAACACCTTCTTTGAAAGCGCCAGTCAGATTAAATTTAATGGCAGACGGCACCTTAAACCAGGCTTTACCGGTTGCCATGCCAACGGCCATGTCAGTAGAACCAACGCCAGTTGAGAAAGCCCCGAGCGCGCCATAGGTACAGGTGTGCGAATCTGCCCCGATCACAACGTCGCCGGCAACGACCAGTCCCTTTTCCGGCAGCAGGGCATGCTCTACACCCATTTCGCCGATTTCAAAATAGTTGGTGACATCCTGCTCACAGGCAAAACAGCGCACCTGTTTGCACTGCTCCGCAGCCTTAATATCCTTGTTTGGCGCAAAATGGTCTGGGACCAGCGCAACCTTGTCTTTGTCAAAAACGGTTTCCTTATTAATATTTTTAAAAACATTGATGGCTACCGGCGAGGTAATATCATTTCCCAACACCAAATCCAGGTCTGCCATGATCAAATCACCCGGTTTTACGGATTCCAGACCAGCATGTGCCGCCAATATTTTCTGAGTCATTGTCATACCCAAAATGATCACTCTCCTTCTTAATTTATATAAATTTAAACTCTTTCAATTTTCTTTCCATATCGTTGAGAAGCTTGTACTCAATCGAATCGATTAACGCGATAAGACTGGCCTCAATTACGTCAGTGGAAACCCCGACGTTTGTCCAGATATCCTCGCCATCCGTGCTTTCGATCAAGACACGGACTTTAGAAGCTGTCGCGCCTTTATCAATCACGCGGACCTTAAAGTCTGTGAGGCGAACCTCCTTAATTTTGGGATAAAAGACCTCCAGGGCTTTTCTGAGCGCTTTATCCAAAGCATTTACAGGACCATCGCCTTCAGCAGCGTTGATTTCAGACTGTCCCTCAACATTGACCTTTACAACGGCAGAAGCGCTGAGCGCCCGCCCTTCGACAGGCTTTTCACCGATCGTTTTAAAATCTTCAATCTGAAAAAATGGCCGGTATTTTCCAAGTTCTTTGCGGATCAAAAGCTTGATGCTGCTCTCAGCACCTTCAAATTGA
>CAUEUD010000282.1 GCA_959020865.1 Eubacterium limosum | reverse complement strand
ATTTCATAACGCCAAATTTCCGGATGTGCCCATGCGTTATGAGAAATCGCGCAAACCCGCATAAACAGGCGGTTTGCGGGTCTGCAAAACTCATAACCTCATAACGCACATGGCCCGGGCCGTTTTTAGCCGGGGCGGTCCTCCGACTGGGCGATCCATTTGGGATTGACGCTGTATTTGTAAAAAACACGCTTGCCGTTCTGGTCTCGCTCCATTTTTAAATAGCCGTAATCCACCAGAATATTCAGGAAAATTTCTGCGTCCGCGCCTTTTTTAAAGCCGAGGCTTCTCATCTTCCGGGCAATGTCGTAGGCGGTAAAGTTCTCAAGGTTATTCTTATCAATGGCCTTGAGCAGGTTTCCGGCTTTCTCCATGTTTTTGTCATCGCCCATGATCTGGTGGGCGTGCCGGGCGTGGTCGACATAGTAGGTCCAGGCCAGATCACAGGCTTCTTTCATGCTAAAATAGTCCACAGGCGTTTTTCCTGCCTCTTTTCGGTATTTGGCCACATGCATGAGCCCTGCCAGGCGCAGCACCTGTCCGGGCAGCTTGGAGGTCCACTCCTTGAGGTTGGCGAGATCGCCGTTGTTCCGTTCGTCCGCGGCTTTTCGGAAGCCCTTGAACAGCTCGGCGGCATCCTCGCTCAGAGTCAGCATCTCATAGGTATCCTCCTCGGCCAGGGCGATCAGCTCTTCCAGCAGATTTTCATAACGCTTTTTCACTTCCTCATCAAGGCTGGGGGCGCCTTCAATTTTGCGCCTGCCCAGCTTGCTCTCCGGCAGGCTGAACAAAAAACGGGCGGGCAGACCCCTTTCCAGCAGGATTTTGTTCTTGACCACCCGGTCCAGCACATCGGGCTGAACCATGAGGTTCATAGTCAGGCGGGGATCGTTGATATACTCCCCGGGGCGGCCGACCCGGTCCACGATGATGGTCTCGCCGGAGTAGGCCTGGAGGTAGTTGGTAAAATTGGGCTGGCTGTCGTAAAGGCCCGCGATGTTGGAGAATACTGCGCCCTCGGCGGAGATAATGCTGATCCGGCCCTTATTCTCCTGGAGCAGGCCGGCCAGTTTCTGGGAGGTGACGTCGTTGGCTACCAGCCTGGGCGGCGCGGATTTTTCCAGGGCTTTGATCTCGCGCAGCCGGTCCTCCATCTCGATGAGCTTGGCTTCCTTTTCATCCCCCTTAAGACCGCCGCACGCCTTGCGCATGGCCTCGTAGGCGCTGCGGGCCATGTCCAGCCGTACCTCCACCGAGATGGCCTTGTCGGCATAGTCTCTAAAGAGCTTTGTCTGGTGCTTAAAAAGGGGATTGGTCACGGCTTTCATAAGATGGCTTTTCCCCTCTCCGGGCCGGGCCACGCCCAGGACAAAGAGGCACAGGGGCTCGTACCACCCGGTCTCGGGGCTGATGCCGTAACGTCCCTGCAAAAGGGCGGCCAGGGTGCCCAGCATGGCAGTGCCAGCCAGATCAGCGGACATCTCCATGGATTCGGACAGATTCTTGCAGTACTCGAAAAGCTCGATGGGCAGGTTCTCCATTGGGAACCTGGGCAGGGTGGTGTTCTCCTCCAGGGGGCGCAGCGGCTTGAAGTCGTCCGGCTCTTTTGGAGGCTGAAAAATCCGCTCATGGTATTCTTTGTATTCCTCTGTGGTGAGGATACGGCACTGCCCTTCGTAGTATATCTCTGCGGGATACTCCTCGATGGTCTCCTTGCCGTAGTGGTACTTGGGATCGCCGTTCTCGTCAATTTCCTCGATGATGGATTTGCCGACCGTTCTTCTGGGCGGCACTACCGTGATCCCGGCCTTGTCCTTCCACCGCTTACGTTCCTCCTCCCGGTCATCTTCCAACACCACCTCCAGGGTCTCCTCGGGCGGCTCCTGCGCTGTCTCCAGGCGCATGTCTTTCTCATCTGTTTGCATCATGATTCCCTCTCTCTCCAAAACGCGCCATGTTATGTGCGTTATGACGTTATGTATTTTGACAGGCCGTAAAGCGCCTGTTTATGCGTGTTTCAGCCATTTCTCATAACGCACGGGCGCTCTGCTGAAAATGGCGTTATGAAAAAAACGGCCTGTTTTAGGCTGTCGGTCAGGCTTGAAAGGCAATACAGAATGCAGAATTACAGGAACAAAATGCTGCGCATTCTGATTGGATTTGCAGCCTCAGGCCGCTGTTTTAATCGCTTTTACGTAAGTAAAAGGGTTCTTTCATTCTCCATTAATACCAAACCTCTTCATGACAAGCTTTGTCAACACTCTATTTCTTTGGCAAACCCGGCCTGCAGGCCTCACAGGGCACTGCGGTCTGGCATTTGCCGCAGCCGTATCTCGGTGAAAACAGCTCCCGTGTGTGGTCTAAAAAGGCGGCGCAGGGCGGATGCTCCTTGCCCTTTTCCAGGGTGATGGCCTCAGCCGGGCAGCGGCGGACGCAGGCGCCGCACTGGGTGCAGTATTCGTAACGGTCTGTGTAGGGCCGCGGGCTGGGCGCAATCGCCTGAGTGGTGATTACGCTGAAAAGCCGGCCCGCCATGCCCTTTTCGGTGATGATCCCCCGGGAAAGGCCAAAGCTGCCCAGCCCGCAGGCGTAGGCGGTGTGCCGCTCGGACCAGTTGCTGGTAAAGGCCGGTCCGCCCGGCTCCTCTGGGCCGCCCGCGTCGGACCAGGACCGGAATCGCGGGTCCAGCATGGGGGCATTGACTGAGCCGCCGCTGCGCCTGAGCGCGTCCATCAGGGCTCCACAGAGAAGATTCTGGATGAGCTGCTGGCCCTCGATGCGGCCGATGAGCCACTCCTGGCTCGGCAGAGCCTTATCTGCGCGGTTGGACACCCGCACCGCCTCGGTATAGGCCAGAAAAACCGACACAACGCTCCGGGCGCCGGGCAGCCAGTCCTCTGGCAGGAGGTAGTGGGGCCCCACCACGCCGGGCTCCCTGAAACGCCTGAACAGCGGATCATCCGCTGCGGCCACGCCCACCAGGGCCTCCTCATAAAGCCTGAGCCCGCCTGGCCCGGCATTGGCCTCACCCGTCTCACGGCTCCGCACATTGAGGCCACTGTTTTGCAGTAAATCGTCCATCAAGGCTTTCATTTCCTTCGCTTCCATTTTTATTCCTCCTCATGTTCTGTTTTTTCCGCAGGGTCCGGCGGTGATTTCAGGTGGAAAGTGGAAGGTTGAAGTAGACTTTTGCTAAAACAAAAGCGATTAAAACAACGGCCGCAGGCCCCATCCAATCAAATGCGTCATGCGAATTTGTATTGTGCGTGTTGAATTTAAAGATAACGGAGAACCTAAGTTTATACAGGAAAACTATTCATCTGTTATAGCTGTTCCTTACGATTATCCCGTAATCGGATACGGAAACAA
Organism: Eubacterium limosum; assembly: GCA_959020865.1. GTDB lineage: Bacteria > Bacillota > Clostridia > Eubacteriales > Eubacteriaceae > Eubacterium > Eubacterium limosum_B. The sequence continues at coordinate 598 of CAUEUD010000282.1, read as the reverse complement.
TACTGTAAATACACTTCGTTTATGGGAAGCAAGGCCGAAGAACTTTTTTGACTTGCAGTCATTTAATGCGGGAAATTATATAAAAGCGGTTGAAGAGCAAAATATTGCCAATACGATTACACTCTTTAGACAGCCACAATTATTATATGATGAATATTATTGACTATTTAGTGGGAAATACAGACAGGCATTGGGGAAACTGGGGAGTGCTTGTGGACACGAAAAATAACAAGCCGATTTCTCTCCACAAACTTATGGATTTTAATCGAGCGTTTTACGCCTATGATAATATAGATGGAGCAAACTGCCAGACGACATTTTACAAAAAAATGAGTCAAAGAGAAGCAGCGGAAGAAGCGGTAAAGAAGATAGGACTTAACCAGATAAAAGAGGTAAAGAAAAGTTATTTTGAAGCATTGCCTCAGTATTGGGAAATGTTTGAGAAAAGATTGAGCTTATTGAAAGGAATATAAGCATAGAAAAAGGATTTTGCAAGCCACAGTTGAACTTGCAAAATCCTTTCGCATTTTAAGTATTTACATCAGAAAGTGAGAATTAAAATCTTCCTTCTTTTGCAGCTTCTTCAATAGCAACAGCA
>CAUEUD010000281.1 GCA_959020865.1 Eubacterium limosum | reverse complement strand
AAGTATTTCATTTTAGTATCGCTCGTACAATCTTATCAATTATTTCTTCTGTCAGGTAAGGGTGCATGGGCAGGGCCAGCACCCGCCCACAGAGCCGCTCTGTTATCGGGCAGCTGCCTTTCATAAAAGGGATGTCCTTAAAAGCAGTCTGCTCATGCATGGGCTTGGGATAATAGACCATGGTCGGAATCCCCTGGGCGTTTAGCCCTGCTTGTAAGGCGTCACGCTGGTCCACCTCCAGCAGCGTGATGGTGTACTGCGCCCAGCTGGATGAAAAACCTTCTGGAACAGCAGGGGTTTTGACCCTGCTCTTTAGCGCCTCTGTGTACTGCGCCGCCACTGCGTTCACAGCCTCCAGCTCGGTATCGGCAAAGGCTCTGAGCTTCACCTGAAGAATGGCGGCCTGAAGGGTGTCCAGCCGGGAGTTGACCCCAATGCGCACGTTGTCGTACTTAAAGCTGCCCTTTCCGTGGATCTTGTAGGACTGGATCAGGGCCGCCAGATCGGTATCATCCGTAAAGACAGCGCCGCCGTCGCCGTAGCAGCCTAAAGGCTTGGCCGGGAAAAAGGAGGTGGTGGCCGCGTCGCCAAAGCTGCAGGCCCGTCTGCCGTTAATGGCCCCGCCAAAGCCCTGGGCGCCGTCCTCCAGCACCTTGAGGCCATATTTGTCTGCGATGGCCTGTATCCTGGGATAATCGGCCGGCAGGCCAAAAAGATCCACTGCGATGATCACTTTTGGCTTAAGCCTGCCTTCTGCGAGCACTGCGCAAATGGCCTCCTCCAGCCTTGTCGGGTCCAGGTTGAAGGTGTCCGCGTCCACGTCCACAAACACGGGCACCGCGCCCTGGTGGGCAACGACCTCGCCGGAGGCAAAAAAGGTGAAATCCGGCACGAACACCGCGTCACCCGGGCCGATGCCCCAGGCCATGAGCACCAGGGATAATGCGTCGGTGCCATTGCCGCAGGTCTCGCAGTGCTTCACACCCACGTAGGCGGCCAGCTGCTCTTCCAGCTCGGTGACGGGGACGCCTGAGATAAAATTCGTGTTGTCGAGCACCGACTGGATGGCGGTGTCGATGTCTTTTTTTAGGTGGTGATATTGGGTTTTCAGGTCTCTGAATTGCATGGGTTACCTCTGTTATCTGTATATAATTTCATAAGTATACTTTGTAGCATACCTTGTTTTATACTCTTCAAATGCCTCAATCATTATTTTTTCTGTTTTTGTATCCATTCTCATTTTAGGAGAACTTACTTCTATTTCTTTAAAATGATTAATAGGTTTCATAATAAAATGATCAAAATTAGACATCAAAAAAATTTCATTTCCATAGTGCCGTTCTGCAAAAGTGTGAATTGTATCCTCTTCAAACAATGGTGTCGCCAGAATTGATATGATTTTTCCACTGTCTACACTTTCATCAATATAATGTAATGTGTTTCCCACTGGTTTTTGCTCAAGTATTGCCCATTTAAATGCATCAAGACCTCTGCTATTCGGGATAATCCCAGGATGACAATTAATAATAGTTTTTTCACGAACACATTCAGAAGATATAATTCCTGCACCTGTAATCAAATAGTTTTTACATGTATCATCAATCTCCGTATCATCCTCACATATCTCATACTCTATTCCATACTTTTTTGCAAAGCATAGTGCATTAACACCTAAATCTTGATTTGGGCGGTGTTCGAATAGCACTTTTCTCTTTTCTCTTTTTTTAAAAGGTAATAAAAAAATTTTGATTTCACTTGGTTTATACTTAAAAAGTAAATAATTCAGTATTTGTTCTGTTTTTAAATGTCTTGTATTATAAGTTATGACACCAATCTTTTTCATTATTTATCAAACCTTCCTGTAAAGTCGGTGCTGGCGCAGGCATCCAAAGGAAGCTTCACAGGCTTGCCCTCTGCCGCGGACTGGTAGATGGCCAGCACCAGCTCCAGGGCGTTTTTGCCGGCCTGGGCATCCACATAGGGGGCCCGGTCCTGCTCGATGGCTTCGATCACATCCCGGTACAGGCTGGTGTGCCCGTTGCCGTAGACATTGCTGGTCGCTTCATGAAAGCCGTTGTTTTCAGTGCTTTCATGTTCATCGGCGTCGGCCAGATCCCAGACGTCAATGGCGTTGGTGGACTTGCCGCCAAGCTTCACGGTGCCCTTTTCCCCAAAAAGATACAGGGTCTCTTCCAAATTCTGGGGGTAAACGTTGGTGGTGCCCTCGACGGTGGCCACGGCGCCATTTTTAAACTGGACCACGGCCATGCCGATGTCCTCTGCCTCCAGATAATCATGGAACTGTTGCCTGGTCACACCGTAAACCGTGTCGATCTCATCCCCCATCATCCAGCGCAGCAGGTCGATGCCGTGGATGCACTGGTTCATCAGGCAGCCTCCGTCCTGGGCCCAGGTGCCGCGCCATGGCGCCTGGGTGTAATAATCCTGGTTCCGGTTCCAGCGCACATGGATGGACCCGTGGGAGATCCGGCCAAAGCGCCCTGCCTCCACCGCGCCCCGCATTTTCTGGACAGCGATGTTAAACCGGTTCTGATGGCAGGCGGATACTTTTACGTTGTTTTCTTCGGCCGCTTTAATGATAGCGTCAGCCCCGGCAATGCTCATGGCCATGGGCTTTTCGATGATCACGTGAATGCTGTGGCGGATGCAGTACAAGGCGATCTCCTCGTGCAGGCCGCTTTCGGTGGCAATGCCGATTAAGTCAAGATCATGCGACTCGATCATCTGCTGATAATCGGTATAGCGCGCGATATTGGCGTTTTTTTCAAGGCTGTGCTTTGCCAGCAGGCTTTCCATGTGTTCGGGGACGACATCACAGACGGCCACGAGGTTCAGGTTGTTATTTAATACGGCTTGGATATGGTTGGTCGCGATGCGGCCACAGCCGATGAGTGCGTAGTTCATGGGTTTACTCCTGTTTTACAACAACTCAATATTGTCTCTCTTCTTAATTTCTTTTAATGCATTCTTTGTGTCAAAGATGGCTTTTGCATTTTGTTGTACCATATTGTAATCAATGCTCGTGTGAGCAGTCGTGATAATAACTAAATCATAATTTTTAATAATGGCCGCATCAATTTTTTCTATTCCTTTATGGGCTTTACCTTTATATTTGTATTCCAGGATAAAGGGATCATAAAAATCAATCTGCGCCCCAACTTTTTCAAAGTTTTCGATTACTTTTAATGCAGGACTCTCCCGGTAGTCGTCGATATCCTGTTTATACGCCACACCGAGCGCAAGGACCTTCGCGCCGTTTAGGGCTTTTTTGTCTTTATTTAAAATACGTGAAGCCCGGTCAATGCAATACTCCGGCATCCGGTCATTGATCATCATAGAGCTTTCAATCATGGAAGTGTGAAAGCCATACTCACGGGCCTTCCACGACAGATAATAAGGATCGAGCGGGATACAATGCCCGCCTAAACCAGGGCCTGGATAAAAGGCCTGGAAGCCATAAGGCTTTGTCTTGGCTGCGTCCACCACTTCCCAGATATTGATCTTCATGCGATCACACAAGATGGCTAATTCGTTGATTAGACCGATATTAACATTTCGGTAGGTATTCTCCAAAATCTTTTCCATCTCAGCGATGGCTGGTGAAGATACCTCATAGACATCTCCGTCCAGCACTGCCCGGTACATGGCCGCAATGACCTCGGTGGCGTCCTTGCCAATGCCCCCAACCACCTTAGGCGTGTTTTTTGTTTTATAAATGGCATTGCCGGGGTCCACCCGTTCGGGCGAAAAGCCTAAATAAAAATCTTCGCCGCATTTTAAACCCGAACCCTTTTCAAGGATCGGCTTGATGAGTTCTTCGGTTGTCCCCGGATAAGTCGTGGACTCCAGCACCACCATGGTTCCCTTTTTCAGATATTTTGCGACCTCTTCCGTTGATGACTTGACATAGCTGATATCGGGCTGCTGGTATTCATCCAGCGGCGTTG
>CAUEUD010000280.1 GCA_959020865.1 Eubacterium limosum | reverse complement strand
TGGTCGCTTAGCTCAGCTGGGAGAGCACCTGCCTTACAAGCAGGGGGTCATAGGTTCGAGCCCTATAGCGACCACCATTTTTTTATCCAGAATTAACTGAACTTTGAGATGAGCGTTAAATTGTCATGGAAGAAAAGCTTTTACAATACATTTCTGATAACGGACTGATAATGGCCGGCGATCGCATTCTAATCGGAGTATCCGGTGGAGCTGATTCGCTGGCCTTGTTGTATTTTTTGAAAAAGTATCAAGGGGTTTTAAATATTGAAATCGCCGCCGCACATTTGAACCATGAGATCAGAGGAAAGGCTGCAGAAGAGGATCACGCTTTTGTAAAAGCATTCTGCAGTGAGCAGTCTGTTTTACTTTATGATAAATCGGTAAATGTTATTCAGTTTGCGAAGAAGAATAAAATTTCGCTTGAAGAGGCTGGAAGAGAAGCGAGATACACTTTTTTTAAAGAACTTCAAAGTTCGGAAGCGTATAATAAACTGGCCTTAGGACATCATCTTAACGATCAGGCAGAAACAGTTCTAATGCGTCTGATTCGAGGCACCGGTATAAAAGGAGCGGCAGGAATGCTTTCTGAAACAAAGGGAGAAAGCAATATAATCCGTCCTTTACTGTGTGTGGATAAAAAGACGGTTATTTCTTATTGCAAAAAAAATGGTCTGCATTATCGGACCGACGATACTAATTTTGAAACGGATGTTACTCGAAATAAGTTAAGATTAGAAATCATTCCAATGCTCAGGGAGATCAATCCAAGGGTTGAAGAGCATTTATCAGAATTTGCCATGCTTGCACATGAGCATGAGCAGTTTTTGCAAAATTCTATTGCTGAGTTGAGTACAAATATGATTACAAAAAAAAGTAATCGGGTATATCTTAATTTAGAAATGTGGCGATTACAATTTTCGCTTCTTCAGAAGGAACTTCTTCGCCACATGGTTTTGCAGCTTAAGGGTAGTTTAAAAGAAATAGAGTACAATCATATCCTATGTGTTAAACAGCAGCTTTTATCTGAAAAGACTGTCTGGGAGCTTCATTTACCGCATGGTATGCAGGCTGTCAGGCGATATGATCTTTTTTGGATAGAAGAAAAAAAGGCTGTTGTACCAGAAATTGGCTGCTATGAATTGCTGCCAGATAAAGCGTATTATTTTGCAAAAGAAGGTTTGTGGATCAAGTTGACAGTGATTCCAGATGATTCCATAAAAAAATCAAAAGAATTAAAAAATCATAGTGAAAAATATTTTGATTATGGTAAAATAAGAGGAAAGCTTTATTTGAGAAATCGTCGTCCGGGTGATTATTTTAATCCTGTCGGCATAGCAGGCAAAAAGAAGATAAAAGATTATTTCATTGATCGAAAGGTTGAGCGTGAAAAGCGTGATGCAGTTCCACTGTTAGCGGTGGGGTCAGAAGTGATCTGGATTTTAGGATATGCGATCAACCGGGAGTATCAGGTAAGCCCTGAGACAAAGAGCATTCTTAAAGTTCAATACCAGATAATAGGAGAGAAGTTTGGCGTTTGATTTTGAAAAAATCTTGATAGAAAAGCATACAATAGAGAAAAGAGTCATCGAGCTTGGAAAAAAGATCTCATCCGATTATGCAGACGAAGAGCTTCTGGCAATCTGTATCTTAAAGGGAAGTATCTTATTTTTTGCTGATTTGATAAGGTGCTTGAGCATTCCTGTCAAAATTGACTTTATCAAGGCATCCAGCTATGGAACGCGTACCAGTACTTCGGGAGAAGTAAAGGTTGATGATCTTTTATCGGAAAAGATAAAGGGCCGGAGCGTGCTTCTGGTAGAGGATATTGTAGACAGCGGCTTTACCATAAAGCGTATCTTGGATTTCTTTATTGAACAAGGTGCTGCCGATGTCAGAGTCTGTACCCTGCTTGACAAACCGGACCGCCGGGTGGCGGATGTAAAACCTGATTACTCTGGCTTTACCATTCTGAATGAATTTGTTGTCGGATATGGAATGGACTTTGATCAAAAGTATCGAAATTTGCCGTATATCGCTGTTTTAAAAGAAACAGAAAAATAATATTTGAAATTAGAAACTATTCAATGACTTATTTTATATGAAAGGAGTGATAGAATTTGAATAAATATCTAAAAATGATAGGGTTTTATTTAGTGATTTTGTTGATTATTATCGTCGCAGTTACTTTTTTAAATCCAATGCAGTCTGATGTTAAAACTTTAACATATAGTGAACTGTTGAGTAATTTGGACCAAAAACAGGTTTCTGAAATAGAGATTAATCAGTCTTCCGTAAAAGGGAAGCTTGCGAATGGCGACAGCTTTGAAGCTATTGTGCCACAATATCTTATTGATGAACAAATCAGCGACTACATTACAGGAAACCCGGATCAGAACATTGAAAAGAATCCGAATATGAATGTTACGGTTGCAAAACCACAGGATTCCTGGTGGATCTCTTTGATCCCTTCAGCGGTTATTATTATCCTGATGGTTGTTTTCTTTATGATGTTTGCAAACCAGTCTGGCGGAGGCGGAGGAAAGGTTATGTCCTTCGGTAAAAGCAAGGCGAGAATGCATACCGACGCTGATAAAAAGGTTACCTTTGCGAATGTAGCAGGAGCAGATGAAGAAAAAGAAGAGCTGGAGGAAATCGTTGATTTCTTAAAGTCGCCTGAGCGTTATAATAAGCTTGGAGCACGTATTCCTAAGGGGGTTCTTCTGGTGGGCCCTCCGGGAACAGGGAAGACTTTGCTCGCGCGTGCCGTTGCAGGTGAGGCGGGTGTTCCGTTCTATATCATTTCCGGTTCAGATTTTGTTGAAATGTTTGTAGGGGTTGGTGCTTCAAGAGTAAGAGATTTGTTTGAGACAGCAAAGAAAAGCGCACCCTGTATTATCTTTATCGATGAAATTGACGCAGTTGGCCGTCATAGAGGCGCAGGCCTCGGTGGTGGGCACGACGAGCGTGAACAGACGCTTAACCAGTTACTGGTTGAAATGGATGGTTTTGGCATTAATGAAGGAATTATTGTTATTGCCGCGACAAACCGTCCGGATATCCTTGACCCGGCTTTACTGCGTCCAGGACGTTTTGACCGTCAGGTATTGGTCGGTGTACCAGATGTTAAGGGCCGTGAAGAAATTCTCAAGGTTCATCAGAAAGATAAACCGTTGGATTCTTCTGTCGATTTAGGTGTAATTGCCAAGGGAACACCAGGGTTTACTGGTGCCGATCTTGAAAACTTAATGAATGAAGCAGCTCTGCTGACTGCCCGTAAAAAGGCTAAGGTTATTACGATGGTAGAGCTTGAAGAAGCGATCAAGCGCGTTATTGCAGGCCCTGAAAAGAAGAGCAAGGTGGTTGTTGAGTCAGACCAGAAAATTACAGCTTACCATGAAGCTGGACACGCAATTGTTATGGAATATCTCCATAACGGCGAAGAAGTCCATGAAATTTCCATTATTCCGCGCGGTATGGCTGCGGGATATACGATTTCGCTTCCAAGTGATGACAGCCAGCATATGAGTAAAGGGAAATTGATGGATAAAATTGCAGGTCTGCTTGGCGGACGTGCAGCTGAAAAAGTCGCCCTTGATGATATTTGCACAGGTGCCTCTAACGATATCGAACGTGCTACCAGCATTGCCAGAAAGATGGTTACAGAATGGGGTATGAGTGAACATCTTGGCCCAATGACCTTTGGTCATGATGATGGCGGCGAGGTGTTTTTAGGAAGGGATCTTGGACGTTCACGTAATTACAGTGAAGAGGTTGCAGCGGTTATTGATAAGGAAATCAGAAATATTGTCGAGACAGCCTTTGAGAGAGCCTGCTTGATTTTAACCGAGAAAAAGGATAAGCTGGTTGAGATTTCAGAGCATCTTCTGGAAGTTAACACCATTACCGGTGAAGAATTCAGAGCGATGTACAGCCGTTTGCCTTTGGATGATGGCAAACCTTTGGATGAAGGTAATATCGGCGATCCGGTTCCGGAAGT
>CAUEUD010000279.1 GCA_959020865.1 Eubacterium limosum | reverse complement strand
TGCAGTCATCGATTGTGGCAATCCGCAATGGCGATATCAGCGGACGTGAATTAGGGGCACCGGTTACGGACTATGGCCTTAAGCTCATTAAGAATGAGGCTTACAAAGAAGCGCCATACCGTGTAAACTATCGGGGAATGTCTCCGAGAGGCAACATTATACGTTCGGCAACGTATTTTATTAAGGATGATGACGGCGAGCTGATCGGCCTGCTCTGTCTGAATATGGACTGTCAGAAATTTGCGGAAGCCCGGGATATCCTCGAATCGCTCATTACGGTTGAACCACTCAGAAAAGATGAAGAGACTGAAGAAAACTTCAATATTAACGTCAAAGAACTGGTCATCAATAACATGAGCCGTGTGCTGCCAAGCAATCACGGAGACCTCAGGAAAATGGGCAAGCAGGAAAAAATTGAAGTGGTTGAAAGACTTCAGGGACTTGGAACCTTTATGGTTAAAGGGACCATCTGGCACGTGGCGGACATGCTCGGCGTTTCGGTACCGACCGTTTACCGCTACCTGGCTACTATTAAGAAGGAAAATGAATAAAAAACTTTGTGTGCAAAATGAGAACATGAAACTGTCAGCGCTGTTCGGTATCGAACAGCCTGACTTTGTTACGGTCACCGGAGGCGGTGGTAAGACGTCTCTGCTCACCTGTCTGGGCAATGAGCTTAAGGATAAGGGCAGAACCCTTTTAACCACCACCACAAAAATGCGTTATCCAGACGCCTTTGACGGCGAGGTCATCATAACAGCGTCGTATACGAGGCTGTTGAACTGTTTGGTGAAACAGGACAGTGATCTGTATTATTTTGCAGAACGCTGTATTGAGGATCATAAAGTGAAGGGGGTGGCACCCGAGCAGCTGGACTGTCTTTTTAAAGCGCTGACGGACTGGATTTTTCTGAATGAAGGGGACGGAGCTGGAGGAAAGCCTTATAAAATATACAGAGAGTGGGAACCTGTTATTCCCCAAAACACAACAAAGCTGATCCATGTGATTGGCTGCGAGCTTTTAAACGAACCCATAAGCGATGCGAACCTGCACCGCTGCCCTCAGAAATTGAAGGGAAAACGCTTTGACCTCGCTTTTTTCAGGGAGAGTATGGACTGGTTTGTCAGTGAGAAACTGAAAAACTTTGAAATCCCCAAATTTTTACTTGTCAATAAGGCAGATAAGGGAAATGAAAAGAAAGCGGAGGTGCTTTGTGAAGCGGCAAAACCTTATTTTGACGGTTGTATTGCTGCGTCTTTGCGTGAAAGGACGTGGTATTTATGTTAGGAGCTGTTATTCTTGGAGCAGGACTGTCGCGCCGCATGGGCAGTGAAAAACTTCTTTTGCCCATCGGCAGAAAAAGAATCCTGGAAAAAACCATTGATGGTGTGGCAGAAAGCTTTGAGGATGTAATCGTTATTGTAACGCGAAAAGCTGTTCTTGACGGTATTGAGACGCGTAAAGAGCCTGTTTATTTAGTCAATGACCAGCCAGAGCTTGGACAGTCGACTTCTTTGAAAATAGCAGTCGCTTATCTCGCAAAGCATTATCCAGAGTGTCAGGGCATTCTGGTGTTTCTCGGCGATCAGCCTCTGGTCAGCAGGAAGCTGGTGGGTAAAATAGAACAGGTGATTATGAAAAACCCGACGAGCATAGTCATGCCAGAATACAGGGGCCAGAAAGGGCATCCCGTGGCTTTTGGAAAATGTTGGTTTAAGGAGCTGTTGACAGTCTCTGGTGATGCCGGCGGCCGGGGGATTATAAAAGAACACCCTGAGGTCCTGATAAAAATTCAGGGAGACAGAACCTGCGTCATGGACGCTGACACCCCTGAGGACTATCACCGTTTACTGGAATATTATGAAAAGGAATGGTCTGAGAATGAAAATTAGTGAAACGATTATTGTGCGTGGAGCCGGAGATATTGCCACTGGTACCATATACCGGCTTTATAAGGCAGGTTTTAGAGTGATTGCCCTTGACATTGAAGCCCCTACTGTTATCCGGCGCACTGTCGCGTTTGCCCAGGCCATTCACGATGGTATGGCTGTTGTGGAGGGGGTGACGGCGAGGCGCTGTGAGTCCATTGAGGAGGTGTGCTGTTGTCTGAAAAAGGATGAGATACCCGTCTGTGTCGATCCAAGGGGTGATATGATTCGTATGGTTCGTCCAGACGCGGTGATCGACGCCATACTCGCCAAAAAGAATCTGGGAACGACCCGGGATATGGCAAAAGCTGTTATTGCTCTCGGCCCTGGATTTACCGCGAAAGAGGATGTTGACGCAGTGATTGAGACCAACAGGGGGCACCACCTTGGAAGAATTCTGTATGAGGGAATGGCGGCAAGAAATACCGGTATTCCCGGAAATATTGGCGGCTATACACACGAACGGGTGATCCACGCGCCAGATTCTGGAGCGATCCGGCTGTGCCATGACATCGGGGATCTGGTAAAAAAGGACGAATGTCTTGCCTTTATAGGAGAAACCCCGGTGACATCCAAGCTCGATGGCGTGCTGCGCGGTATGATTGCCGACGGTACGAATGTTAAAAAAGGACTGAAAATCGCTGACGTTGATCCACGGGGAGATACAGCCTATTGCTATACAATTTCAGATAAGGCCCGTAACATCAGCGGCGGGGTTTTGGAAGCGGTCATGTATTTGCTCAAGGAGTAGAGGCGGTGGCAACAGGGCAGCGAAAGCTTAAGGAGCGTGCAGAATGAAAGGAATTTATTTTGACAATGCCAGTACCAGCTGGCCAAAAGCTCCGGGAGTGGCGTCTGAGATGGCAGGCTATCTGGAGAATATCGGCTGTAATGTGGGCCGGGGGAGCTATGAACGGGCGTATGCGGTGTCAAGAAAGGTTTACGAAACCCGTGAGAAGCTGCGCTGCCTGTTTGACGCCGAGGATAACAAAAACGTGATTTTTACAGCGAATGTCACGCAGGCGATCAATACGGTGCTCAAGGGTTTTCTGAGACCGGGAGACCATGTGCTTATTTCTGGTCTGGAGCATAACGCTGTGGTGAGACCGCTGGAACATCTGAAGCAGACAGGTGTTACCTACAATGTGATTCCATGTGACAATCTGGGTAACTTAGAAGTAACGTGCATTGAAAAAATGATAAAGCCAGAAACCAGGGCTGTTATTATGACGCATGGCTCCAATGTAAGCGGGAATATTCTGCCCGTTGAGGCTGTTGGACGGATATGCAGAAGCCGCGGCCTGTATTTTATTGTGGATACGGCCCAGACAGCGGGTCTGCATGACATCAGCATGAAAAAAGCCAACGTCAGCGCCCTGTGCTTTACCGGACACAAAGGGCTGATGGGCCCGCAGGGGATTGGCGGTTTTCTGGTGACAGACGAGTTGGCAGAGCAAATGGCCCCACTGTTAGATGGAGGCACAGGAAGTGTATCGGACCAGCTGGATATGCCGGACTTTTTGCCGGACCGCTTTGAGGCCGGAACGCTGAATCTTCCGGGAATCTATGGACTCAGCAGCGCATTGGATTATCTGAGCTCCGTTGATAAAAACGAGCTGCTTATGATTGAAGAACAGTTAACGGGTGATTTTATCCGTGGTGTCGAAGCCATTGATGGCCTGCGACTTGTCGGAACTGCGGATCACCGGAACCGTTGTGCCCTGGTTTCGGTAGACTGTCTGACAAAGGACAATGCGCAGGTAGCCTTTGAGCTGGACAAGGGTTACGGCATTATGACACGAGTGGGCATGCACTGCGCCCCACTTGCGCACAGGTCCTTGGAAACATACCCGCAGGGAACACTGCGTTTTTCCTTCAGTCATTTCAATACACGAGATGAAGTGGCCTGTGCTTTGGAGGCTCTTCAAAAAATTACAGCAGAATGAAAGGACAAATGCCATGTCAGAAAATAAACCGAAACGCCTGACCGAAATGGTCAGAAATTGTGGATGTGCCGCGAAGCTTGGACCAGGAGCACTGTCAAAAGTCTTGAAAGACCTTAAGCTAAAAGACTGTGACAGTCTGATCATCGGGTTGGAAAATTCGGATGATGCGGCGGCTTAGAGGATTAATGACAAGCAGATCCTGCTCCAGACTCTGGATTTTTTTCCACCCATT
>CAUEUD010000278.1 GCA_959020865.1 Eubacterium limosum | reverse complement strand
GTAAAAAGAAAACCATTAATTCAACCCGTATCGCGGCGATACGGGTTGAATTAGCTTGGATTAAATTTATCATGAAGGGGTGATGCGGTGGAAAGAGGGGGGGATAGTTGAAAGTTGATGGTGAATAGTGGATAGTTCTGGTGCAAATCCGCCAAAGGCAGATTTGATTTAGAAACGGCCTGCGGCCATGGTTTAATCGCTTTTGCGCAAGCAAAAGGGTTCAATAACTATCCATTATAAACTATCCACTATCAACTATAAATCGCCGCTTGCCTTAACTTTGGATATACCTTTAGACGATCTCTATCCTTTAATTGCTCCACCGCCAACTAAATATCATAGTCCAGGTTTACGAGCACCTCGTTCAGAATAGCGTCCTGGGCCTTGGTGGTTTCGGGGAGCTTGTATTCTTCCAGACGGCGTTCGACCTCGGCGGCGGCGCGGCTTCTCAGGGTGCCCACCTGCTCGCGCATGGTAATGCCGGAGCCCTTGCGGTGGAACAGCTTGGAGAGGTAGTGCTCCTCGCGGTAAGCCTTGGGGGTTCTGCGCTGGATGTAGGAGCCTCTTGGCCCGACTTCCTTCATGAGGTCAAAGCATTCCCGGCCCTCGGAGAAGTTGATGCCCTGCTGGACACGCTTCAGGTAGAGCAGAACCTCCTCATCCAGGACGAATTTTTCAAAGCTGCCGTAGTTAAAGGAGCCCATGGTCCCAATGGCGTGGGTCAGCTGGTCCGAGCGGCCCAGAATGGGCGCCATGCCCGTCAGCATGGATTCGGCTCCGGCCTGGTAATCCACGTCGATGGCGTCTGAGTAGGCGCCGATGGTGCGGGCCGGCATGTTGTAGAAGCGGGCCATGCCGAGGGTTGCCATGGACAGCAGGAAGGATTCGCTGGCTCCGATGCTGAGCTGGACGCTGCGCATATCTGACGGCGCGCTCAGCGAGTTGTAGATAATGGGGTTGCCCGGGTTCAGCAGCTGAATGAGCACGGTCATGGCCAGAATGGACGCGTTGTCCTGGATAATGGTGCCGAGCAGGGTCGGCGGGGAGGTCACATTGGTCATGGAGCAGGTGCAGATGGTGATGGGCTGGTTGCCTGCGGCCGCGCCGAGGACATTTTCAAGACACTCGTAGTTGTTGGAGAGCGGTGAGAGGGGGCAGACTACCTCCAGCACCACGTATTTATCCCAGATGTCATAATAGCGTTTCACGAGCTCGTAGCTTGCCAGAACCCCATCTCGAATTCGTCCAGTGCCCACATTGTGCGGGTTAGTCCGCAGAGCAGAGGCGATGGGCTTGTCCGAATATTTCAGCTGGATGGCATACTGCTTGAGAATCTTGTTCTCCTTGTCATTTCCCAGTCCTGGGTAGTCGATGCTGGAAGCCTTGGACATCTGCAGCACCTCGCTGGTCTGGGTCAGCTTGTGATATTTGATGGCGTCGTACACGTTAGCCTTGTGCACCGTATCGTCTGTCTCAATATAGGTGACCAGGCCCGCCGAGTTGGCCATGACCGGGAAGGGATCCTCGCGGTCCGGCCCGATAAAGACAGAGCTGTTCCGGCCGTAGACCTCAAAGTTGCGGGGGACAGTTCCCAAAGCTTCGTTTACCATGGCCTCTGACAGAAAGACCTTGTCGCCGTCAACCCGGGCGCCGTTTTTGCGGAAGACCTCCAGCACCTCCTCGTGCTCAAAGGCCACGCCGATTTCATCCAGCACCCGCAAAGACATGGCGTGAATGTGTTCAACCTCTTTTTCCGAAATGAAACAATCCTGAATATCTCTTAACATTTTTTCTCCTCCTGAATGTTTTTTGTTTTACTCAATGCTTTCCAAAGTTTTGGGATCAAGCATCCCATCCTTACTGCCGATAACGTTGTTCTTTTCGCCCAGCTTCAGCTTGGCGGTCACCAGGGATACAATGAGCCCGATGACACTCCAGACGATGATCCAGATAAAAATACTGTTGTAGCCCGATACCTTGTCCGCGTCCAGCCAGCTTCCCATCATGGTGTACATGAAAGACTCCGGCGCGTAGGCAAAGACCGAGATAATGCCCATGGCCACGCCTGTCATGGAGACCGGAATGCCCGCCTCGCCCATGACCGCGTAGGAAATCCCGCGGGTGGCGCAGAAGAAGGCTGTGGCCAGACAGGTGGTGACAATGCCAAAGGCCAGCGTAGTGGGGGTGATCATAATGGAGATGGTGGCCGCAATGCCCAGGACAAAGTAGACTGCCAGCACCTTGGCCCGGGAGGCGAATTTATCAGCCACCAGCCCGCCGATAATGGTCGCCACCGCGGCGATCACGTAGTTCCTTGTAATGGCAAGCCCTGACGCCACCGCGTCCGACACGCCGATAATATCCGCGCAGTAGGGGCCAAAGTAGGCCACCGCTGCCGCAAAGGCCATATAAGCCGAAGCCACGATCAGGGTGGTGAGCCAGGTGCCCGGCACCTTCAGCACCTCAATAAAGCGGCGCAGGTTCACCGGTTCGTCGGTGGCGGTGTTGGCCCCCGGGAAGGTGAACAGAATGAGCAGCGCAAAGGCAATATACAGCCCTGCGATAAAGAACAGCAGTACCCGGATGCCCGCGACGCCGTCCACAAAGGCGCCGATAATGGCCAGGCCGGCAAAGCCCACCAGCGCGTTGGCGCCCCACTTAATGCCCTCGCTGAGACCGAACATCTTGCCCTGTTCTTCCTCGCTGCCCAGCAGCCGCACATACTTAAGCATGGCGGACCAGAAAGTAAAGATGGAAAAGATGCCGTAGCCAAAGAAAATAATGAGCAGGCAAATGTAGGATGGAAAAAAGCCGAACCAGATGGTCAGGCCCCCCAGCCCTAAAAACGAAATGACCAGCAGGGTCTTGGTGTTTACCTTATCCGCAATAAAGCCGGAGGGCAGGTAAAAAATCAGGTTGGCAATGCCGTTGACGGACCCCAGCATGCCGTACTCGGCGTTGGTCAGCCCCAGCGCCGCAATCAATTGGTTGTAATACAGGTTTCTTACGCCGATACAGGCAAAGAACACAATCCCCGACGCAATGCTGATCATCAGCAGAGCGTACATACGTTTCCCCTTGGATAGGTTCAATCGGCCGTTTACTAAATCTGCCATCGTGTAGTCTCCTCTCTCTTCTCGATGTTTGATGCTTTTTATTAATGCAAGGACCGTGCCAAAATGAAATGACGCAGTCAGGCGGTTTCGGCGGCGGGTACCGTCAAAAAGTGATTCATAATGATTCGAAAAAGTCATTTTGAATCGCGTGTGACCCCGGGCGTTTTTTCCGGATATATAAGCGTACCCCAAAAGCGGGACAGAAAGCGAGGTTCGAAAATGGCAGTTGTAAAGTACACAAAGGCAGTGGCCCTGAAGGTGGTCTCCAATTACGGAGAGCAAAAAGGAAAGATTGTGAAGAAGACGAAAACCTATGGCGACGTCAAGCCTGCCGCCACCGATGAGGCGCTCTACGCGACCTACAAGCACATCAAGGGGCTCCAGGAGCCCATCGGGGAAGGCTGTATGCGGGTCACCACCGATGAGCTGACAGAAAACGCGTAAGCATTTAATTCAGGAAAGAGAGGAGAAAACAAATGGAAGCAGAGACAAGTAAGGATTTGGTATTGTATTTTGAACGCAGCGATGGCAAGAGCTACAGTGTGAGCATTCCGGATTACCTGGAGGGCATCACCGACGAGCAGATCAAGGCAGGAGCCCAGGGCATTTTGGCCGAGGGCGTTTTTGAGCCCGAGGGTTTTGCGCTGGTCAAGGCCACAAATGCCGTCAGAATCGACACCACAAAAACCGAAGTGCCCCTGGAAACCGAATAGGCAAAGGGCAACCCAGGTGTTTTAACAGGCAGGCAGAAAACAGCCTGCCTGTTTGCGTGTCAGAAAACTGGCACAGTCCGAGACTCCGCCTTTTATCCATATAAGAAAAAAGGTCCAGGCGCTGCGGGTGACGGCCGGGAATCGTGACGTACGTTCTGCACAGCCGGACATTGGCTAGATAAAGTGTTCCACTTTAGTGAAGAAAATATTGATGTGAATGCAGTGCCCGCAGGACGCTTTTTTCTTCCTTAGGTAAAAGGCTTCGTCTCTTGGTTTT
>CAUEUD010000277.1 GCA_959020865.1 Eubacterium limosum | reverse complement strand
GTGCTTCCAGGCTCACAGCGTCAAACACTGTCTTTTCTTTTTTGCACGCACCATAAAACAGACCAAAGAAATAAGCTGAAAGAACAAACGCCAATGCAATCCTCAAAACCTCCAAAAACATTTGAGGCACATTAAAAAACAAACGCCCGATCATTGCCTGGAAGGCCGCGTCGGCCTCAACCAGCAGATAAAGCACCACCAGGAAAACCGGTATGCCAAGGACAAGCCCCAGCAAAACAGCCTTCAGGGCATGTCCTGTACTGCTCCCGCTGCCTATTTTTTTAAAGGTATGCCATTCCTTTGTATAGTTAAAGAGCGGCAATGCCAGAAACCCATTAAAAAGATCTGAAAGGAAAAAGCTCCCCCAGCCAATTCTTGCACCCGCGGCACACAGTACCCAATAGGCCAGCGCGGCAAAAAGGACAGGGAGCATCAGCACGTTCAAGCGCTGATTGACAAAAAGCGTATAGCTCCCTCCCAGGGCCAGTGCCATCACAAGCCAATAAAGGCTTTCCCCTGTAAGGGCGAGGCCCTTTTTATGAAAATAAAAGCCGCCTGCCAAAGCAAACACCCCTGTAAACAGCGTTACGGTCATTCCCAGAAATCCATAGTGGCCTGGAATAAAGCAGCGTACAAAAACATAGGCCGTGAACAGCGACATTACCGCCAAAAGTTTTTCGTCAACAGACGCCTGCTGCGTTTCCTGACTTTTCAGATAAATTGTATTCTCTTTCACTGTAAATCCTCCTGTGCAGAAGCTGCATGCACGCTTTGAGCTCTTAATTTCTCAAAACACTTCTTACATTGAGGACAGTATAACACGTTATTTTCTGTTTTTCAAGTGATTTTTATTGTTTTTCGATAATTATCAATTGATAAACACAAAAAAGGACGACCGTCTGTTTCGGACGGTCGTCCTTTTTAATCGCTGCTATCCGAGGCTTCATCGGGTATATACTCCAGAATATCACCCGGCTGGCAGTCCAGCGCCCTGCACAGGGCATAAAGCGTTGTAAAGCGTACTGCCTTGGCTTTATTGTTTTTAAGAATCGACAGATTAGCAGGGGTTATTCCAATTTTTTCTGCCAGTGTACCAGCTGACATTTTACGCTTTGCCATCATGACATCAATATTAACAACAATGGGCATCCCGGCCCCCCCTAAATCGTGTAGTCATTCTCATCTTTTAAGACCACAGCCAGCTGAACCACGTTTTTTACCACCCGCAGGATTAACCCGATAAAGGCTGCCGCCACAGCGAGTAAAAGCCAGGGAAGATAGTAAAGCCCGGAAATCAGACAGACCAGTCCAGCCGCAATACAGCACCAGGAGATCACCCGGAGGTGCCGGACATTTTCAGCGTTAAAAATCTGATCCAGCCCAATGTTGTTCAAAAGCCGGTACAAATGGTACAAAAGCAGTGCCGCCGGTACGCAGCAGGCGTAAATTGTCATTAAAAAACAGGCATAAAAAGTTTCCAGCCCCAGCTCTGAGTAAAAGGCCAAAAGGCTTCTTAACCAAAAGGGCGCGCTGACGCCAAAGCCTATGAGCAAAGCCATAAAAAGCTTTACGCACAGCTTGGATAAAGCCAGGCTTTTTGTTTCATTCCACATAGCAGAACCTCCTCTTTATCCATAAGATACCATATTTTTTATTGAGCGGCAAGACCTTCTTATTGTTTTTCAATAAACCTCTGAACTCTAAGCGCGGCATTCTCCCGAATACAGAGCCAAAAAAGACTATAATCATATAAATGCAGGTTTTGATGCCTTTTCATTTTTTCCGGCGCTGTATCCGGCAAATCCACCAGCAGTACCCCGGTTCTGGGCTCAATGGTGGCTGCCATGCCCTGAGGCATCACATGGGTACAGTCTTCAATCCCATATTCCTTTTTCCCCAGTGATATTTTAAAGATGGTATCGTTCCAGATAAAGGGATTAACACACAGGGAGTCTCCCCTTTCGGCTGGCAGGTCCTCCGGCACAGTGCCCCGCTGATAGCTTCTCCAGCCAAGATAACCGCCGGTCATCTCCGGCGTATTGGCAAAGGGAAGCTGCCTGAAATGGTTATGAGGGATCTGAAAGCCCGGCAGATAGGCGCACACCAGTTGTCTCTGGAGACTGGTACCGTCAAAAAATTCTCTCAGCAGCCGAAGCCCGTGAAAGCTTCCCTGACTGTGTCCTGCGATGATCATTGGCCGGCCGTTGTTTTCATGCTCAAGATAATAGCTGAAGGCATTGCGAATATCGGAATAGGCCATATCAAAGGCGGCCTGAACCGCGTCTGAGGGCTTTAGAAAAAAGGTCTTGACATGGGCCTGTCGGTACCTCGGCGCAAAAACTCTGGCGCAGCGGTTAAACACACTGGCCTGCATCCGGATCGTCCCCCGATCCGTAAAAGCGTTAAGGGCTGTATCGTCAGTGTCACTGTTCCAGGGCTCATCATTGGCCTGGGCCCTCATCCGGTTCATCTCGGTCCTGTCCAGCATAATGCTGCAGCGCCCATGTCGCTGGCATAGATAAGTGGTCGGATGGATAAAAAAAACATCCGCTGTTTTATTAAAGTCTTCCTCAGATAGAAACGAGGGGACAAGGTCACTGGGAGAGGGCTTATGGGGAGAAGCCGCCCAGTTTTTCAATTGTCTGTAATCTGGTGCTTTAATACTGCTCAGTTTCATTGATTCTTTCTCCTTGCTGTCACAACAATTGTACCCATTTTAAAAGGCCGGTAACCGCTCAGCTACCGGCGACATTTCAATCGGTTTTCTGCACAAAAAGCCTTAGCGCGTCAATGGGGATGGCCGGGCTGTACAGGTAGCCCTGATAATTTCTGCATCCCAGCGCCAGCAGCGCGTCTCGCTGCTCAGCGGTCTCCACGAACTCAGCCAGCACCTCAAATTTAAGAGAATGCGACAGGTAGATGATCGAGGAAATAATATCACTGCTGCGCTTATTGCTCATCAGCTGCTTTACGAGCGAGCCATCAAGCTTAACGATATCAAACTGGTTATTCTGCAGATACATCAGTGAGCTGTGCCCCATTCCGAAGTCATCCATAATCAATGGCATGCCCATCTCGTGAAGCGCCATCAGCCGGTTTGTCATCGCCTGTGAGCTGGACAGTGCCATCTGCTCTGTCAGTTCAAGTCCCAGCTGCCAGGGCCCAAAGCTATGGCGATCCAGCAGGGCTTTCATCTGCTCATAAATTTTGGGATTATCAAGCTGGCTCGCGGTCAGATTGACGGAAATCATAAACTGGTCATCAACCAGGGGCCGGAGCCCTTCCAAATCGTCGCAGGCCGTCTCTGTAATGATCCGGCCAAGCTCTTCAAGCAAGCCTGCTTCCTCAGCCAGGGCGATAACCAGCGGCGGGTAAAGAAATCCTGCCACAGGGTGCTTCCATCTGAGCAGCGCCTCCGCGCCGATCACCCTGCTCTCCGCGTTAACCTGGGGCTGATAATAAAGGTTGATACTGCGATTTCGGATATCCCGCCGCAGCTCACTGACAAGGCCCTTGGCCACTGTCGACAGTCTGCCTGTGCGTCTCAGTAAAACCGGCTTTTCTCCGCTTTCCTCTGCTCTTCTGACCACATCGCTGAGCTCCTCAATCTGACGCGTCAGGGTTTTGAGCTGCTGCTTCTGGGACAACTGCACAAAAGGCAGGTATATCAAAGTCCCCACCGCCAGATTCAGAAGCTGGAGCAGACTCCCGGCAATGGAGCCAGTGGCCGCGTAACCGCTCAGAAAAATCGGGCTTGTCCACTCCACCGTGCTCGTGATCATTGGCACTAGGCCAAAATAAAAAGCACCATAGCTGATAAGCGTCAGCACCAGCGGCGTCAGGATAAAGGGAATAAAATAAACAGGATTAAAGACCACAGGGACGCCAAAAAGGATCAGCTCATTCATATTAAACAGCACCGGAAAGGTCGCGATGGCCGAAAGCTCCCGCACGCTTTTACGCCGTTCTCCGATAAAGATGGCAACTACCAGGCACAGCAGCGCGCCACAGCCGCCAAAAAAGATAAACGTGTCAAAAAAGGTCTTGGTCGCAATCCATGGGCCTTGGCTGAAAAAGGTTTTTGCGACGTCATCCAGCATATTGGCCCCATGCACGCCAA
>CAUEUD010000276.1 GCA_959020865.1 Eubacterium limosum | reverse complement strand
CCTTACTTCCTGCCGGCATTGTGGAATCCTCTACTGTCAGCAGCGAAAGTCTTTTCCCACCGATGGCGGACAATATCATCCCATTGGATTCTACGCCGCGCAGCACAATAGGTTTGAGATTAACACATACCACCACCGTCATTCCAATCAGATCCTCTGGTTTATAATATTCCGCAATTCCTGAAACGATCTGCCGTTTCTCGCTGCCCAAATCAATTTGAAAAACCAAAAGCTTATCCGCGTCCGGATGCTTCTCACAGGCTAATATCACGCCGATTTTCAATTCTACCTTTGAAAAATCATCGATAGTAATCTTATCGCTGTTTTGTATTTCAGCTTTCTTCTGCTTTTCCTTTTGCGCCGCCTTGTTTTTCTTATTCTGCTTTTCTGTCTCCACTCTTGGGAACAGCACATCGCAGTTTTCTATCTTGATGTTCTCTGGATATTGTCCAAACACCTCAAGGCTTTTCCAGGTTCTCAGTGTTTCTGGCACGCTTAAGCTTTCAAGTATTTTTCTGCCTGTTTCCGGCATCACCGGACCTACCATAACGGCCGTAAAACGCAGAGCCTCTGTCAGGTTATACATAACTGCCGCCAGACGACTGTGGTTTTTCGGGTCTTTATACAAAATCCATGGCTCGGTTTCATCAATATATTTATTGGTTCGGCCGACCAATCTCCAAACCGCTTCCAATGCTCTGCTGAAATCCACCTTGTCCATATACCCCGCAAAAACCTCTGAGGTGTCCTGTGCCAGTTTAATCAGCTCAGAATCCAACGCGGCGGCTTCCCGCTGCCCGGGTATTTTTCCATCAAAATATTTCACAGTCATTGCTGCGGTTCTGCTCAGGAGATTTCCAAGGTCATTGGCTAGGTCCGAGTTGATACGGTTTATCAGCAGCTCCTCACTGTACACGCCGTCTGCACCGTCCTTCATTTCCCTGAGCAGGTAGTAGCGCAGGGCATCCACTCCGTATTTACCGGCCAGCTCTACAGGGTTTACGACATTGCCAACCGATTTTGACATCTTTCCGCCCTTAAGTAATATCCATCCATGCCCGTAAATCTGGTTGGGCAGCGGCAAATCCAGCGCCATCAGCATAATGGGCCAGTAAATGGTATGAAAGCGTATGATGTCTTTTCCTACCAGATGCACATTGGCTGGCCAGTACCGTTCCATCAGGTCAGGCTTATCATTGAGATAACCCAGGGCTGACAGATAATTTGGCAGCGCATCGATCCAGACATAGACGACATGCTTAGGGTCAAAATCAACCGGAACACCCCAGCTAAAGGAGGTTCGTGAGACACAGAGATCCTGAAGGCCAGGCTTGATAAAATTATTGATCATTTCATTTTTCCGAGACTCTGGTTTAATAAAATCCGGATGGGTTTCGATATGCTCAAGCAGACGGTCTGCGTATTTGGACATTTTAAAGAAGTAAGCCTCCTCTGAGGCCATCTCCACTGGCCGGCCGCAATCCGGGCATTTTCCGTCGACGATCTGGCTTTCTGTCCAGAAGGACTCACACGGGGTACAGTACCAGCCCTCATATTTTCCTTTGTAGATATCGCCCTGGTCATAGAGCTTTTTAAAAATACGCTGAATGGTTTTCATGTGCTCGGGATCTGTGGTGCGAATGAGCTGGTCATGATCAATCTGCATCAGCTTCCAGAGTTCAGCGATACGCG
Source organism: Eubacterium limosum (assembly GCA_959020865.1). GTDB lineage: Bacteria > Bacillota > Clostridia > Eubacteriales > Eubacteriaceae > Eubacterium > Eubacterium limosum_B. The sequence goes on along the minus strand of CAUEUD010000276.1, from coordinate 2,428 downwards.
CAGCCTCTTCGTCCACAAAAGCCTGGGCAGACATGCCCTTTTCCTCTGCCACCTTTTCAATCTTCTGTCCGTGCTCGTCAATCCCTGTAATCATGTAAGCATCGTAGCCCTGAAGCGCCTTAAAGCGTTTGAGGGTATCTGCCGCCACAGTTGTATAGGTATGGCCGATATGCAGGTCACTGCTCGGGTAATAGATGGGCGTTGTAACATAATACTTTTCTTTCAATTCTGTCTCCTCTTTACCTGTTAATTTTTGACGCCAGGCAGGCCGCGCCGAATCCATTGTCAATATTCACAACCCCAATGCCGCTGGCACAGGATGTCAGCATTCCCAGCAATGCCGAAACACCGCCAAAGTTCGCACCGTATCCAATACTCGTAGGTACGGCGATGACTGGTTTATCCGTCAGACCGCCAACCACACTTGCCAGGGCGCCTTCCATCCCGGCAATGACAATGATCACGCCTGCACGGTTGATCCGTTCTACATTGTCAAGCAGCCGGTGGATACCTGCAACTCCGACATCATAAATCCGATCCACACAATTTCCCATGACCTCTGCACAGACCGCCGCTTCCTCCGCCACCGGGATATCTGAAGTTCCAGCGGACACGACTGTAATACTTTTTTCACTCATCTTAAATGCCTGCCGCTTGACAACTACAACTCTGGCCTCTTTATAATACTCCGTTTCATCAGAAAGCTCCGCGATGGTTTTGTAAACATTCTCGTCGGCCCGGGTTGCCATAATATTCCCATCTGTACGCTCAATCATATCCTTGACAATGCCACGGACCTGCTCAAGGGATTTCCCAGGGCTGTACACAACTTCCGGAAAACCATTGCGCAATTCTCTATGATAGTCGACCTTTGCGTATTCCAGATCATGATATGGTATATTCTTTATTTTTTCAAAAGCGCTGTCAATACTGGTTTGACCGCTCTTTACCTCTGTTAATAAATCTTTTAATTTTTCTGCATTCATCGTCTGCCCTCTGTTCTTTTTAGATGAAAGACTGGAAAAGAAAAAATCCTTTCCAGTCTGTTACTTGTAAAACAACCTGTTTAGCTGAAGAAGCCAATAAATCCTGTCGCAAGGAAATATATGAATACCGGCACAGTGAGAAACTTGTATAAAACATCTTCCCATGCTCCGTATTTGACAACTGAGGTCGGATTAATCCACTCCTCACGCACGCGTTTCGCCTTATAGAACCATGCCAGGAAAACAGCAAGGCCAGTGGCGGCAGCAGTATACAGAAATGTCCCAACCAAATAGTCGAAATGTTCTAAGAATTCGGAAATCCAGATACATGGAATCGCGCCAATAATCGCGACAAGTGTCACAATGATAACCGCTGTTCTCCGCTTCATTCCAAAGCTGTCAATTAAAACAGTAACCGGGACCTCCCAGGCGGAAATGGTGGTGGATAAACCAGCGAATAATAATGCGATCAGGAAAAACACCAGCCAGACAGGACCGCCCGCAAGCTGTTCAAAAACCTTCGGCAATACCATGAAAATAAGACCGCTGCCTGCGTCCGGGTTCATTCCAAAAAGAATAACCGCTGGAATCATCGCAAAGCCACTTAAAACACAGATTAGCATCTGGGTAATATTAACCGTTACCAGGTCTGTCCCGATATCCGCTTTGTCGGAGCAGTAGCTCCCAAAAGTTATGAGGTAGCCCGGCCCGCAGCCAATTGCAAACAGGGCCATACCGGCCGCTTCAACCCAGAGCTTCGGATTTGCCCACTGAGAAAAATCTGGACGGACATAAAATTCAATCCCTTCCATAATCCCTGGCAGTGTACAGATACGAACGACCAAAACGACCAAAATAACAAACAATGCTGGTAAAAGAATTTTACATGCTTTTTCAATACCGCCCTTGATACCGCCCAGACAGATAACACCTGTCAGAATATCAAGCCCGGCAACCACCAGAAACACGACGATTTTATTGTTTGCAACAACATTGTAAAATCCCTCAGGATCTGCCAGAAACGGCGACCCTACAACGGTATAATAAATGTATTGCACAACATTCGCCATAATAACAGGATAATAGAACATTAACAAAAGCGGAATCAATGCGATAAATGTTCCGATCACTTTTCCTTTTTTACCTGCCAGAGCCTCAAGCGCACCGGCAACACCGGATTTTGTATGTCTCCCCAGTCCAACTTCTCCCCAAGCGGCCGGGATTACAATAATAATACTGATTAGAAAAAATGCCAGGACAAACGCGCCTCCGCCATACTTTGCAGTCAGCATTGGAAAACGCCACATTGCACCGACACCAATCGCCATCCCCAGGGTTGACAGAATATAGCCTATCCGTGATCCCCATGCCCCACGGCTTTTTTTATCACTCATTTTATTTCTCCTCTTTTTAGATTTCTTTGTTTTTTAATGCATGAGCAA
>CAUEUD010000275.1 GCA_959020865.1 Eubacterium limosum | reverse complement strand
AACAAAATATGAAAAAGTATTTGACGTTATTTGCACTCTGCCTGACCGGCGCAGTTGTCTATGAACTGCCTTATCTCAGCTATGGTTATTATGATTTGATGCTTGAGGCTTTTTCCATCGACAACACACAGATGGGAACGCTGATGAGCGCTTATGGGCTGGTCGCAATGCTTGCTTACTTTCCGGGGGGATGGCTTGCAGACAAATATCCAGCGAAGATCTTAATGATCGTCTCACTCGTTGCCACCGGCCTGCTGGGGCTGTGGATCAGTACTTTTCCATCTTATCCAATTCTTCTGTTAATCTATATTCTCTGGGGCATTTCCATAACCCTGCCGTTCTGGGCTGCCATGCTCAAAGCCACGCGGCAGCTGGGGGACAGCAGCGAACAGGGCCGTCTCTTTGGCATTCTTGAGGCCGGGCGCGGTCTCTTCCCGGTCTTTTACGGCTTGATCATTGTCTGGATCTTCAACAAGCTGGGCGCTGCTCTGGGGGCGATGCGCGGTGTCTTTATCGCGTATTCAGTCTTATGTTTTATCGGAGCACTCGTCGCTTTTCTATTCATCAAATACGAAAAGGAGGAAGGGGAGCGTCAGAAGGGCGCATCTGGAAAGGAAGTTCTTCAGATCATAAAAATGCCCGGTATGTGGCTTGTTGCTTTGGTCATCTTCTCATCCTACAACATGTACGCCTGCTTTAGTTATCTCACACCCTATATGACTGAATTCTTTGGGCTGAGCGATTCGATGGGCGCCACTCTGTATCTCATCCGTTTTTATGCGATCGGCGTGGTGGGGGGCATCGCCTCCGGGTTCATCGCAGACAAGACCGGCTCAAACGCACGCGTCATTGCCATTGTATTTCTCATCGCTATCGCCGGTTTAATCGGATTTTTAGTGGTTCCTACCGGTCCAGCCAACCTGATTATGGTCATCATTGCCTTATTTGTTGTGGCAATCGGCATCTTTATGTCCCGCGGGATTTATTTTGCCACCATTGATGAACTCAATATTCCCATGCACCTGACCGGAGCCGCCATTGGTTTTGCCTCCGTCATCGGATTCATGCCCGAAGCCTTTGTCTATACTCTGGTTGGCAACTGGCTGGACACTTATCCCGGCACACAGGGCTACCACATTCTTTTCATCTATATGCTTGTCTTTGCCGTAGTAGGCACTGCCGCCGCGTTTGTTCTCTATAGACGCATTAAAAAGCAGAAAACGAATCCAGCAAAGGAAATTTCACAATGAAAAATTATGAACGCATTATATCAAAAAATGATATTGAAAATATTCACGAGCTGTCTTTAAAAATCCTGGGCGCTGTAGGTGTTCAATTTGAACATCCAAAAGCTCTGGAAATCCTGAAAGCAAACGGGTGTCGTGTTGACGGACAAAATGTTTTCTTTGACCGCTTTATGATTGAAGAAACCCTTGAAAAAATTCCAGCTTCCTTTGAGCTATACACACAAGCCGGCTCCACAACGGTCGGCGGCGGAAGTATGCTGATGGAGCCTGTCAGCGGAAATATCTATATTAACGACGGTGAGAAGATTCGCAGAACAACCAACGAAGACACCGTCGATATGTTTAAACTCGCCGATACCAGCGACATCATCACAAGCAATTATCTGAATTATTTCGCTGATGAGAACAGCATGACTGAGGACGAGCATATTTTCTACCAGACAGCCATGATGCTTAAGTATTCAAACAAGGCGACACTGGAAATTTATCCTTTCCCGCTTGGACTGCCTCATGCGTACGATTTTGAAGCAATGTACTGCCGCAGCTTTGAGTTTATTAACAACTTTTATGGAAACGATATGCCTCATGGTATCTACCTCGTTAATCCGCTGTCACCTTTATGCTATGATACCGATCCGCTGCAAAAGCTCATGATTATGGCGAAGCATGGAATCCCCATGATGCTGGCGCCATGCGCCATGCCAATGCTGACAGCGCCTTACTCCGTTTATTCCTTGATTGCCATGACCAATGCCGAGGTTCTGGCCGGCGCGGTTCTTACACAGCTTATCAAACCTGGCCATCCCATGGTTTTTGGAAACACCTCTGCCTCCACCAACCTGCGGACCGTTCAGCTGGCCATCGGCTCGCCGGAAACCGCCCTTGTAAGCTACGCACTCGCCGGGCTGGCAGACCTTTACCAGGTTCCCTTCAGAACCGCAGGAGGCTTGAGCGACGCCAAAGGCTGTGACGTGCAGGCTGGACTGGAGACCATGCTGATGTGCATGGCCACCCTTGATATAAAGCCAGACTACATCCTTCACGGCTGCGGCACAATCGGGAGCTTTAATGTCATGAGCTTTGACAAGTTTTTAATGGATGAGGAGGCCTACCGCATGGCCGCCAGATTCTTAAGGGGGATTGACACCGCTGAAGAAAAGTCCTGCTTCAGCCTTCTTTCAGAGGTTGGCCCCCGCGGGAACTTCCTGCACGGAAGGACGCCGAAAATGTTCAAAGAAGAATTCTTTGCGCCAAAGCTCTTAAACAAAGAAGATCCCAACCAATGGCAAAACTCCGGCAGCAAGCCGTTAACCGACGACCTGATGGAAGAACGTATAAAACGCATCGCTGCATATAAACCGCCAAAGCTGTCAGCAGAACAGGAACGCCTGGTAAACCAATATATTCCAAATCAATATCGAGAAACATTATAGGGAGGAACTATTATGAACTTTACGTATGAACCATTAACCGAAAAACAGGTAGAAGCGATCCACCAGGCCACACTGGATGTACTGTTGGAATGCGGCGCTGAGATGAACCATCCGGCAATCCTTGAAATTTTCAAAAAACACGGCGCAGCCGTCGAGGGGAATATCGTCAAAATTCCCGCGAACCTCATCGAGAATGCCATCAAATCCACACCCGCTTCCTTTATTCTCGAGGGTGTTGATCCAAAACATTCCGTAAAGATCGGCCATAATGACCATCCGATCATGGCGCCGAACACCTGCTCTCCTTTTATGATTGATGATGATTTTACAAGACGGAACGCAACCTTTGACGATCTGAAAAATTTCTTTAAGCTGGCACAAACCAGCGACGTCTGTGAGCTGGGTTCCACACTTCTTGTTTTTCCTGTGGAAAATGCGACGCAGCACGAAAGCATCATGCAGCCGGTTTATGACTATTTCACACACTGCACAAAGGCCATGGGCCTGTCCAACGCCTGTGTCGAAAATGTCTGCATGGCGCAGGAAATCCTGGACGTTTTAATCGAGCAGGAAGATGTGAATAAAATGTATGTCTCCCTCTGTCCCATTTCACCGCTGCGGTTTGAAGAAAACCTGTTAAACACCCTGATAAAGGCCATCGAATTCAGACAGCCCATTGAATGTGTTCCCTGTTCCTCCGCCGGGATGACCGGACCCCTTAAGGCCATTGACGACGCGGTTTTATCCAACGCGGAAAACCTGGCGCTGATCACGCTGGTACAGCTTATGGCTCCAGGCCTGCCAATGATTTACTCCGTCTATTCTGCCATCACCGATATGCGGACGCTTCAGCTTTCAACCGGCGCGCCGGAAACCTTTAAAATGCTGGCAATGTGCCGCGAAATGGCAAAATACTACGACATCCCATTTGAAATGCCGTCAGGCGGGTCTGACGCTAAGGCCTTTGACGTTCAGGCGCCAATGGAGAGCACCTTGGGAATTGTCAATGCCTTTGCCACTAAAACCGATACCTGCACCTTTATGTTTGGAAGTCTTGATACCTTTAACAGCGCCAGCTACCGCAAATTTATACTGGACGAAGAAACCGTCCGGAATGTCCAGGCCTACATAAAGCCTGTCGATGATCTGAGAGATACTACCGCCAGCCTGATTACCAGAGTAGGGCACCACGATACCTATATCAAGAATAAGGACACCCTCAAAAACTACCGGAAAGAGCATCACTTCCCGAAATTCTCACACCGCATGTCTCACGCCGATTATGTAAAAGAACATCTGAGCATCAACGACCGCCTGGACAAAATCCTGAAAGAGCGGCTTGAAGCTTATGAAAAGCCCGCGATTGACAAGGATAAGCTGAAAAAGCTGGATGCCATCCGGGACAAATATCTGTAAAATATCCATTACAAAAAACCTGCTGCAGTCTGAATG
>CAUEUD010000274.1 GCA_959020865.1 Eubacterium limosum | reverse complement strand
TTTCCGCCAGATCGTACGCATCATAATCGTCCTTTTTACTGATATCTGGTTTGTTTTTCAATCCCTGAAATTTATCTTGATTCTCAATCAGCATATCGCGGTTAAGTTCTATAAAGGCGTCCTCGAAGCTCCGCGGATAATATGCTCCTTCCTCTGTTTGAAATGCGACTCTCAGTATACCCTCAGGATCCGCAACCCACTTTTCATTCTCATTCTTAAATATTTTTTGTTTACTTGTAAGTTTGTACAAATGCTCCAGCCCCTGCGCTTTTGTGATTGCTCCACCATTAAGAAAGAAATGGTTTAACGCCGCATTGCTTGTGTATTCTCCTTCTCTGGTACGAACCTTGCACTCACTTTTTTTAAATCTTCCGTTCTTGTCCTCAATAATTTTTTCTTTAACGGCATCGATATCTGTGATAATCAAAGTCTTTATGCCTAAGAAAGCGATGAATTTATCAAACAGATGCGCAGAGGCTCCTGCCGCTACGAGCGTTATATTCTGAGACAAAAGATCCACATTGCCCTCATTATGCCGTTCTTGATCAATCTTTTTCATCATAGCGGGCAGCAGGATTCTTTAAGTATCTCCTTCGTACATGATAATCTTATTGGCAAAAAAGATCTCCGAATAATTTAAAGTCAGATACTGTTTCAGGAATTTATAAGTGGTATTATTCTTCTCGTTTTTATATGCGATCTCAAGTCCTTCAAGATTTTTTGAAATCACACTTGTCGGGGTCTCTCTGTAAAAATAGATGATATCCTCAAAATCGCTCTATGAGACTATATGTGACGAATGAGTTGATATAATCGTCTGTAAATGAATGCCATTCTTATCCTCACTGTCACTGACTCCTTCAAACAGAAGATTTTTGATATTATTAATGAATATATATTGCATTTGCGGATGTGTATGCGCTTCCGGTTCTTCGATAAATAACAGATTGATATCCGCAGGTGTTGTGCCAGGATCACTGTCACCGCGCATATCACAAAGAATTGTCTCAATTTCAAATATCATGCTGATGAGATTCATGTATCCAAGACCGTTGTAGCTTTCCGGCAGATTGTGCTTCTCAGCCTCATACATGACCTTTGTATTTCCCTTGAGAAATTCTTTCTGGCTGAGCGTTGAAACAATTTTTATAATTGTATCGTTTTTTCTAACTCCTCCAAACTTTTTAACTTTGCCAATTACATTGCCAAAAAGTTCGTCGTAAATTTCTGTAAAAGATGCATCTGTGCTGCTCAGAGCATCCTCAAAGCTATCGATGACTGGATTTTCCATGTCATTTTTCATTCTTTCATAATATTTTCCAGACAATGTGGAGAGCGAGGTGTCATTCTCCTTATTGTCACTGTCTCTGCGGGCGCTGATATAGTTAAAACAAACAATTTTGTCAATTTTTACAGACCTGTCGAGTATTTTATAGTCCTCCTCATCGACATCTCCTTTTTCTACATCATAGCGCACTGCTTTTTTCTGTGTTTTAAAATATCTGCTGAGCCGGGACTGCACGAACGCCTCAAAGCATATTTCCTTAGAAGGTTCAGAATCTTTATTTTTCTTCACAGTTTTCTGCCAATACTCTTGCCAATCCTGCTGGAGCTTTTCTATTTGGTCATCTGGAAGGATGTATTCAAATTTGAGCACAACAATATTATTTTCCGGATCAAGATCCATCATTAAATCACAGATATTCGCATATGAATCATTGTCGTCGTATTGTATAAAAAGGTATAGCTCAATCCCTTTGTGATCTTCGGTTTCCCATCGTCCATCCTTCTCAATAGCCTGATACAGCTTTGACTGAAACTCAAAATTGAAGTCATTATAACCAAATGATGCCGAACTACAATTAATAAATTTGTTCAAGACCGTCAGCAGTGATGTCTTACCTGTGTTATTCTTTCCCACGACCAGTGATAGAAAGTCCTTTAAACTTACATTTATTTCTTTAAAAACACGATAATTGTGTACTCGCAACTGAGTTAGCTTCATAATCTCAATCCCTCTCCCCTATCCCTTAATCTAACTTTCTACCAGCACAGCGGCGCTTAATAGTCTATGCGTAGTAAAAGCGTCGGCGGAACGCCTGCCTTCTTTAAAACTTTGCTGTTTAATCTTCATCTTTTTTCGGGCAAAATCAATTTCTAAACATCAACCCCCAAGATCTTCAGCTGCTCTTTAATTTCGGCCTCTAACGTAGCGATTTCTTTATTATCTTCCTCCAACTGTTTAATCACAACATTTAAATCAATGGGTTCTTCTTCCTCAAACGTATCGACATAGCGCGGAATGTTCAGGTTGTATTCATTTTCCTTGATCTCCCCAATCGAGGCTACATGGGCGTACTTGTCCACATCTTTGCGTTCTTTGAAGGTTCTGATAATCTTATTGATGTTTTCATTGTTCAAGATATTTTGATTTTTACCTTTCTCAAACTCTCTGCTCGCGTCAATAAACAGGACATCCTTGGTTTTTCGATTTTTCTTAAACACCAGGATGGTCGTCGGAATGCTTGTTCCATAAAACAAATTGGCCGGCAGCCCGATGACTGTATCGAGGTAATTTTTCTCGAGCAACGTCTTTCGTATTTTCCCCTCGGCGGCTCCGCGGAACAGAACGCCATGCGGCAGTACTATGGCCATTGTCCCCGTACTGTTCAAATGATACAGGCTGTGCAGAATAAAGGCAAAATCGGCTTTTGAGGCCGGCGCTAATTTTCCATAGTCTTTAAATCGCGGATCCTTTAATTTTGTCTCAGCATTGTCCCACCTGGCTGAATACGGCGGATTCGCGACCACGGCGTCGAATGACCGCGGCTGATCAACGCCCTTGCTGTCCGGCCCGTCCGGCCAGTCGCTTTCCAGGGTATCAGCATTGTTCAGGGTCATATTGCTGTATGACACATCGTGCATCATAAGGTTCATGCGAGCCAGGTTGTAAGTCGTCGTATTTAATTCCTGTCCATAAAACTTAATGGCACCTGGCTGATTGCCACCAGGCAATTCTTCCCGGACCGTTAAGAGCAACGATCCTGAACCCATCGTGGGGTCATATAAGGTAAATGTATCCTCCAGTTGTTTTACATCGCTTGTTACAATTTTAGCCAAAACCTGACTGACCTGGTGCGGCGTATAAAACTCACCGCCCTTTTTACCAGCGCTTGCTGCAAATTGTCCAATAAGATATTCATAAATCTCACCGAGAATATCCCGGCCATCATCGCTTTTATATTCAATATCATCCACCAGTTTTACAATATTATTCAAGGATTTTGCCCGCGCCGTTGTAGAATTGCCAAGGCGGGAATCACCTAAGTTAATATCGTTAAATACGCCTCTGAAGTCTTTGGCTGCTTCTTTGTTGAGTTCGGCGTTTTTGTTAAAATTGTCAAATATTGTCTGATAATCGCTCGGGATAATCTGGGCGTCGTTTATCTTTTCATTGAGTGACACCCAGGTATCTTCAGGGGCAATTGCATACCCTAGGCTGGAGGAAATATCTTCCAGATAGTCTGTTAAATCTTCCCCTGCCGCCTGTTCTCTGTAGGCCTCGTTGACGGATTGGCCTTCGGCTACGTCAATGACGTTATACTTGACCAGGTAGGCTTCCTGATATTCGGATAGATAGCGGTAGAACATAAAAGCCAGAATGTAGTTTTTAAATTCCGCCGCATCCATATTCCCACGCAGCTCGTTGGCCATGGCCCACAGCTTGCTGGTAATTGTCTGTAAATTACTATTTGACATGGTTTAATTTCCTTTCGATTTTTGGTTATACGAACATTGATTGTAGTAGTGCTTTTTTTAGATCTTGCAGGTGGTCTAACTTACGTTGATGAAGGGTGATGAGGTGGTCGAAGGTCTTAAAATAGCCACCAATTTTTTGCTGTTCCTCTATATCTTGTGGAATTGCAAGTGTTGTTTCAAAGAAATCATTCGGTGTAATATTAAGTAATCCATGACTTCTTGCACCTTCTGCCGCAATAGCCTGAATGCCATTATGCCATTCATTTGAATCATAATATGCCACTAAAAAATCCGAACTTGTTTGGGTTGTATTTTTTACCGGCATATTATGCCATTCATTTGAATCATAATATGCCACTAAAAAATCCGAACTTGTTTGG
>CAUEUD010000273.1 GCA_959020865.1 Eubacterium limosum | reverse complement strand
TTCCATTGCTAAAACCTCTTTTTATTTTTAGTATACCACACTTTATGATAAAAAAATCAAACATTTCTGCTAAAACAATGATGAAATCAGACTCTCACCGCTGTATAATTGCCTTGAGATATGGTATAATAACACCATTTTTAAGGTTCAACTTTTGTCAGGAGACTGCTTTATGAAAAAACAAACCATTGGTTTTGCCGCTCTGGCAATGCTGCAAAAAATATTAAGCCTTGCCTGTTTTTTAATTGCGGCCGGGACGCTAAGCTGTATACGCGGCTGGATTTATTTTATCCTATATCTGATTGTCATGGCTGCCACGCTGGCTGTCTTATTACACCGCGACCCAAATGCTCTGTCATTTCCAGAAAAAAACGCAGAAAAGGCTGTCGGGATTGATATCACCCTCCGCAATATCTGCAGTCCCCTGGCTTTTTACGGTATATACATTGTCGCTGGGCTGGAAACTCGATTTCACTGGTCTTCGGTACCTCAGCCGGTTGTTGCTGCCGGGCTCGTCCTCAGCGCTGTGGCCAATCTGTTGATGTCCTGGGCGCTGCTTTCAAACAAATATTATGAGGCGGATACGCCCATGCTGAAGGATGCTCAGCCTGTCGTCTGCACCGGTGGTCCTTACCGATTTGTAAGACATCCCGGCTATCTTTTCATGAGCTTCTGGGCCATCACTGTCGGGATGATTTTTGGCTGGGCTACAGGTATAGTGTCCGCTGTCATTGTTTTTCTGCTGGTCCTGCGGACCTACTATGAGGATAAGTCGCTGTTGGCTGACTTCCCTGGTTATGCAGGCTATGCCCAACAGATAAAATACCGATTGATTCCGTTTGTCTGGTAAACACGAAAACCTGTATACAGACCGTTGAGATAACAAATCAATGGGTCTGCATACAGGTTTTTTAGCGCACTTTTATAAAATCCAGATTGCTGACTAGATAATTGACTACAGCGTGATGGCGCTTTTATCTTCATAAAGCGGCAGGATAAGCCGCATTGAGAACAAACCGTTTTCCGCTTTATATTTTAACAAACCGCCATACCGTCTGGCAAAGGCCGAAATGCTCTGTGTTCCAAAGCCATGATCCTCTGCCCTTGTTTCCGGATAGCCCGTTTCCGGATTAAAGAGTATCTTGCCTGTATAGGTATTGGTAATCTCAATAAACAGCTGCGACCCTACCGGAGAACATACAACGCTGATCTTCCGCTCATCAGAGCTGTCCATTTGATGGCAGGCATTAATGGCGTTTTCGATCCCATTGGCGAAAACCAGAGACATTTCCTCACAGCTGATGGGGAGCGCTTCCGGAAGCACAACTTTTATACTCACCTCAATACCTGCATTTTCAGCCATCTGCCCATAGACAGACAGCACGGCGTTTAACACCTCATCCTCACAGTAATAAACCGCCGGGCGGCTGATTTTCTCAATGGTACTATTCATGGAAGCCAGGAGGGCCAGCGCCTCATCGTCACGTCCTGTCTTGATACATACGGTTAATGCGTTGGTAAGATGCCTGAGATCATGCTGAAAAATTCTGAGATTCTCCTCGCTCTCGGCAATGGCCTGCATGTGTTTTTTGAGGGATGTCACCTGAAGCTGCATGGAGGAAAGCTCCCTCGTGCTCTGGAAATAGCTGCTCTGCTGCTTAAGGATCGTATAGATGGTTCCATTGTATAAAACAATGGCGACACAAAGGCCAACGGCTGCCGGAATACTTTCCAGCCGTTCATTTAACGGCGCAGGATAGGAAGCGACATTTAAAAACGAAAGCAACAGGCAAATGGGGATCAACGACAAGCGTATCCATCCTGTTTGCAGCTCTTCAAGCGTCTCGAGAAGCGGTTTTCGGATAAATTTCACAATCACCAGCACCAACACCATAAAAATCAATATCTGATTTAAAAGATCACCGGTGCCATCTGGCATATAAGGTGCTAAGATACCGCAGAACAGATCCTGAATCGCCACAAAGGTACACGACATGAGAAAAGAGAAAAAGGTCCTCGCGTCATTATAACGGGACAGGACAATGATAAAGCCAATGGCGATCGCAATGTGCAGCAGACGGAACTCCAGATCACTCAGGCCGTAGGGCAGCCTGAGCTCTATTAAAATATCCAGAATAATGACACCGAGTATTCCCGCTCCGGTAATCAGAAAGGTTTTGGTTTTTGAAAAACGCCAGTTTGATAAAAGCAGGAAGTAGACAATGCCAAAGGGTGCGGTAATAATAATTTTCCATAAACTGAGTGCATCCATGTCTGTTTCCTCCCCTTACTTTTGATTCTATTATAACGAAAAAGAGTCCAAGATGCAAAGTGAATCCGTCACTGCATTCAACCAGCATTTAAAATGGTCATACCATTTATCCTTTAGAAGGCAGCGCATTGTCTTCCCACGTCAAAAAAACGGTGACTTCCTGATCACCGTTTTTCTCTGTTTTTTATTTTGCTTTTCCCTGCTCAGCCACTTTTTTCATTCGTGTTTCAATGATGGATTGGTCTCCCAGATAATAGTGGTCTGTCATATTAAAGTCATCGTCAAATTCATAGACCAGAGGAATACCGGTTGGAATGTTGACGCCCATGATCTCATCCTCTGACAGGTTTTCAAAGTATTTGACCAGTGCCCGGATCGAGTTGCCATGGGCTACCAGAAGAACACGTTTTCCCTCCAGCATATCCTTTTTGATCACATTTTCATAATAAGGGATGACACGGGCGATGGTATCCTTCAGGCTTTCTGCCAGAGGCAGCTCGCTTTTTTCCACATTTCGATACTGTTCCTGCAGCTGCGGATTTCTGGGGTCATCCGGTTCAAGGGCCGGGGGACGGACATCGAAGGAGCGGCGCCAGATTTTGACCTGTTCCTCCCCGTATTTCTCTGCTGTCTCCGCCTTATTCAGGCCCTGCAAGGCACCATAATGGCGTTCGTTAAGCTGCCAGTTCTTTACAACCGGCAGCCAGGCACGGTCCATGGTATCCAGAACCACATTTAAGGTATCCACTGCTCTTTTTAAAAAAGAAGTGTAGCAGATATCAAAATCATAGCCCTTCCCCTTTAACATATTACCAGCGTCTGCAGCTTCTTTGATACCTTTATTCGATAAAATTACATCCGTCCATCCTGTAAACAGGTTCAGGCGGTTCCATTCACTTTCACCATGTCTTAAAAGTACAAGCTTCATCTTTATCATCTCCTGTTCTTTTAAATAATTATACCCAAAAGTCTCTGAAAATTGCATATTTTTCAAAAATGATTCCTTTTTATACTCATTATTTTCACAGCAGAGATTTATTCCTATCTTTATCTAAATTTTATTTTAGAATCAAGTTGAAGTCCCTGGTATTATCAACTATAATTGACATACAAGCAATAAAACATCAATTTTGATAATTATAATATCTGAGAGGGAGAGCTAATATTATGAGATTAATTACCCGTTCTGATTTCGACGGCCTTGTCTGTGGCGCACTGCTCAAGGAAGCCGGAATCATTGATCATTGGAAATTTGCCCATCCTAAAGACTTACAGGATGGCCTGGTTGAGATCAACGAAGATGACTGTCTGGCAAACGTCCCCTTTGTGGAGGGTTGCGGCCTCTGGTTTGACCATCATTCCAGTGAGTTTGAGCGCAACCAGCTTGAAGGTAAATACAAAGGTGAAAGCCGTATTACACCATCCTGTGCGAGAATTATTTATGAATACTATGGCGGTGAGGAACGTTTTTCACACTTCAATGAAATGCTGGCTGCAGTCGACAAGGTAGACTCCGGCAATTTGACCATTGATGAAATTCAAAACCCTGAAGGCTGGATACTGATTGGTTTTTTAATGGACCCGAGAACCGGGCTTGGACGCTGGCGTAATTTTACCATCTCCAACTACCAGCTGATGGAAAAGCTCATTGATGCCTGCCGCACCATGTCCACTGATGAGATTCTAAACCTCTCGGATGTCCAGGAGCGTATCGAAATTTATTTTGAGCAGACAGCCAGGTTCAAGGAAATGGTAAGCAAATATACCCGTACCGATGGTGATGTTATCATTTCTGACCTGCGTGGCGTAGACCCTATTTAGGTGTTGCGTATAGCTCCGCTTGGCGATTTGACGACTGGTACATGCAGGCGCT
>CAUEUD010000272.1 GCA_959020865.1 Eubacterium limosum | reverse complement strand
CCGATGAAGCCGTGCGGGAAGTGGAAAACCGACTGCTCGGGGTGGAGACAAATATAACGAATTGGGTGCGACACGAAGTCGCATAATCGATTGTTCGGCAAAGACCGAACCTGTTATTCCGTTAACAGTAGCCTATCGTCGCTTGGAGAATTAGTAATAATTTTTTGAGAAGCCGGCGTGAAAAGGTAGCCCCTTTCCAAAAGGAATGGAGACCAAAATGCGAATGGAGGTCAAAGCTGTGAGTAGCAATGCGGCTGGGGAGCTTGGCTCGGGTAGTATGGTTAACATATGTGAATTGCTGATAAACGCCGTTATGATGAACAGGCCAAAGCTACTGACAGGCCTGAACCAAAAGGTATGCAGTCGGATAACTCTTTCCAGTTTAGGGTTACACGGACAAAGATGACTGCCGGTGGAGAGGCAAAACCTAACCTACTCATTGTTCCAATTGGAACAGGATCGATTATGTGGAACGTGGAAAGCCCGTATTCCTCCAATGGTTAATGGAAAGCAAACCGTAAGGGATGCCTATGGGAGTGCGGGTAAAGGATGGGGTCAAAAGCGAATGCCGCTTGGTAATAAAGCGGATAGGGGTTTAAAGGTTACCCTGTGCGAAAGCAAGCAGACGGACCCCGGGTCTTTCTTTACAAGATAGTTTACAGAACTTTTAAAAGGAGAAAAGCAAATGAACGTAAAAACGTGTGCGTCTTCAGACAAAGCCATAAAATGGGAAGCCATTGATTTTGCGAAAGCAAAGGCAGATGTGAAAAAGCTGCAAATGCGTATTGTAAAGGCACAAAAAGAAGGCCGATACGGTAAGGTGAAATCCTTACAGTGGACGCTGACACACTCGTTTTATGCCAAGGCATTGGCGGTTAAGCGGGTAACGGAGAACAAAGGCAAAGAAACAGCCGGTGTAGACCGTGAATTATGGTTAACACCGTCAGCTAAATATGATGCAATATCAAAACTAAATCACAGAGGATACAATCCGCAACCACTTAGGAGAGTTTATATACCAAAGGCTAATGGTAAGAGACGTCCTTTGAGTATTCCGACAATGACCGACAGAGCAATGCAGACATTGTATAAATTTGCACTGGAGCCTATTGCAGAGACCACCGCCGATCCAAATTCGTTTGGGTTCCGTGTGGCCAGGTCAACCCATGATGCTATTGGTCAAATATTTAATGTTTTGGCAATTCCTAACGGAGCGAAATGGGTATTGGAAGGAGACATCAAAGGATGCTTCGATAATATCAGCCACCAGTGGATATTGGAAAATATTCCAATGGATAAAGAAATTCTAAGAAAATTTCTCAAAAGCGGATTTGTAGAAACGGGAAAATGGTTTCCGACAGAACAAGGAACGCCACAAGGCGGCACAATTTCACCGGTAATCTGTAACATGGTACTGGATGGAATTGAGAAAATATTACGAGCCAAATTCTACAACACAAATCGAAATGGAAAATCATACGCTCCAAAAGTAAATTTTATCCGATACGCGGATGATTTTATCATCACGGGTGAAAGCAAAGAAATTTTGGAAGAAAAGGTTATGCCATTATTAAAAGCATTCATGTTAGAAAGAGGCCTAAGTTTATCGTCGGAAAAAACGTTGATCACCCATATCGATAAAGGATTTGATTTTCTTGGATTTAACATACGTAAATATAACGGAAAATTATTGATCAAACCTTCTAAGAAAAACATTAAAACATTTCTAGATAAAATAAGAGGGATTATCAAACGAAATCCATCCATTAAACAGGAACGTTTGATCCAAATCCTTAATCCAATGATAAGAGGATGGACAGAATACCATAAATACACGGTATCAAAAGAAGCATTTAGTAAGATCGATCATGAAATTTGGCTGAGTCTATGGCAATGGATTCAACGCAGACATCCAAAGAAAGGTAAAAAATGGATGGTGAAAAAGTATTTTCACCGAATTGGAAATCGACAGTGGATTTTTTCAGTTCTACGCCAGGATAAAACAATGGCAAATGGCGATCCGCTGTACACAAAGCTATTAATCGCAGCAGATACCCCAATAAGACGTTACCGAAAAATAAAAAGTAACGCACGCCAATCCATTTGACAGTGAGTGGGCGCTCTATTTTGATGAACGAGAGACAGATAAAATGCTCAATAGTCTAAAAGGACGAGCACTTCTAACCAAAATCTTTCGAAAACAAAAAGGGAATTGTCCCATTTGCGGAGAACGAATCACTACGGAGACCAGTTTTAAAGTTCATGATATGAATATCGGAACCAATAACGTCAAAGTAATGATTCATCCTGATTGTCATAAAATAATACACAATACAGAATCCGTTATTGTGCCGCTCTCACAATGAGAGTTTGAAAGGCTTGAGCCGTATGATGGGAAACCATCATGTACGGTTCTTAGAGGGGAAAGCAGCAGCAATGTTGCTGACCTACTCGACCAGCGTAAGCAAAATGAAAACAATAACTTCAGTGCGGTCGTGCCCTATGATATGGAGCAGCAGCGCAAGGAGGCCAAGGAGTTTTTAGACGATCTGACCACCCGGGATCAGCGCATGATGTTCGGCCTCTTAACCTTAGTCCACACCGCGGATACCAAGGAGGCCCTGGACGCGGATACCGAGGCCCTGCTCACCACGGCCCGCAAGCACCTGTGCCAGTTTGCCATTGCAAGGTTTCAACAGCTCGACGCGCTGAATACCGCGCTGCCCATTGGACACCGGCGCTTGGACGCAATCCGGACTCTGACCACGGAGAGCATGGCCGTGCTCATGCCCTTCCGGGTCCAGGAGATCATGGACGAAAGGGGAATTTATTACGGCGAGAACGCGATTTCTCATAATCTGATCCTATGCAACAAAGCCAACCTGCTCAACCAATCCGCTTTTCTTTTGGGCGTGCCTGGCAGCGGGAAAAGCTTCAATGCAAAGGAGCTTATTGTGTTTCTGGCCTTAGCCACCAATGACGATATTCTTGTATGTGATCCAGAGAAGGAGTACGTATCCCTCGTTGAGGCTCTGGGTGGCGAAGCCATCCGGATTGCGGCTGGGAGTGAGGATCATATCAATGCGCTGGACATGGTCGAGGGCTATGGGGAAAACAATAACCCTGTGATCGACAAATCTGAGTTTGTACTCTCTTTGTTCGAACAGCTTGATAAAGATGGCCTGGGACCAAAAGAAAAATCCATCATTGACCGCTGCGTGGCCTATGTTTACTCCGATTACCAACGGGGCGGCAAGACCCCGACACTGTGTGTTCTCAGAGATAAGCTGATGGAGCAGCCAGAAGTGGAAGCCCAAGGACTGGCTTTAGAGCTTGAACTGTTCACCGATGGAAGTTTAAATGCCTTTTCACATGAAACCAATGTGGACACGCAGAACCGCATCGTGGTGTATGACATCATGGATCTGGGGCGACAGCTCAAAACCATGGGGCTTTTGGTTATTACCGACGCCATGCTAAACCGGGTGACGGATAACTGGCGAAAAGGCAAACGGACACACATCTTTATTGATGAGTTCCATGTTCTTTTTGAAAATGAATACTCGGCTTCGTTCTTTAACTCTGCCTGGCGGCGTTTTAGAAAGCGGGACGCTTTTCCCACCGCGATCACTCAAAATGTGGAATATCTTCTGGATTCGGTGTCGGCCAGCACCATGCTCTCGAACTCTGAGTTCATTGTGATGTTGAACCAGGCAGCTTCCGACCGGCAAAAGCTTGGGAATCTTCTGAACATTTCCCATGAACAAATGAGCTACATCACCAACGCCGAAGCGGGGTGCGGCCTGATCAAGTACGGGAGCGCCCTGGTGCCTTTCATCAACCGGTTTCCGAAAAAGACAAAGCTGTATCAATTGATGTCTACGAAACCGAATGAAAAGTTTTGAATAACAACAAAATGATTGTGGGTCTACAATCATGAAGGGATGTGAGGAGCCATCAGCAGGGAGATTAAAACCCGGGAAGTCAAAAAAGACATAAAATTCTTAGATAAAACAAAGGCAGCCACTTACCATGTGAAGGAAAGTACCATCCGCACGAAAAATGCCCTGGAAAATGTGGGGGAGCGTTCTGATCGTTCACCGAATGAATACGCGCAGAATCAGGTCATGGACAAGGGGAGCCGGACACTCAAGAGAACAGCAG
>CAUEUD010000271.1 GCA_959020865.1 Eubacterium limosum | reverse complement strand
CTGCATATAAAGATTCTTTGGTTTCGTCTATTAAAGATATAAGTCAGAAACAAGAAGAAGATAAAGTTCGCGAAGCGCAAGTGAGTGATATTAAATCGTTGACTGGAAGTCCTCTAGTAGATGCAAGAAATAAAGTCCAAAATTACGGCTATACTACAACTTATGTTCACGCTCAAACCGGCCTTGATTTCACAGATACTTTAAGCGTATATACAGATGATGAATTGTCGAAATGGGTTGTGACCGAAGTAAAATCAGTCGATGAAAATAAAAAAACCGTTCAACTTGCTGTTAATACCGCTGAAAATATTGCAAATAATGAAGCCGCGGCTGCAGCTAAAACAGCTTTAGAATCTAAACTTGATCCAAGTTCCGCCTGGCAAGCTGTAGAAAAATATGGCGATATGCAGTATCCTTACGGTTTTAAACTGCATTGGATGATGGGACAACTTGCTCAAGAACCTAAAGATGAAAACACCTGGTTTTTAAAAGCGACTGTAACCGTCAAAAATCAATATGGCACAAAATTAGACACCGTCTGCGAAGCATATGTTTCCGGAACGACTGATAATCCGCAAGTAACAGAATTCTTAGTCTATCAATAAAATAAAAACGCCCCTTACCCTGCCAGGTAAGAGGCGATGACATAGATTCCCGGGGTAAGTCGGGTACAATGCCACTCAACAGTATCATTGTATCATGATACCCCGTTTTTATCAACAACTATAAACGGAGGCTATTATGAAAAAGTGCGTCATATACGCCAGGTACTCACATGGGCCAAATCAAACCGAGCAATCTATTGAAGGCCAGCTTATGGACTGCTCAAATTACGCCAAGGAGCATGACCTGACGATTGTAAAAACCTATACCGATAAAGCTAAAACCGGCACCAACGATAATCGTGAGGCTTTTCAACAAATGTTGCGAGACAGCGCTAAAGGCCTGTTTGATGTTGTGCTGGTCTGGAAGATCGACCGATTTGGCCGAAACCGCGAGGAAATGGCTCTAAATAAGGTCAAGCTGCGGAAAAACAACGTGCAGCTCATTACTGTAAAAGAAAACATACCAGATGGACCAGAGGGCGTTTTGATCGAATCCCTTATGGAAGGGCTGGCTGAATACTACAGCCTAAACCTTGCCCAGAATATCCGGCGCGGTTTAAACACCAATGCCCTTAAAGCCAAAGTAAACGGCGGCCACGTCGCCTTTGGCTTTCGTATTGGTGAAGACCATCACTTTGAAGTTGTCGAGGAATTAAGACCCATTATTGTCGAAATTTTCACCCTGTATGATCGTGGCTGGTCATTCAAAGACATCTGCGATCATCTGAACGCCAAAGGTATCCGAACGAGCCGGGGCAATCGATTCAATAAAAGCACACTGCGCCCCATGCTCTCAAATGTGAAGTATATTGGGACCTATAAATACAAAGATGTGGTCATTGAGAATGCATTCCCGGCCATTGTCGATAAAGCGCTCTTTGACCGCGTGCAGGTGCGACTAAAGGCATCTTTGCAACATCGTCAAGCGTACAGAAAGAAGGTTGTCTATATGTTATCGGGTAAAATATTTTGTAATAAATGCGGCGCTCCTTACATCGCCGACGCCGGCACCAGCAAATCAGGAAAAGTTTATAATTACTATGTTTGTGAAGATAAAAAGAAAAGAAAGAACTGCAAAAATAAAACCTACAGTAAGGATGTTCTGGATAACATTGTCATAAAAACGACATTGAAGTATGTTCTTACTGCAGACCGCATCGAAAAGATTGCGGATAATCTGATCCGGGTCAATGAAAAAAGAAATGAGTCCCCTTACCTTTCAAAGCTGATCTGCGATAAGGCTGAGTCGGAAAAGAAAATTAACAATATACTTTCAGCCATTGAAGAAGGTATCTTTACGCCGTCAACCAAAGAACGCTTACTGGCCCTCGAGGCAGAAGTCAAAAATCTTGAGGCAGCCATTACAGAAGAAAACATAAAAAAACCACCTCTCACTAAAGAAGCGGTTTTGTGGTTCCTCAATCGTCTCAAGAAACTAAATTATTCTGATGAACAGTGCAAAGATCAACTTGTAAAAACGCTCATTCATTCTGTACTGATTGACTATGATAGGGTTATCATCAATTACAATTACACGAACAATGACGGTATTACGGCCTTTGCCGAGTGTTCAAGTGATTCCAAAATGGTGGAGACAAGGGGACTTGAACCCCTGACCTTCTGACTGCCAGTCAGACGCGCTCCCAACTGCGCCATGCCCCCGTAAGCTGACTATGCTATAATACAATACATGATTATTTTTGTCAATGACTTTTTTAGAAAAAACGATTATTTCCTCTTAACAATTTTAAAAAAATGGTTTAAAATAGAACCATACTAAATTATACAGGAGAAATCAAATGGCTAAAATAGAAATTTTTGAACCTGAATTAACTTGTGTTGATGGTGTCTGCCAAATGGGAGAAAATGCTGATCTGGCGCGTATTAATGATATGGTTGCTTCTTTTGCGGATGATGGCTGGGATATTGTAAGACATAACCTCACAATGGACCCCAACGCTTTTGTGGAAAATCGTACAATCGGAACCCTATTGGTAGAAAAAGGAAACAGTGTTCTGCCGGTTACTTTAGTGAACGGCAAAATTGTTAAAATGCGGGAGTATCCCTCTGCACTTGAGTTCGTAAAATGGTTCTCCGGCGAAACCAACTGATCTAATATGATGGATTTTAAAAGTCTTTATCAACAAATAACGGAGTTTATCCCCAGCACTGAACAGGAGTTTGCTGACAAAAAAATCTTTATAAGCTTAATGGAAAAATATCCGGACACGATTCTGACAAGAAAAAATCCTGTGGCACATCTAACAGGCTCAGGTTTTATTTTTAACCCGCGCCGCGACAAGTGCTTGATGGTCTTTCATAATCTTTACAAGTCGTGGTCCTGGAGCGGCGGCCACGCTGACGGGTGTGCTGATCTTTTATCTGTAGCGATCAGAGAAGCTGAGGAAGAAACTGGCATCAAAAACTTAAAGCCTCTTTCGGAAAAATTAATCAGTCTGGATGTTTTACCTGTTTTTGGCCACTTCAAAAATGGAAGCTACGTCAGCACACATCTTCATTTGTCGATTGCTTTTTCACTTACTGCTGATGACCGGCTTCCATTAACCATCAAGCCTGACGAAAACAGCGATGTCGCCTGGCTTCCTCTTGAAAGCATCGAAAAATACAGCAGTGAAGAGCACATGCTCCCCATTTACCAAAAAATAATTAAAAGGACGAAAGCTCTCTAGGCTCGTCCTTTTATTTTATTCCAAAACCCTCAGTCGTGCTCTTGTCAGTTCCTTTGGGTCACCATCCTCTACTTCCACAAAAAGCTCACGCATCATGTAAAGAAGTGGACTGGATTCATTCAAAACAAGCAATTCATTTCCATCAACATAGAAATGCAGCGTCCGGTTGCTTTCCCGGTAAGTGATAAAGGCGGTATCCGTAATTGTCATACCATATTCGACCACCTCTCCGGCCGGTGTTTCCATATTAACATCACGACAAAGATTTAAAGTTCCTACAATATCTAAAAACAAGGTTTTAATTTCCGACTCAGTCATTAAATAGCTCCTCCAGGGTTTTCTCGTTTTTATTATACCATACTATACTCTTTTAAAAATAAAAATCTCCCGAATACTTCGGGAGATTTTATATAAAATCCGTCTAATTGATCCTCTTAGTAGTTTTCAGATAAAATCTGGAAATCTGCTCCACTTGTCTTGCATACCGGGCACATTTTTAAAGCTTTTGTGCCTTCATAAACGTAACCGCACTTCATACACTGCCAGAGCACTTTATCTGATTTTTCAAAAACAGTTCCCTCTTCAACGTTGCTTAATAATTTTAAATAACGCTGTTCGTGGCGGTTTTCAATATTAGCAACCGCTTCGAATAAAAAGGCAATTTTATCAAAGCCTTCTTCCTTTGCTTCTTTAGCAAAAGTAGCATACATATCTGTCCATTCGTAGTTTTCGCCTGCTGCTGCATCTTTTAAGTTTGTAGCTGTATCTGGGATTTCATCGCCGTGTACAATTTTAAACCACAATTTTGCATGTTCTTTTTCATTTGTAGCTGTTTCTTCAGTTTAGGAGCCCTTTGGGGTGAAGAAACCACGTGTGATGAATTTGGAGGACGGA
>CAUEUD010000270.1 GCA_959020865.1 Eubacterium limosum | reverse complement strand
AAATAATAATAATATTGTTAAGATTATTAATGCCGCCGCAGGCGCCGGTGCCTTCGCCGCCACTTTTGATTTTTGGCCCGGTGAACCGACACCCGTGGCGGTCCCTCAAAATAAAATTGTGGATAACTTTTTCTATTTTTGCATCAGCATTTGTTCCTCCATGCCCTCGTAATCATAGACCAGAGTAGTCTTATCCGACAGGCAGTGCGGCAGCTTCCGCGCGACCACGTTTGGACGAAGCGGAACCAGGGTATACACGCCTGCTTTCCCGCCAGTGCCCTTTTGATAACGGAGTCTGCCGCATTCAATGAGCTCGCAGCGGTAACGGATCAGCTGACGCTCTGAACAATGCAGCAGATCCATGATCCGCCTGTTTGCAACCGAAAACGTCACACGCCACAGCCATTCACCCGATACGGTCGGCAGCGCACAGTCATTATTAAACACCATCAGCACCAGCCACATGGACAGCGCGCCAACAGTAAGCTCGTGTTCTTCCAGCCATTCAAGCAGATAGTGCAGTTCTTTAAAAAAGCTCAAGCCGAACGCTCCACAACGCTGCGGATATCCTCAAACAGGTCTGCCTTGCGTTTAAGACGCATGTTTTCCTCCCGGAGAAACATAAGCGTTCCTGCCAGGGCCTCATTCTTTGCGGTCTCCTGTTCAAGCGCTTTTGACAGGACTTTTACCGACCGATTATCAGTGCCCTTTTCATCCTCTTTCAGGGAATATATCTCCCTGGTGTATTCCTCATTTTTAAATCCTGTGTTCCGCCGCGTCAAAACTCCCGGTCTGCAGGCATCGATGAGCCGGTCCACCCCTTCAGTGTTAATGAGCAGGGCCGTGTGCCGTTTACCGTCTGAGCACTGAATCATTGCCTTTTTCAGCATGTCATGCTTCAACTGTTTTTTAAAAAACTTGCGGTGACAGGGGATATCCAGGTGTTTGCAGATATCAATGGCTGCATACCAGTGTGTTTTAATGTCAAAAGACAGCGGCGTTCCGATATGGGCCATCTGCTTTTTGATCCGTATGACCACGTCCATCAGATCCTCGGCTTCTTTATCCACGGCCCTTATCAGCTGTCCTTTGAGCCACTCCAGGGCTTTGATGCACTCTGTTTCCTTTAGCGGCCGGTGCTCCTGCAGGAGGACGCAGCGGATGCTGCCCAGATGGTTCATCGACAAGGTTTTCTGTTCCAGGATGATCTCTTTTTTGTTCATGTTATTTCTCCTCACTTTCAATTTACGCCCAACCTTCATACTGTTCATTCCACTGGCGGTTTTGCATCACCGCATCCACCTCACCCGGCCCAAAACCTACCAGCCAATCACGAATCTCAATCCAGCCGGTGGGGTCACTGGTATCCCCCAAATCCACGTTCCAGCTCTTGCGCATGACATCCAGAAGCTTCCGTACGCCCTCCACATCCACAAAGTTCTTGTACTGGAGCCTTTTCGGATTTCCCGGATGCGGTATGGGTAAAAGCCGTACCTTCAGTTTTTTAAAATGCATTCTGGTGTAGCGTCCTGGATACTTAAAGTGAAGCATGCGCTCCACATCCGTGCTTGAGAACAGCATGTCCCCTGTCCCCAGCCAGATCATATCCACCTTGCCCATGCGGTAGTGGTCCATACAATAATAGCGCTTTTGCACCATCCCCAAATTTTGGCCGCAAAAAGCCACGGGACATCCACGCTCGTCCCAGGAATGATTCTTTCGTACCAATTCTTTCATTGTGTACCTCCTCATAAAATGTGTTTTTCGCCATCGCTGACGTTAAACCCATTATAGACCCGCTAAGGAGATTGGTCTTTATACTCCGCGTTGGATGAATGACGTTCGCAGACGATCCATTACCTTATCAGATCGCCGTTACTGTCGGAGCAGCAGAGACGAAGCCGGTTATACCAGTTTTTTACGGGCTGTTCCTCCCGATCCGATGCCACCACTGTCTGCACAAAAGCCACCATGCGCTTAAGCCTGAGCCTCCTCTGGTCCTTGCGGCTGGGCTGCTCCCCTCTGTGCCGCTCAAGCGTTACGGTCTCCGGGTCCACCCACAACGTCACAGGCCCGTGAAAGGTGTTATAAACAATGCGGACCTTGCGCTGAAAATCTCGCACAATGGCGGACTCATGGTCCATCTCAAAGCAGTAGCCCGCATCTTCAAGCAGTGTCTTAAATTCCCGGACAATCACATCCTCAAACACCTCCGATAAATACCGCGACCGCTTGACCATCTCGGGCAGCAGAAGCCGGTGGCAGTACTGCAATTTTCCGAAATACTCAAGCCTGCGCCGCTTGCGGCAGTCCGGACAAAAAACAACCGGCACCAGATAGATGATGACTCCCTGGGACCGGTTGATTGTAATGCGCACCGCGAAACCATTCAGATTTAATTTTCTGCCGCATTTGCGCGTAGTTTTTTTACCTTTTTTACTGTGTTTTTTCTTTTTACGCCGGTTGATGACAGTGTACCGACTGTTTCCTTTCCGTTTTTGCTTTAACCTGCGCTGCTTTCTCCTCTGGGATTGGGGACGTTTGCATTTTTCTGCAGAAGACTTCACCCCTTCCTCAAGCACATCCTTTTTCGGGTCAATGTCATTATGGCACCGCAGCACGACATCCTCCTTCAGAAAAACCTGAATCACCTCCGGGACATAGCCGAAAAGGGCCTTGATTAAAACGAGCACCGCCTGCAGCGCTTTATTGGGGTATTTTTTGATCGCAGCCGGTAAGTCCTCCCCTTTTTCGATGATGGTCTGCTCACTGCAGAGATGGTGTGGGATGGTTTTGGACATGGTGGATTCTCCTTTGGGATTGTATTTTTATTTTTTTGATTTTTCGGTTGGGCGACGGGGTCAAGAATTTTTTGCAAATAGTTTTATGCCGTTAGATGGTCCATGTTCATATCGCGCCAGCTGCTCCATTCAGAAGCGGCAACATGACGTAATCGTGCACAAACCAGCATCAGAGCGCTTTGTCCATCGGGAAAAGTACCGATGACTTTGGTTCGACGCCGTATCTCTCGGTTCAGCCGCTCCAGGGCGTTGTTGGTGCGTAATCGCGGGTAGTGCTGCGGTGGGAAGTCCATATCGATGTCTGTAATGTCTTCGATCCAGCGGACAGAAACGCCCGCCAGAACCATCTCGATTAAAGCTTCTTCTACGGAGCTTTGGAATGTTTAACGTGACATCACCCGCTGTGGTCTGAAAGTTTCGCTGATAGTGACCGGAACGGTAGCCCTTCCGATGACTGGAACGCTCATACTTCTCGGCATTGACCAGCACTTCGGCTTCATGGTCCAGTAATGCATTCAAGGTTTCCTCGACGCTATTGCGCACGAGATCTTTCAATTCGGTGTGGATTCATTCCTGGTTTAAGTGTATAATATTCTCAGACATGATTCTGCTCCTGTTAATGGTTTTTTGACTAACTTATTTTAACAAACGGTATGGATCATGTTTATTTTATTTTGCGAAACTTATTATACGTTATCCGGGCTCGGGTTCCATGTCCTTTAAAACCTCTTTGTCGACCCAGATATCGTTCTGGCAGTGCAGCGCCACCCCTTCCTTAAGGTTTAACTCTTTCACGCAGGGAACCTTACCGGTCCGGCCGATAATCGTTTCCACAAGCGCCTGCGCAGCCTGGGTGGGGGCTTTGAGAAGGGCCTGATCCGGCATGTCTTCTGGGGTAATGAGGGTGGTCAGGGTGTAGTGGGATTCAGGTAGGTGGATGGTCATGATGGGGGGGCTCCTTTGGGTTTTATTTTTTGAATTTTGCGGGCAATGGACGGATTTGGTTTCATAAAAAGAAAAACCGGCAAGCGAAAGGCATATTGCTATGCTTTCGCTTGCCGGTTGATTGGTATGTGTCCCGGAAACCATATTTTAATTATTTGTTGTTATAGTTCTCATTACACCAACTTCAAATTTCATTCGTTTTGATAAATTAAAATGATGTTCTTATCTAAAGTTCTTTACCATAAATCTAAAATTCCTCTAATTTAGTTACATAAAATACGTTTACTCCACCTCTTGTATTTTACAATTAATTATTTTTTGAATTTTGTCCAAATATCTTTCA
Source organism: Eubacterium limosum (assembly GCA_959020865.1). Classification (GTDB taxonomy): domain Bacteria; phylum Bacillota; class Clostridia; order Eubacteriales; family Eubacteriaceae; genus Eubacterium; species Eubacterium limosum_B. The sequence goes on along the minus strand of CAUEUD010000270.1, from coordinate 100 downwards.
CTGTTGATTCCATCATTTTAGGACCAAAAAATAACTATAGACATCACGGCAAAAGTCATAATTCCAGCACACCCGCCAAATAATATAAACTTCATCCAAG
>CAUEUD010000269.1 GCA_959020865.1 Eubacterium limosum | reverse complement strand
TTTGTACAGTCAAATATTAATGCATTTGGAAAAATGGCGATGGCAGGATGTGGATAGGGAAGCGATGGAGGCGTTGTTTTTCTCAATTAATAACGGTGATACCTTTGATCTGGAAACATTGGTCGTAAGGCTTGTGAATTTGGGGTATGAGAGAGTTTATCAGGTAGAGTCGAAGGGGCAGTTTGCACTGCGTGGCGGAATTTTAGATATCTATAACGTAACTTCCGAAGAGGCTGTCCGTATTGAGTTTTTTGATGATGAAGTGGACTCAATGCGTCTTTTTGATGTTGACAGCCAGCTTTCATATGATCAGATAGAACATGTTCGGATAGCCCCTGCAAAAGAAATCGTTTTGTCTGAGGAAGAACGGCAGAGAATTTTTAAGATGATCCATAAAAAATATGACGGAAACGAGCTTTATATGGAGCTTGTTGAAAAGCTGGAGCAGGAAGGTGCTCAATATGACGAAACCCTGTTTACCTTTATTAAGGAAAACGACTCCTTTATGGATTATGTGGGCAAAAATATTGTTATCTGGGATGAATATACACGGATCAAGGAAACCTATGATATTTTTATCAAAAAGACATGGCTGGATTATGAGTCACTTATAACACAAGGATACATTCTGCCTGAGGAAAAAAACAAGTTTTTTACTTTTCACCATATTGAAAAAAGCCTGGAAGGCTGTCCGACGATTAAAGAATATCTTTTTAACAGCAGAGCAAAAAAAGGAATGAATCTGGATATGAATTCCCGCGATCTTGAAAGCTTTGCAGGTCAGTTTCCATTATTTTTAGACTTTTTAAACCGGCGGCTTACCTTAGGATACCGGATTCATATCTGCTGTAAAACCGAGAAGACCCGTGAAACGGTCAAGCAATACCTGGTCGACCAGGAGGTCTTTAATTTTGTTGAGAATGAAGGGCCAGGTATACAACTTTCAGTCGGCGAAATTTCTGAAGGCTTTGAAATGGAAGATGAAAAAGTTGTCTACATTAATGAGTCTGAGATATTCAAAGAAAAGCGCACCTCGCAGAGAAAGAAAAAACACAAGGGAAGAAAGATTGATTCTTTTGCCGAGTTACATGTAGGGGATTATGTTGTTCACGATGTGCATGGAATTGGGATATACCGGGGAATTGAACAGCTGACGATCGACAATGTAACCAAAGACCTGATGGTGATCGAGTATGCCGGAGAGGCCAGGCTTTATATTCCAGTAGAGCAGATGGATTCCGTTCAGGTTTATATTGGTACGGGCGGCGATAAAAAGCCAAAGGTTAACCAGATGGGAAATCCCGATTGGCAGAAGGCTAAAAATAAAGCCAAAAAAGCAGTCGAGGATATGGCCGATGAGCTCATCGCTTTGTATGCCAAAAGACGTTCGATGAAGGGGTACGCCTTTAGTCCGGATACTTCCTGGCAAAAAGAGTTTGAGGATGATTTCCCTTATGTTGAAACAGAGGATCAGCTGCGCTGCGTGGAAGAGATCAAGGCGGATATGGAATCGGAAATACCGATGGACCGCCTTTTATGTGGTGATGTTGGGTATGGAAAGACTGAGGTAGCCTTGCGGGCTGCTTTCAAAGCTGTCATGGAAGGAAAACAAGTGGCAATGCTGGTTCCGACAACGATTTTGGCACAGCAGCACTACAATACAGTTTTAGAGAGGTTTCGGAAATATCCTATCAGTGTAGAGGTGATCAGCCGTTTCAGAACCTCTGGACAGCAAAAGAAAATTTTGGGAGATTTGGCGCTTGGCAAGCTGGACATGATTATCGGCACACACCGCCTTTTATCCCAGGATGTTCATTTTAAAGACCTTGGGCTGCTTATTATCGATGAGGAGCAGCGCTTTGGGGTACGGTCTAAAGAAAAAATAAAACAGTTAAAGCAGAATGTCGATGTTTTGACCTTAAGCGCAACACCGATCCCGCGTACGCTGCATATGTCGATGACGGGTGTGCGTGATATGAGTGTCATCGAAGAGCCTCCTGAAGGAAGACGGCCGGTTCAAACTTACGTTATGGCTTATAACCCGCTGATTATCCAGGACGCTATCAATCGCGAGCTTGGCCGTGGAGGACAGATTTATTATGTTCACAACCGTGTCCACGATATCCATGAGGTTGCCATTGATGTGCAGAGCCTTGTACCAGACGCGAGAATTGTTGTGGCTCATGGGCGGATGAGCGGCAGTGAGCTGGAGGATATTATGGTTGATTTTTTGAATCATGATTTTGATATCCTGGTGACAACGACCATTGTTGAGTCTGGATTGGATGTTAAAAACGCCAATACCATGATCATAGATGAGGGTGATCATTTCGGCCTTTCACAGCTTTACCAGCTGAGAGGGCGTGTCGGAAGATCGGACGTTCAGGCTTATACTTACGTTACACACAAAAAAGAAATCCTGACTGAAATTGCACAAAAGCGTTTAAAAGCCATTAAGGATTTTACCGCCTTTGGATCGGGATTCAAGGTAGCCATGCGTGATCTTGAAATTCGCGGAGCCGGCAATATTCTGGGGGCAGAGCAGTCGGGTCATTTATTTAAAATTGGTTATGAGCTGTATTGTCGTATTTTGGAAGAAGCTATCAGTAAACGGATGGACGGCGTAGAAGTAGAAACTGAAGAGCCAATTCGTATCAATCTGGACATAGACGGCTATATTCCCGAACGCTATATCAGCAGTGAAGAGCTGAAATATGACATCTATAAAAAACTTACATTTATTAAGACGATTGAGGATTATGATGATTTTGAAGAAGAGCTCCTCGACCGTTTTGGGGACATACCAAATGGTGTTTATAATCTGATGTCTATTGCCATGATTAAAAACATGGCTTCATCCATCGGGATCAAAGAGATCAAACAGAAGGGGCAGTTTATTTATCTGACCTTTAGTGAAAAAAAGGAAGTCCTTGTCCCGGATGCAGAAAAAATGCCGGAATTAATACGTAAATATAAAGTGAAATTTAAAGCAGGAAAAGCCAATGAAGCGTGCTGGAGTTTTAACCTGTCATCAGTCAGAGATAAAGATATTTTAAAAGAAATTATTTCATTTTTTGAGGATTTGAAATAATTAAGATGTCATTAAGATAAAATATGTTAAAATATAAAAATCACAATTTTTAAGGAGAGCAAAATGCATAAAAATAAGATCAGGGGAGTCATATTGGCTTTAGCGGTTACGCTGGGGGTTACAACACTGACAACCGGTTGTTCATTGGTTTCTGTCAATCCAGAAAAGGATAACCAGCAGGTTATAGCAGAGATTGATGGACAGTCTATGACAAAAGAGTCTTTTAACAACTATATGGCGTACTATGACCTGTATTATACGACAAACGGGAATTCGATGCCAACAGGGTCCAAACTGACCGAGTTCAAGAAAGATTTGCTGGATAGCCTGGTCCAGGTTGGAGCTATGACTGCTCAGGCAAAAAAGGACAATATTACAATTGATGAGGCAGCTGCTGAAAGTCAGGCTCAAACAGCGCTGGACAGTTTAAAAACATCGGCAGGGAATAAATATGACAGCACCCTGTCTAAATATAACACCAATAATGATTCTTTTACACAATTTACGAAAACCTTCATGGTTGATAACAGCTATGCCAGTGAGTGCTATTCCAAGCATATGGATTATCTGAAAGAGCATCCGGAGGAGGAACTGGATCAGGTCGTTGGAAAAATCAACGATGAAGAAATCAAACGCGGAATTTACAATTATTATTACATTAACGAGGAAATAACGTCTTACTATTCTGGCGGGCAGGGACTTCAGACAGACGATGAGAGTGTAAAAGAAACAAATGAATCGATTTTTAATTCAATTGCTCAAAATAAAGCACTGATTAAGTACTGTGAAGATAATAATATTGAAATAAAGCAGGAAGAGATTGACAATGCGCTTCAGACAAAACAGTCCATCCAGAAAATGATGTTTCAGACAGATGACGAGCTGAATCAGTACCTTGAAAACTACTTCCTCACAAAGGAAAAGTACGACGAATACCAAAAAGAAGATGCCAAAGGAACTGCTGCGGGTCAGGCTATTCAGGCAAAAGTGACAGAAGATATCAAAGTCAATGACACGGATTTGCGGAAATATTATAAAGACCATAAGGATTCTCATGATGAAAGTACCGTTTCAGCAGAGCATATTCTGACAGAGGATGATGGCAGTACGACGCTATGAAAAAAGCCGTCCGCGAAGCGACGATGGACAACCATG
>CAUEUD010000268.1 GCA_959020865.1 Eubacterium limosum | reverse complement strand
GGTGTAGATAAATTGGCAGATGCTGTCAAAGTAACCTTAGGACCAAAAGGAAGAAACGTTATCTTAGCAAAGAGCTACGGTGCTCCAACCATTACAAACGATGGTGTTACCATTGCTAAAGAAATTGAACTGGAAGACGCTTTTGAAAACATGGGCGCTCAGCTAGTTAAAGAAGTTGCTACCAAAACAAACGATGTAGCTGGTGATGGTACTACTACCGCTACCTTATTGGCTCAGGCTATTGTAAGAGAAGGTAACAGAAACGTTGTAGCCGGCGCGAATCCAATGGTTCTGAAAAAAGGGATCGAAAAGGCTGTAGAAGTTGTTGTTGACGAACTGAAAGCTAACAGCAAACCAGTAGAAACCAGAGAAGCAAAGGCTCAGGTTGCCTCTATTTCTGCCGCTGACACCGAAATCGGTGATTTAATTGCAGAAGCCATGACTAAAGTCGGCGACGATGGTGTTATCACTGTTGAAGAAGGCAAGGGCATGGGTACTGAACTGGAATTTACCGAAGGTATGCAGTTTGACAGAGGATACTTATCTGGTTACATGGTAACCGATACTGAAAAAATGGTTGCAGAATTAGACAACCCATATATCTTGATTACAGACAAGAAAATCACAAATATTCAGGAATTACTCCCAGTACTGGAACAGATTGTACAGCAGGGTGCTAAGCTCTTAATCATTGCTGAAGATGTTGAAGGCGAAGCTTTAACAACCTTAGTACTGAACAAATTAAGAGGAACCTTCAATTGTGTCGCTGTTAAGGCTCCTGGCTTCGGTGACAGAAGAAAAGCTATGTTACAGGATATCGCTGCTTTAACAGGCGGTCAGGTAATCTCTGAAGAAGTTGGCCTGGAACTGAAAAATGCCGACATGTCCATGTTAGGACGCGCACGTCAGGTTAAGGTTGACAAGGACAACACCATTGTTGTTGATGGCCAGGGCGACCGTGCAGTTGTTGAAGAAAGAGTTGCTCAGATCAAGGCTCAGATTCCTGAAACCACTTCTGATTATGATAAAGAAAAATTACAGGAACGTCTGGCTAAACTGGCTGGCGGCGTAGCTGTAATCCAGGTTGGTGCGGCTACCGAAGTCGAACTGAAGGAACGCAAATACCGCATCGAGGATGCATTGAACGCGACAAGAGCTGGCGTTGAAGAAGGTATGGTACCTGGTGGTGGATCTGCATTCATCGAAACCTTAGACAAGGTAGACGCTTTAATCGAAACCCTGGAAGGCGACGAAAAAATTGGTGCCGCAATCATCCGCCGTGCCATTGAAGAACCCGTTCGTCAGATCGCTGACAACGCTGGTCTTGAAGGATCTGTTATCGTCAACGAGCTGCGCAAGAAAGAAAACGGCATTGGCTTTGACGTTTCCACCGGCGAATTTGTAAACATGATTGAAGCTGGTATCATCGACCCAACTAAAGTAACTCGTACAGCAATCCAGAATGCAGCCAGCATCTGCGCTATGTTCTTAACCACCGAAGTTGCTGTTGCTGATTTACCAGAAGAAGCAGCTCCTGCAATGCCACCAATGGGCGGCGGCGGAATGCCAATGATGTAATAAAAGCCAATATAAATAAAATGATATGATTTTATAACAGGCAGGATATTAAGTGAAAGCTTAATATCCTGCTTTTTTAGTTTTCAAAATGGGCATTTTTATGTATAATGGCTTTATTGGAGCTTAGGTAGGGGAGAGCAAAATGTATAATTTATTGATTGTAGACGACGATGCTTCGATACTGGAAGTAACAAGGATTTATTTTACTGGCCGAGGCTATAAGGTATATACGGCCCAGAACGCGGAGGAGTGCCTGAAGACCGCAGAGCATATGCCCCTGGACTGTATTGTACTGGATGTGGCGCTGCCGGATATGGACGGTTTTGAGGTATGTGAAGCAGTAAAAAAGAGGACGAATGTCCCGATTATTTTTGTGTCAAATTACGCGGAGGAGGACAAGCGGATCAACGGCTTTGTTTCTGGCGGAGACGACTATGTCATCAAGCCCTTTAGCCTGAGAGAGCTTGAGCTGCGCATCTGCGCACGTATACGCCAACATGAGGGAAATACCAAATGCGGTGAGCCCCTGAATTTTGGAAAGCTGAGTATCGACGAAGCGGCGAGGAGCGTCGCCTATAAGGAGGATATGATTTCTTTAACCGCGGCGGAATTTGATATTCTGTTTTTTCTGGCAAATCATGAAAATCAGGTGTTTTCCCAGAAAGATATTTTTGAAAGTGTGTGGAAGCTGCCGGATTTGGGAAACGCGCATACCGTTCAGGTGCACGTGGCGCAGATCAGGAGAAAGCTCAATTCCTTTTCTGAGGAACATCAGTATATCCAGACGGTGTGGGGAAAGGGCTATAAATTTGTTGCAGATAAAAAAGCTGAGGCGTAGCTGCCTCAGCTTTAAAACTATTTTTTGAAAAAACGGGAGCGGAAGGCCGGGTTCAGCCAGAGAACCGCACCGATAAAAAACAGGAGAACGAGCAGCAGACCTAATGCAGACCAGGCATTGGAGGCGGCCTCAGGATTATTTTGATCTTTGGAGGAAATTACGGTGCTGCCCTCTGATGAAGACATGTTTTTCAGAAGCTTATCAGCAGCATTTTGGGCAAGCAGCGAATCGCTTTTATCCTCTTCGGCGGAGAAGCTTTCCGCTGATGAGGCGCTGTTCGCAGCGTTGCCGAAAGGTGAGTATTCAAGCATATTTTCAAAGATATTGCTGTCGGTGTTCCGGCCAGGTTCAGTTCTTCCGCCGCCGCCGCGGCTGCCGTCGATATCCTCAGGCTCCTCTCCGGTGAGGGGCAGGGCGGTAAAAGTACAGGTGACCGCATTGGAGTAACCCGCGTAGGCTGAACCTGTAATTTTAAGCCGATACAGGGCTGTGCCGGGTTCTTTCAGGATGTCTTCGTAAAGCGCTTGGCCCGCGTCATTTTGGCTGTAGGCCTGAGTGATCTCCTCACTGGTCCAGCTGCTGCCGTCATCGACTGATTTCTGTAGCTTTACAGAGGATGCGCCCGCGGGCGGGGTAAAGCTGAAGGCGAGCCGGCACATTTTGACATCGGGCGTAGCGGTAACGCTCAGGTCGTCGATGGGCGTGGCCGTTTTAAAAGAAATAGACGCTTTAGGCGTCTGGTTACTATCATTGAGGATATCCTCCCGCGTTTCCAGGGTACCGGTGAGGGTAAAGGGTTCGGTTTTTTCAAGCCCCGCATCATAGGCGGTCCGGTCCCAGGTGACAGCCAGAGCAATGTAGCGGGTGTCATATGGGTCTTCACTGTTTGCGAGATTGACAGTCATGTAGTCTGGCAAGCCGCTTTCCTCATAGGCGGTGAAGGGCGGCAGCACAAAATTCAGCTCGTCGATTTCAGTGATGATCCACCGTGTGCCGTCATCGGAAAACTGGGGTGCTTCTGGTGTAAGCCGGCACAGGGTTCCTGTAACCTCACCGTTTTGTGAAACGACAGAGACCGCTCCTGACCCTTCAGCTGTAATGCTGCAGTTGCTCATAGAAATATCCGAAACCGCTGAAACGCAGGCGCTGCCCGAGCCAGCTGTTTTGACGAAGGTGTTGGACAAATGAAGCGGGTCGGGCTGTTCGCAGACAATGCCGCGGGCATTGTCGCCGAAAGCCTGGATAAAGGTCGGCGCGTACAGCGTGCCACCTATATCAATGGACCAGTTTGTGGGGCTGCCGCCCTCGTAAAAGAGCGCAGTGCCGTTTTTAGCTGTGATGCTGCATTCTGCAAAAACAAGGGTTCCCATGCTCGAGGTGCGGATCAGCCCTTCTGTGCCGCCGTCTCCGGTGATGGTGAGGTTGGAGCCGATGAGCTCAAGCAGAGCAGTATCCTCGACATAAATATGGTAGGGGCCGGCCTCGATGGTAATGGGCGCTTCGGGCATATAGATGCTCAGGGAGTCCGTAATGATAAGGTCTCCGTTCAGAATATAGGTACCGCCAATGTTCTGGTTTTCCTCCAGCCATGCCTGGAGGGCGTTGCAGCTGGGGGATTCCTCGGCCGGTGGGACTGGCGGGCCAATGATCATGGCGCTGGCTTTGCCAGGCATGACCCCGGCGCCTAAAAGGCGGATCATAAACAAAATAAAGTATTTTACTGAACGAATGGCTGACATACGGTTCTCCTTATAAATAATCGAAATGGAATGATGAGATGAAAAAGAAATTAAATGCCATTACAATCGGGCTGATTGTTTTAATCGTTTCTGCGGCCCTGTGCCTGGCGCTGATAA
>CAUEUD010000267.1 GCA_959020865.1 Eubacterium limosum | reverse complement strand
TCCAAACCATATCACATTCTAACTATATTTTAACCATTCTAATTTTCTTGTCAATGCTTCCAATTGCCAATCTTACATATATCTTCTTGCTTTTCTACATAAAAAAACTGGCTTTCAGAATCTCTGAAAACCAGCGTTTTTTATTGTTGGCGGAGAAGGAGGGATTTGAACCCTCGCACCGCGTTAACGGCCTATACCCTTAGCAGGGGCACCTCTTATAGCCACTTGAGTACTTCTCCATGTTTAATGTCAGCTGAAAAAGACTACGTTTTTATCACTGACCTATTCAGTTTTGATGGCCGAGAGGGTGGGATTCGAACCCACGTGGGCTTGCACCCTAACGGTTTTCAAGACCGCCCCGTTATGACCACTTCGGTACCTCTCGACTCGAAATGCAAGATTAATTATAACAGGGGCTGAAGCCCCTGTCAACCATTTTTTTCGTGATTTTTACTGGTTTTTTTTTATGTTTTTTATTTAGAGTTTCACTGTCCAACCCAGTTTATCTTCAACCGTTCCTGTTTGCATTCCGAACAATGTATCATAAATTCTCTGGGTGTATTCACCGATTTCGCCATTATTAAAGCTCATATCCTCGCCCTGATATTCTAATCCGCCAATCGGTGATACAACAGCCGCTGTTCCAGTCCCGAATACTTCTTCAACCTGACCTTTATGATACATATCCACAAACTCATCAATGGTAATGCGGCGTTCAATGACTTCTTCTCCCCAGGAGCGCAGAAGTTCAATAACACTTTTACGGGTGATTCCCGGAAGAATGGTTCCGTGAAGTTCCGGTGTGATAAATTTGCCATCTACTTTAAAGAAAATATTGCTGGTTCCTACTTCTTCAATATATCTGCGTTCTGCACCATCGAGCCAGAGAATCTGTTCAAATCCTTCATCATGGGCTTTTTCCTGTGCCGCCAGACCACCCGCATAGTTACCACCACATTTAGCCTCGCCTGTGCCGCCCACAACGGTTCTTGAGTAAATATCTTCCACGTGCATTCTTGCAGGCTGCAGACCTGTCGCATAATATGCACCTACCGGGCTCAAGATAATAATAAATTTATAGTGAAGGCTGGTACGAACGCCGATAAATGGATCTGTTGCAAAGACAAAAGGACGGATATACAAAGAAGTCCCCGGTGCGTGAGGCACCCAGTCCTGGTCAAGGGCGACAAGCTGCTTTAAGGCATCAAATACAAATTCTTCATCAATCTGAGGAATACACATCCGGGCATTTGAGCGGTTCATACGCGCAAAGTTTTCCATGGGTCTGAAAAACTGAATATCGCCCTCTGGCGTTTTATAGGCTTTCATTCCCTCGAAAACTTCCTGGGCATAATGAAGCACCATTGCCGCTGGAGAAAGCTCTATCGGGCCATATGGGACAATTCTGGCGTCATGCCAGCCTTTACCTTCTGTGTAATCCATGATAAACATATGATCTGTAAATTCAGTCCCAAAAACCAAATTGTTCTCATCCGGCTTTGGTTTTAACTGTGTTCTTTTAGTAATTGTGATTTCCATAATTCTTCCACTCCAATCTTTTTAAAAACACTCTGATATATAGTATACATTTATTGTATACAAAGAACAAGTGTTAAAATAAAAAAAAGGGCAAAATTGCCCTTTTTATATGTATTTTTAATTGTACACGATAAATTTAGAAGTACCAGTTCCCTGCAATACATACAGAACCGCTGGTCTGATAGCTTCTGAAGCTTGTAAAATTATGGCTGCGGATGCCGCCTTCCATGCAGTCTGTAACAGCCTGCTGTACAGCTGCCGGAGCATTACCAAGATATTGAGTATAATAACCATCAAGGTAAGAAGCAAACTGGCCTGGCGCTGTTAATACACTTACAGCATCTGGACCCCACCCTGCGTCTACACGGTTCATAACACAGGAGATAACCCCCATTGCGCCTTCATAGGAAGCGCCGCCTTCATGCGCAACAATTGCACAGATCAGATCAAAATCGCTGCCTGCAGCCTGAGTCGCATTTCCAGCGCTCGGGCTTGGGCTTGAAGCAAGACTTTCGGGAACAGCTTTCTTTGTTCCAACTTCCACGACTTCCTTAACCGGTTCAACCTTTGTATTGGTAGAAATATTTTCGCGTTTTACTTCTACGCCGTCCTGATAGGTTACTTTATCAACAAAATCAGCTTTTCCAACGACACCCTGAGTGACGACATTGCGTGTGCCCTCTTCAAGCTCGGCATTTTCTTTTTCTTCGCTTTCAAAAGGAATATCCCTTTCACCAGCTTCTTCTTTTACTTCGATACGAGCAATGGTTACATTTGATACATCTGTTGTCAAAGCAGTCGATGGTGCTGGTGTTACAATATCATCATCATCGTACTGAATATTATTATTGCTCAGAAGATCTCCAACTGTATCAGCGGCCGATTTATAATCAACTGTTTTTCCGTCAACCTTGATCTGACCAACAGCATTTTTCTTTACTGTAACAGTATCTACATCTTTAACTTTTTTATCCGGGTCAACGCTGATCGTATATTCTTCGCTTACTGGATAACCCTGATCCTGAAGAACTTCTTCTACAGATTTTTGCAGCTGCGCATTAATAACTTCTGTCTTAACAGCATCGGCTGCAGTCGCTTTATTTTCATCCAAAACAAGCTGTACGTCCTTAGTCGCGTTAAATGCACAGGTTACGCCAATAATAACAACCAAAACAAACAAACCGGAAATGATGGCCGTTTCCTTTTTATACCTTTTTAAAAATCGCTTAATCAATGTTAACTTATTCAAATCGTGTACCCCTTTTTTACTTGTTTTACAAATTCATAGTATAGTTTACAAGTTTGTTACAAAATAAATTTTAACAAGATTTTAGATGTTTGTCAAGTTCTTTAAGCATTTATGCTATAATAATGGCTATTGGAGGATAATATGACAAAAAATATTTTAAATTTTCATAAAGAAACTGCACGTATTTTTGCCACAAATCTTTTACAATGGTTTTACAAATCAAAACGTGCCCTGCCATTCCGTGAAACCAAAAACCCATACAATATCTGGATCTCGGAAATTATGGCGCAACAAACCCAGATTGATACGCTTATTCCCTATTATCATCGTTTTGTAAAGGCTTTTCCTGATGTGACATCTCTTGCTAAGGCACCGGAAGATAAAGTTCTAAAACTCTGGGAGGGGCTGGGCTATTATTCCAGAGCCAAAAATCTTCATAGGGCTGCTAAAATAATTCATGAAGAATATAACGGCATTTTTCCAGACCACTACGATGCGCTCATTAAACTTCCCGGTATCGGGCCATATACGGGCGGCGCCATTGCCAGTATTGCTTTCAAAGAAAAGGTACCTGCCATTGACGGGAATGTTCTGCGTGTAATCTCACGCTTTAATAACTATAACGGCGACATCGCCGATGTCAAAGTAAAAAATGCCATTACTGACTGGGTTGCTCAGGCTTTGCCTGATACACCCGGCGATTTTAATGAAGGTCTCATGGAACTCGGCGCTTTAGTTTGCACCCCAACCAACCCCAAGTGCATGATTTGTCCTGAACAGAATATCTGCGAAGCTTTTAGAGAAGGAACAACGAATCAATTGCCCGTTAAATCGAAAAAACAACGTCAGAAAAAGCTTGAAATGGAAGTTGGGATTGTCGATATGGGCGGCGCTCTTTATCTTGTTAAACGTCCGGATAAAGGCCTTCTGTCAGGTTTATGGAGTTTTCCTATTATAGAAGAAGAAAAAACGAAGCCTGGCAACGCCATCCGCCAAGCTTTAGAAACCATCTTTCCCAATCTTCCGGAAGGAAAAAATATCGGTAACAGCAAACACGTTTTCAGTCATATTATTTGGAATATGACCGTCTATTATTTTGAAATTGATCCTGCAATGGCTGCTGAAGCACCTGAAAAATATGGTGATACCCAAGCCGCCTTTAAAGATCGTGAACAGCTGGCTGCTGTGGCGTTACCAACAGCTTTCTCTAAATTATTAGCGTTACTGTAGAGACGTAAAAAAGAAAAAAGCAAGGAATCATTTTAGATTCTTTGCTTTTTTAACGTTAAGTTCTACTATCCCGAGAAGTTCGTGGCTCTTGGCGCCGCGCACTTCCGTGTCCTGCGGACACTCCAGTCAGGGGCTGCGCCCCATAAAAAAAGGATGGTCACCGGCCCTTTGCAAGCTTTGCTTGCATGCGCATTGTAACATTTCTGGCTCTGGGCGCCGCGTACTCCGGCGTCCTGCGGACACTCCAGTCAGGGGCTGCGCCCCATAAAAAAGGATGGTCGCTGGCCCTTTGCAAGCTTTGCTTGCATGCGCATTGTAACATTTCTGGCTCTGGGCGC
>CAUEUD010000266.1 GCA_959020865.1 Eubacterium limosum | reverse complement strand
TCACTCTCGAGCATTACCTCATCCGGTAAAATCTGAACCTCGACATCCTCAAATTCAACCGGCTTACGGCTCATATACATGAGCTCCTTCTGATCCAGGATTTCCTTACGACGGGTAAGATCCGCTTCGATGGTATCCAGATCATCAATCCGTTTATTGATCTGTTTAGACAGGCGGATCAAGTCATCCAGAACCTCATCAACGATAAACTGCTTGTCAATAATTGTTTTAAGCTTATCGCGGATAACGTCACCTGTTTTCAAAATATCAGTATCCGTTGTAATTGGCGTTAAATTGTCCAGCTCCAGCTTAAAGTCGCTGACCGTTTTTTGGAGCTTTTCAGTTCCTTTAGTTGAGGAATTAATCTCTGTAAGGAGCGCGCCTAAACGTTCTTCGATGGCGGCAAAATCTTCTTTCTGCTCTGGCGATATCGCGCTGTCAAGTTGATCAGCAGAAGCTGCCCCGGCGCCAAAGAGATCGGCCACTGAAACGGCCTCATTATTATCTGCCTCTTCTTCCTGAACATCCTCAGCAGCTTTTTCATCAACGATTGGCTCTTCTTCAATTTCTTCTGCTGCTTCTGTCTCAGATTCTTCATCAACGACTTCTTCAGGCTGCTCTTCCTCAGCGACTATCTCTTCAACATCATCATTGTCGATTTCCTCAGGCTCAAGGTTCGTCAGGTCATCGTCATTGATCAAAAGAGATTTAAAGGCTTCCTCGTCAAGATAGGTATCCTCATCGTCCTCTTCTTCGTCAGCTTCCTCAATGGATTCCTCGACTTCTTCAAAGTATTCTTCTTCAATTTCGTCTTCATCATATTCTTCAAAGAGCTCTTCATCCTCAAAATCTTCAAACTCTTCATCGTCCTCAAATAAAGATTCTTCCTCTTCGTAGGGCTCTTCAATCCCCGCGTTTACGGCCGCAGTGTCAATCTCATCTGTGTTACCGTCTTTTGTAACCAGAGACTCAAAAATGTCGTCATATTCTTCTTCGTCCTGGTCTTCATCACGGTTGCTGAGCCATTCTTTTCGTTCCTTTTTTTCGCTGTGTCCTGAAACACCAAATACTTTTCCCCAGATTAAGTGACTGATCAGAATAATCACAATGTCTGCTACTGCAGTGATCAGCAATAATTTTGATGATATACTGAAGGCCATAAAGTAATTGATCCCAAAAACGATAATGTCGGCCACAACGATAAACACAATCGCGATAACCAATTTTTTCGACAGACCTGTAATATCGCCAATCCCCATCATCAAAATTTTAATTCCCGCAAAGAAACAGGAAACAATCATGACATTTGTATCCACATCGTGGCTTACAAACTGAAAGAGTAACAAAACACCGTATGTTGATAAAATAACTGCAATACAATCAAAAAGCAGTAGTAATCCTAATTTTTCACTTTTTTCTGCCATATCTTCACTCCTCAATATTTTCTTCGGTAGCCGCTTCCGTATTTTTATCCTTCTGCTCATTCAAACCAAAGGATGGAAGTACCGAACCTAAAGAATCTGCAAGCTTGTCTGTTCCCTTATACATCGATTCAATTTCCAATAGCTTGAGGTATTCTCGATTGAGGGTCTCTTCTTTTTTGTTCAAAGCTTCGTTTCTCTGTTTCAGCACATCAAAAGCATCCTCAAGAACATCCAGCATTTCCTTGACCATCTGTTCCCGTTTTTCAATGACCTTGATCTGCTTCTTCAAGCCGTCAGGCATATCACTGTCGTCGATATGACTTTCCGGCTCATCATCGCCGCACGGACACTCCTGCTCTTCGGATGATTCCTTAAACACCGGCACGAACGTGTCCCTCTTTTCTCCATCAACACCCTCCTGCAGTTTCGCAATCTTCTCATCCTTGTCCTTTGACACATTGAGTAATTTTTTTAATTCCTCATCTTTTTCCATCAGCTGCTTTTCCAAAAGCTCAATACGTGACTCTACACGGTCAAAAGATTGTCCTTTATCCTGGGTATTCTTATCCATACAAGTCCACTCCCTATTTTCTTTCTATTACCATTTTCGGCACTGCTTTTTAAGGTTTAATATTTATTCATAGTCTATTATAACAAAATTCTTAGTAAAAGTATAATGTCTTTGTCAAAAAATATCATTGAAATTTTATTATTTTTCTCTATTATGGTATAATAACACAGTCATAAAGAGAAAAACATATTTAATTAGCAATTGAGAGGTCCCCATGGAAAAACGAAACAAAAGCGTTATTGGAAACCGAAGAAGTGGTGAAAGGCCCTCTTCCCCTTCAAAAAAGGCGCCTTCACGCCCTTCAGGACGTTCTGGAAACAGCCGGCCATCTCAGAGCCAGGGTTCCAGAAGCAATTCTTCCCGTTCATCCCGCCCACCACAAAGGATTGATGAGCGAAGACGCAGTCCTAATGATACTTTACCCAAAAAGCGCAAGAAAAAAAGAGGATTTTTTAAGAAAGCATTAATTTTACTTCTTGTGCTGTTGATCGGAGCAGGGGCATATGCCGCTACTGTCATCAAATTTGGCAATTTAAACAAGGATCTGACCGGAAAGGTCTCCCAATACAATATCAGTTCAAACGCCGCCAATATGGCCCTGAATCACCGCATTGTCAATGTGGCGATCTTCGGTGTCGACGGGCGCGACGATGTGGACGGCAGCCGGTCCGACTCCATGATGATTGCTTCGGCCGACTTCGAACACAATAAACTGAAAATAACCTCATTAATGCGGGATACCTACGTATACATCAATAAAGATTACGGCTATGACAAGCTCAACGCCGCCTATTCCTTTGGCGGCCCCGAGCTGGCGCTTAAAACCATCAACCAGAATTTTGATACCGCCATCACCGATTATGTGACCATTGACTTTACCGCTATGGTTGCCATGGTAAACGCTGTTGGCGGCGTCACCATTGATATTGAAAATGAAGATGAGCTTTATTGGGTTAATCAGTATTTGATGGATGTCAATAACCATGTTAATACAAATTCCGCAGATGTTCCTGGTACAGGCCCTCAGGTATTAGATGGAAGCCAGGCACTTGCCTATTGTCGTGTGCGTTACGTCGGCAACGGAGACTTTGACCGTACACTGCGCCAAAGAAAAGTTTTTGAACAAGTACTAGATAAGGCCATGGAATTAAATCCTTTGGCTCAGTATAATTTATTAACACAGGTCATGCCATATGTGGAAACATCCTTAAGTCAGACGGAAATTTTAAAGTATGCCGGTAATGTCATGCTCATGAAAGATCACGCTATCCATCAAGAACAAATTCCAGCCGAGGGATATGTTGATACCGGTATGCTCGGTGATGTATCATATGTATTTCCTGTGACTTTGACTGATAATATTAAGGAATGGTACCAATTTGTTTATGAGACGGATTATACGCCATCAGGAACGGCTCAGGATATTAGTGATGAGATTGAGTCCGTATGGTAAAAATATAAGGAGATTTATTTAAGGTTTGGAAAAATTTAAAACATTTTTAAAAAGTGAACGGTTTGCCGAAATTTTTCGTTTCGGCATTACCGGAGGTGTAAGTTTTTTAGTCGATTATGGTATTTTATTTGCATTAACAGAATTCTTTGGTGTAAACTATCTGGTTTCTTCCGGTATCAGCTTCACTGTCTCTGTTATTGTAAATTATTTTATGTGTATTCTCTGGGTATTTAAAGGGGTTAAACAAAACGACACCAAATCCGTTGTGCTGTTCGTCGGATCCAGTGTCGTTGGCCTGTTCATCAATCAAATTTTAATGTGGTTTTTTGTTGAAAAGATTCATATTTATTATATGGTGGCAAAAATTATTGCTACGATTATTGTTATGATTTGGAATTATGTTGCTAAGAGGAAAGCAGTGGTGGGGTAATCCATCACTGCCCATTCCATTATTACATACTATTTAATGAATTCAAACAATTTTTAAAAAAACAGGAAACATTATTTTCAATACATCTTTACACTTATTTTTGGGGGATAGGGATATATGTTTTTAACAATACCATCTCAAATGACGAACCAACTGATAAATGGTATCTTACCAATGATGTTGCAAAATAAAATAAATATAAAATCAAACAAAAATAAAAAACCAAACTTCAGGGCTTTTCTTTTTTCTCAACTCTTAATCAGCATTCTTAACCAATGTCCCAAACGTCATGAAAAACACCTTCATATCCAGCCACAGTGGCCAATTCTCAATATACCCAATATGGCAGTTAATCCGCTCGAAAATTGACGTGTCGCCACGCCAGCCATTTACCTTGGGCTCACGTGGTAATATCGGGTCTTACGCGGGGTTTGATCAATATATTTAGACACTTCGTCTTAAAAGTGCTACACACAAAATGGCAGTTCGAGTCTTTGTCCAATATTTGATTAATCATATCGCTTTTTTCAGGAATATCATTT
>CAUEUD010000265.1 GCA_959020865.1 Eubacterium limosum | reverse complement strand
TGTCCCATGCCCATGGCTGGCTGCCATAAATCAAGGGACAAATATATAGTAACAGAAGGTTATAATATGATTGAATATAAAAATGGTGACAACCGCATCTATGCTGTGACAGACGATGGAACAGAGGTTGGAGAAATTGAATTTGTGCCGACCGGAGAGAGCATGTTTATTATCTCACATACCGAAGTGGCAGAAGATATGGGAGGCCTGGGCATTGGAAAGGTGCTGGTCGAAAAGGCGGTACAAAAGGCGAGGGATGAAGACAAAAAGATCATTCCGCTGTGTCCCTTTGCGCGGGCGGAATTTGACAAACATCCTGAATACCGTGAGTTAGAAGCCAACGCATAAAAAACACCATCCCGGTTTGATCTTTATTGAACCGGGATTTCTTTGTTTGATTTGAGCTTTTTTCAGGTTTAAAAATTGACAGAAGTTGGATTCGTCTTCAATATGCATTCAGGTTGATTTGTGGTATAATAACCAATAAAATTTGAATAATCAAGGTGTAAAAATGAACTTAGATATTTTAAAAAATACATTTACAAGCAACGAGCTGCTGACCGGTGATTTTGGTCTGGAACGGGAAGGCCTGCGGGTTACAGAGGAAGGAAAGCTCGCCATGACACCGCACCCGGCCATTTTTGGCAACAAGCTGAAAAACCCTTACATCACAACCGATTTTTCAGAAAGCCAGGTGGAGGTTGTTACACCAGCCTATGACACAGTGCCCAAAACCTACGCGGTGCTTGAGGGGCTTTGCGATATTGTCAACAATGAAATCGGGGACGAGTATTTTTGGCCTCAGTCCATGCCCTGCGATATTCCAGAGGATCAGGACATCCCCATTGCTGTATATGAAGGTGAAAAGGACGCTGAGGCCGCGATGGCCTACCGGAAAGGGCTCATTGAGCGTTACGGCGGAAAAAAACAGCTGATTTCCGGTATCCATTTTAATTTTTCCTTTACTGAACGCTTTATTGATAAGCTGCACAACGCAGTCGCGCCGGAGAAGCCGCGCAAAGATTTCAAGGATGGCGTGTACCTTAAGCTGATCCGGAATTATCTGCGCTACCGGTGGCTGGTCATCTATCTTTTAGGCTGTAGCTCGGCCCTGCATAAAAGCTATGTACCCGAATGTGTCAGGCAGATGGAGGCTGTGGGCGATGACGCCTATGTGCTAAAAACGGGTACTTCCTTTAGAAATTCAGTCTATGGCTATAAAAATAAAATATTTCTTTTTCCAAGCTACCGTACGGTTAAAGAATACACTGAGGATGTTCAAAGCTTTGTGGATAAAGGCCTGATCTCAGCTCCAAAAGAGCTTTATGCCCAGATACGTATGAAGGCAAAGGGCGTGGACAATATTCTGGAATCGCTGGAAGAGGATGGGATTAAGTATCTTGAAATCCGGACGGTCGATCTGAATATCTTTGATAAATGCGGTATTGCCGAAAAGGATCTGGTGTTTCTTCACCAGTTTATGCTCTACCTGCTGGTTGAGGAAGAATCAGACGATGCAGACTGGCAGAAGGAAGGCCTTGAAAATGAAGAAAAAGTCGCAGCCTTTGGTCTGGACCCTGACCTCATGATCCGCCAGAACGGCAGAGAGGTCTCCATGAAACGCTGGGCCCTTGAGATCCTCGAAAAAATGCAGAAGATGGACATTGAGCTGGAGCTCGGAAACAGCGGTGTGCTGAAGGTGATGACCGACCGTATCATCCACCCTGAGCATACCTACGCCTACCGGATGGCCGAAATGGTAAAAAAGGAAGGCTATTTAAACGGGATGATGCGTCTGGCAAAGGCCTATAAACAAGAAAGCTACGACACCCGCTATCTTTTAAAGGGCTTTGACAACTATGAGCTCTCTACCCAGATTCTCATCAAAGAAGCCATCACCCGGGGAGTACCGGTTGAGGAAATCGACCCCCAGGATAATTTTATCGGCCTTGGCAAGGGGGATAAAAAAACCTATGTCAAGCAGGCGACCAAGACAGAGCTGGATAATTATATCACAGTCCTCGTTATGGAAAATAAGGTGGTTACCAAAAAAATCATGGCACAGCGGGGGATACCGGTACCAGCCGGAGAGGAATTCTCAAGCTATGATGAAGCGGCACGGCGCATCGGCCCCTATGTCGGGAAAAAGGTAGTCATCAAGCCCAAATCCACAAACTATGGGCTGGGAATCTGTATTTTTGACCAGGGAGGCAGCGAGAAGGACCTTCTTGAGGCGGTTGAAATTGCCTTTGAATACGACAAGACCGTCATCATCGAGGAATTCATACCAGGGCAGGAATACCGGTTCCTGGTAATCGGCGGGGAAGTGGTCGCTGTTCTGAAGCGTGTTCCGGCCAATGTGACGGGCGACGGCGTCCATACCATCACCCAGCTGGTCGATGAAAAGAACAGGCACCCCTTCAGAGGCTACGGCTACACCGCGCCCCTTAAAAAGATTGAGCTGGACGAACAGACCGAGCTTTATCTCAAACAGCAGGAGCTGAAATTCGGCGATGTGCTGCCCGATGGAAAAACCGTCTATCTGCGGGGAAACTCGAACATCAGCACCGGCGGCGACAGCATTGACATGACGGACGAAATGCCAGACTTCTTTAAACGCATTGCCGTGGAGGCGGCAGCATCAGTGAAGGCTGTGTTCTGCGGCGTGGATATCATCATTGAAGACTACCGGGACGAAAAATCACCCTTTGGCATCATTGAGCTGAATTTTAACCCGAGTACGGATATGCACGCTTACCCTTACCAGGGGACGGAACGGCGTACCGGTGAGTTTATCCTGCGCGCGCTTGGACTCATTGAAAATTAAATCATTCGGCTAATTTTTATAAGGATAAGGAGACAACAGAAGTGGGAATTATTTACGAGAAAAAGCAGAAAATCAACGGCTACGAATGCACCTATAACTACCAGCTGCAGCCCACAGCCGCTCTGAACTATTTTCAGCAGACCAGCCAGGAGCAGAGCGAGCAGCTCGGCGTGGGGCCGGAGGTTCTGGATGAAATGGGGCTGGCCTGGTTTCTGGTAAAATATAAGCTGCAGTTTCATGAATACCCGAAATTTAACGACGAGGTCATGGTCGAGACCGAGGCCATCGCCTTTGATAAATTTGCTGCACACCGCCGTTTTGCCATTAAATCGCTGGACGGCAGGATGATGGTGGAGGGCGATACAGAATGGATGCTGCAAAACCGCAGGGAAAACCGTCTGGAGCGGCTGAGTAATGTGCCGGAGCTGGACGTTTATGAAAGCGGCCATGAAAATCATTTTAAGCTCAGGCGGGTCGCAAAGGTGGATGAATGGACCGAGTCCAAAAACTTCCAGGTCCGCTACCTGGACATTGATTTTAACAGCCACGTCAACCATGTCAAATACCTGGCGTGGGCGCTGGAGACACTGCCCCTGGAAAAGGTAAAGGCAGGCGAGATGGAAACCGCGAAGATTATCTACAAAAACCAGGGCTTCTACGGTGACATGATCACTGTGAAATCTGCTGAGATCGATGAAAACACCTATCGAATGGATATCGAAAACCAGGAGGGAACCCTCCTCTGCCAGATCGAAATGACCATGAGGATAAGGGAGGACTGAGCATGAAATTTGAGAAAACAGCGCTGGTGCTGGAGGGCGGCGGCTTCAGGGGCATTTATTCCTCCGGCGTGTTGGATTATTTTATGGAAAAATCACTGGAATTCCCGTACATTATCGGTGTTTCCATGGGCGCCATCAACGGCGCGAACTATATTTCTGAGCAGCCTGGCCGCAGCTTTGCCATCGCGGAAACCTTTATGCCGGACAAACGGTATATGGGGATGGGAAACCTGCTGAAGGAAGGTAATTTTTTCAGCCGCAGCTTTGCCTATAACGAGCTGCCGAGACGCTATAATATTTTTGATATGAAGACCTACTACAGCTCCAATATTACCTTCTATCTGACCGCCACCGACTGTGAAACCGGGGAGGCCCGCTATTTTGAGAAGATGGAGGGTGATGTGGCAGAGCTCATTGCCGCGTCCACCTCGCTGCCGTTCATGAGCCAGATGGTGGAAATCGACGGGAAACCCTACATGGATGGGGGGATCGCGGATTCTGTCCCGGTCAGGCGGGCGCTTTCAGACGGCAACGAGAAGGCTGTTCTGGTATTGACCCGCGAAAAGGGCTACCGGAAGGAGCCCTATGGACACGAACGGATGGTACGCTCCTATTACCGGAAGCACCCAGCCTTTGCTGAGGGCGTTTTAAACCGCCACCTGTTCTACAATGAAACCATGGATTTGATTGATGCGCTGGAGGCTGAAGGGAAAATTTACGTGCTGCGTCCGGAGAACCCTATCGAGACAAAGGTGATCGACCGCAACCCTGAGGGAGTCCAGAAAAGCTATAAAACCGGCTATGACCAGGCAAAGGCAGAGTGGGATGCGCTCACAGCCTATCTGGAAAAATAAGAAAAAGCAGATTAACCCTGCAGAAGGCAGCGCCAGAATACACTCTGGCGCTGCCTTT
>CAUEUD010000264.1 GCA_959020865.1 Eubacterium limosum | reverse complement strand
TACCGGGTGGATAATAAGTATACCCGGACGACGCCGCAGGCAAAAGAAGGCGTTCTGACACTGACAGCAGATGCTTTTTCCAGAGATAAGCTTTTCTGCCTGGTGGACGGATGGGCTTTTTACCAGGGAAAACAGATGAATCCAGGGGATTTTGCTGGGCAGCCTGAACCGACAGAATACCTTTATATTGGCGAGTATCCTGATTTTTCCATGCGTAATCTTCAGGCTTCCCCCTACGGGACCGGCGCCTATTATCTAAAAATCATTAACGAAGGCGAGCCTGTTATTTTGAGCATAGCCTTTCAGGAGATTTTTTCAAGTGCGGATATCTGGGTGAACGGTGAGCAGGTGGAAGCTCTGGGAAACACAGATCCTCAGCAGTATAAGCCTTATATTAAAAACACAGTCATCAGCTTTGAGGCGGGAGCGGAAACCGACATTCTCATCAACACTGCCAATTTCAGCCATTATTACAGCGGAATCTATTATCCGCCGGTGTTGGGAGAGGCGACTGAAGTCAGCCACCTGATTTTTGTGAATCAGCTGTTTTATACATTTTTGTGTATTGCCAGCCTGGTCATCGCTGTTTTTACATTGGTGGTCTGGATGTCTCCAGAAAGAGACAGGCTCTTTTTTTACTATGGACTCATGACGCTGTCCTTTGGGCTGCATGTGGCTTATCAGCCGCTGCGCTGGCTGGGAATTCCACTGACGGAATCCCTCTATGCGCTGGAGGACTGTACCCGCTATATTATGCTGTTATGCGTTATTGCCATCAGCAGTATTATATCACAGGTGGATCGGAAAAACATCTACCGGGCTTTTATTTTGCCGCTTTCTGCCACCATGTGCGTGGTTTCAGTAGTGGTGCCGCTCCTGGTGCTGCCGGGTGCGCCCTGGCTGATCAACGCCTATGGCGGCTTCCTGGATTTTTATCAGCTTCTGGTCTTTGCTTATCTGATGGCCGCCGCGGTTCTGGCCCTTAAAAGAAGGGAGGCAAAGGCTTATTTCCTCATGGCCGCCAACGCTGTGTTTGGCATCAGCCTGCTGGTCCAGATCACCAGCAGCAACGCCTTTGAGCCTATTTATACTGGCTGGCAGAGCGAGTACTGCGGTTTTATCCTGGTACTGATATTTGGCGGGATGATGGTATTTTACTACCGGCAGGTTTTGAGTGAAAACAGACGGCTTACGACACATCTTGAGGAGGAAGTGGCTGTGCGTACCAGAGAACTGACAACCCTGATGAACGAGCGTAAAAAATTTCTCTCTGACCTTGCCCATGATCTCAAAGCACCGGTAACAGCCATCCAGGGGTTCATTGAGCTGGTAAAGTATGGCAATGTGCAGGTGGATGAGGAAGTTCAGCGCTGCCTGGAGGTCATTAATCAGAAATCCAACGAGGTTCAGACAAAGGTGCGCAGCCTCCAGGAGTTTACCAGCCAGGACGAGGCTGTCATGAAAAAGGAAAGAATGGACCTTGGCAGGCTGCTGGATGACTTTTATGAAAACAACCGGCCGGATGCGGAGGCTAACGGCATAAGATTCAGCATCATTAAGCCCGGGAAACCCATTGAAATGCTGGGAAATCCAGAGCTTATTTACCGCGTATTTGAAAACCTGTTTTACAATGCCATGAGCTTCACACCTATGAATGGCAGGATTGTGGTTGAGGTTACGCTGGAGGAGGGCCAGGTGGTGATCCGTTTTTCCGATAACGGTGCGGGCATACCGCCGGATATTCTGCCTAAAATTTTCGACCGTTTTTATACCACGCGTGGCGAGAACAGCGACTCACAGGGACTTGGGCTTTTCATTGTACGCTACACCATCAAGGCTCACGGCGGTACCATCGACGCCGCGTCGGAGATGGGGGCAGGGACAGTTTTTACCATCCGGCTTAAAACCCTTTAAGCACATTCAAGTAAGCTTCAAATAGCAATGCGGTGTTCTTCTTTTTACAGGGGTGCGATAGTCTTAAACGACTTTTCAAAGAAACAGGCTTGTGGTATAATGACTAAGAATTTTAAAAAGGAAAAAGATAGGAGGAGCAATGAACAGTATTAAGAAGATGTTATTTGTCTTGACTGGCTTACTGGTATTCGTTTGCCTCCCTGTTTTGGCAGAGGAGACGACGCCAAAGCAAACGACCTTGACAACAGAACCGTCGACGACGGTTGAATCTCAGACGACACCCTCTGCAGAGGAACCGCTGGCGACGCCGAATGAGGCTGTAACAGTGAGCCCGGAGACAGAGGTACAGGAGGAAAATACCGAAGCGGTTACGCCGGAGCAGGCAGAAGAACAAGCGCCAGCGCCAGAAACCACGGTTCAGCAGCCGGAGGATGAAGCAGAAGTTCCGGAGATACCGGAAAATCTGGCGGAGGTCTTTGTGGATTCCAACGCCCTGAACAGCACCATCAGCATTGAGCTGGACGATGAAATTGTCAGCGGTCCTGGCAATAAAGTGCTGGCCGTCATACCAGCAGGCGCGCACTTCCGCGTGATCACAGAGCCGGCAGAGGGCAGCGAGCGTATGGCAGTCAACATGATGGTCAAAACCAAGGATGGCACGGTAGCACCCATCGAACCTTTAAGCGATGAGGGCAATGCTCAGGATTACCAGATGCCGGAGAACGCTGAGGGAATCTCAGGCGCCGTTTTCTTTGGTAACAGTGAAGAAAACACCAGCGATGAGGCGCAGAGTTTTACCGCATCGACTGCGTCGGACAGCATCAGCAAGCAGACCATTGTGGACAGTGAGGAAAAGCTGGAGGCTGTGGCAGATGACGCGCAGACAGCGGATAATACCACAGATGCGCAAGCGGATGACGGGCAGATCAGCGAAGCTCAGCCCGAAATCGCAGAGGTCTCTGAAGCGCCGTCCACCGGCATTGAGGATCATATTGACTTTATCCCTCTGTTTTTATGCACACTGATGATTGCAGGCGTGACACTGTGGTCCAGAAAAGCATTAAATTAAAAATTCTTAAGGCCGAATCCGACCCGGATTCGGCCTTTTGCTTTAGTGTATTAAAAAAAAACCAAAGATTAGCAAAAAAATATTGTCTAATGTATACATTAATATTATAATATTTACCAGGGAAGCAACAACTTAATACAATACGTAGGAGGAACACGTAAAATGATGAGTGAATTTGAAATGTACCGACAGCAGTTGCGCAACGCAATTGATGAAATGGAACTGGATAATAAGGAAGCCGTATACGATCTTTTGAGCGAGGTTAACCGCTTTTACGAAGTATCTTTCCCAGTCCAGATGGACGATGGAACAAAGAAAGTCTTTAAGGGCTACCGTTCACAGCATAATTCCGCACTTGGACCAACAAAAGGTGGCTTAAGATTCCATCCCGGGGTGGACGAAGGCGAAGTAAAGGCATTATCTGCATGGATGTCAATGAAGTGTGCTGTAGCCGGTATCCCTTATGGCGGCGGTAAAGGCGGTATCACCGTTGATCCTAAGAAGCTCTCTGAACGTGAGCTTGAAAATCTGACAAGAGGCTTTGTGAAGGCAATGCATCCGGCGTTCGGCGAAAAGTTTGATATTCCGGCTCCAGACGTTAACACAAACGGCCAGATCATGTCCTGGATGATTGATGAATATAACGCCATCACCAGAAGCCAGAACATCGGCGTATTCACCGGTAAACCACTGGAGCTGGGCGGTTCTTTGGGCAGAACCGAGGCTACCGGCTACGGCGTAGGTTTTACTGTGCGTGAAGCGGCTGCTAAAATTGGTCTGGACCTGAAGGGCGCGCGCGTTGTGCTCCAGGGCTTTGGCAATGTCGGAAGCTTTGCGGCGGAATGGCTCTACAAACAGGGCTGCAAGATTATCGCCATTGCTAACAGCCGTAATGGTCTTTATGACGCAGAAGGCATGAACATTCCTGCCTTAATGAAATATTATGAAGAAAACGGCCATGACCTGGCAGGCTATCCAGACGCCAAACCATTTGACAAAGACGAAATTTTCTCAATCGAATGTGATATCCTCCTGCCATGCGGTCTGGGCGGAGCCATCACCAAGGACAACGCGGATAAAATCAATACAAAGATCATCAGCGAAGGCGCCAACGGACCGTTAACACCGGAAGCCGATGAAATTTTAATTAAAAAAGGCGTGTTCATTGTGCCGGATATCTTGGCAAACAGCGGCGGGGTTACCGTATCTTACTTTGAATGGGTTCAGAACCTTCAGGGCTACTACTGGAGCAAGGAAGAAGTCTTTGAAAAGGAAGAAGACCTGATCGTTAAAGCCTTCAACGGCGTATACGATGTACTGGTCAATGAAAAAGCCTCCAATATGCGTACAGCGGCATTCAATTACGCTATTAAGAAGATTGCAAAGGCCATGAAGCTTAAAGGCTGGTACTAATTCTGGCGTCAAAAACACCCGAACTGCTGCGTTGCAGCGGTTTTGAGCCTCAGTCACATATTTAAAATATGCTCCTTCGGCTAAAAAACGCCGCGCCTTGCATTTCGGGCGTTTTTATAGCCAGAATGG
>CAUEUD010000263.1 GCA_959020865.1 Eubacterium limosum | reverse complement strand
GGATTTTTTTACCTGCTGGTGCTGGTGGTTTTTGCGTTTGTCATGATAAAGTTTATAAGCCGGCGCATGAAAAGTACGTTTAAGCCGCGTAAGTCAAAGATCAGCTATGCTGTCGAAATCAACCCTAAAACAGCAGCCCCCCAGCTTCTGAACCAAATACTTTTAATGCTTCCAGGTGAGAATAATGAGGTTCTGTCACGCATGTCAATCCTTGCTGAGGATGGAAATCAGGCGGAGCTTGACGTTTTGCTGATCTGCCCAACGGGAATATATTTATTTAATTCTATCAATGAGTCCGGTTATGTTACGGGCGGCGAAGGGGACAGGCAGTGGTATATTTTGAAGGAAGATGGCAATAGAAAGGCGTTTAAAAACCCTCTCGAGGAAAACACATATAATGTGCGGGCTCTGCTCACGCGCTACCCGGAAATTAAGGAAGAGTGGGTTCATGACTATGTTGTTTTCAGCAACCGCTGTGGGATAAGCGATTTGCGTCTGGAAACAACAGACGCGGTGCTGAACAGGAAGATGCTCTTTGAGAGGCTGCGCGGCCAGATAGCAGAGCAGTCTGTTGTTTTAACACCAGATCGGATTCAGTATCTTTATAATCGGCTGAAGCTCTATACAAACGGTGAAAGCATAGCCCCGGTAGCTGCCCGGAAGAAAACAGCGCAATCCTTTTATCCACCCGAGACAGAGATCCACGAGATCAAGGCTCCGGACCTTACGCAGTTTTCAAGAGAAGACCAATGCCTTAAAAATAAACTGACAGCTTTTGCGAAAGAGCAAAGTCAGAGAGAGCGGATTGCCGCAGCGGAGGTTTTGGACAGGCGAAGCATTGAAAATCTGGTTAATATGAAGCCTAAAAACCGGATTGAACTGGAAACAGTTCAGGGAATGGATGAAAAACGGTGCGAAAGCTATGGAGATTCCATTATACATATTATAAAGCAGCACTATCATGAAACCATGAGCAAGTGCCAATGAAAGAGACAGTCTTTTCAGGCTGTCTTTTTTGTGGCGTCAAAAATGAACGCTTGTTAACTAATGATTTTATATGCGCTGTCAGCATTTACACCAGCTGTTTTTTCGCCCATAATCAAACCACCATTATCCTATCAATTACCGTGCGCACGATTGACGATAAAAACTGGAGGTAAAAGATGGGCTTTATTGAATTGGAAAAAATTACAAAAGAATACTTTATGGGGGATCAAAAAATCCTGGCGGTTAATCAAGTCAGTTTTTCGATTGAAAAAGGTGAACTGGTTGTTATCCTTGGGCCCAGCGGTGCGGGGAAAAGCACGATCCTGAATTTATTAGGGGGAATGGATACTGCGAGCAGCGGTCAGCTCTTTGTTGATGGGCAGGACATTACAGCGCTTAAGGATAGCCAGTTGACGGATTACAGAGCGTCTGAGGTTGGTTTTGTGTTTCAGTTTTATAATTTAATACCAGCATTAACGGTTTATGAAAATATTGCATTAATCAAAGAAGCAGCGCCAAAGGCACTGGAGCCGGAGCCGGTTTTAAAATCGGTTGGTCTGTGGGAGCGCCGGTATCTGTTTCCCACACAGATTTCCGGCGGAGAACAGCAGAGAACAGCCATCGCACGCGCTCTGTGCAAAAATCCCAAGCTTTTATTGTGCGATGAACCTACCGGAGCTCTGGATTCGGAAACAGGGGCGGTGATTCTATCGCTGCTCCAAAACATGAGCCGGGAAAAAGGGCACACGGTTGTCATTGTGACGCACAATGCGTCACTTGCCGAGATGGCCGACAAGGTGATCCGGATTAAAAACGGCGGTATCGAAGACATTGCACTCAACACTGCGCCGAAAGATGTCAGCGAGGTGAGGTGGTAATGCTGTTACGAAAAATGCTGCGTGATTTAAAAAATAACGCGGCTCAATTTTTAGCCATATTTTTAATGATTTTTTTAGGGGTATTTATTTTTTCAGGAATGACCAGTATTGGACAGGGGATGAAGCAGTCAAGTCAGGATTATTATGATGAAACGCACCTTGCTGACGCCATTGTTTACAGCAGCTTTTTTACAGACCAGGATTACGAGCAGTTAAAAAGCAGTTCTGGGATTGAGGCTGTAACGAAAAGACTGCAGCTGGATACAACTTATGAGTCAGACAGCGCGGTGACTTTACAGCTCAATGTTATCAGTAGTGACGCTTTATCCGGGTGCCATCTAATTGAAGGAGAAGCCTTTGACAGTGATATAGATGGTGTTTGGCTGGACAGCGAATTTGCAGAGGCACACCAGATAAAGACAGGCGACACGATCAATATGACCTGTCAAAACAATGTGCTCACCAAAGTGGTAAAAGGCCTTGTGATGCAGCCTGAATATTTGTATGCAGTCAAAAATAATAATGAAATTATCCCGGATCATGAGAGGTATGGCTATGCTTTTATACCGGAAGGTGCCTGGAACTTTGGTGCGCTACCTTACACCCAGGCACTTTTAAAAACAGAGGGTCTCTCTAAAAATGATCTGGAGGGCAGGATAACAGAAGCCCTCCCTGGAAGGACAACAATGCTTGTCATGCAGGAGGATATTCCGAGTGTTGCGATGTTCCGAAATGAGATTGATCAGATGAGAGCCGTGGGATCGGTTTATCCAGTGGTTTTTCTGATAATTGCCATACTCACGACTCTGACGACCATGACCCGGATAACATCAGATCAGAGAGTCCAAATCGGAACCTTGAAAGCGTTAGGGATACGAAACAGAAAAATTACGCTGCATTATCTGTCATTTGGACTTTTGGTGGGAGGTGCCGGCAGTATTCTCGGTGTTTTGACCGGGCCGATTTTTCTGCCGCCGCTGGTTTTCGGTTTTCAGAAATCAATGTATACAATGCCATGGTGGAACAGCGCGGTGACACCAACAGTTTATGTCATGGCTTTTTTATGCCTCCTGATATGCTGCTGCAGCTGTTATGGGGCAAGCCGCAGACAGTTAAAGGGAGCAGCGGCGGAGACCCTTCGGCCAAAAGCGCCAAAGGCCAGCCGGCATACAGCGTTGGAGAAGAGTCGTTTTTGGAAACGTCTGGGCTTTTACAGCCAATGGAACATCCGGGACGTCCTGAGAAATAAGCTGCGCTCACTGATCACCGTGTTTGGTATTGTGGGCTGTATGATGCTGATTCTGTGCGGTCTGGGAATGCGCGATACGGTCAGTAACCTCGCGGACACCATGTACGGCAAGCTTCAGACCTATGAAACCAAGGTAAGCCTATCTGAAAAATGTACAGACGAACAGTTAAAACAGCTTGAAAAAGAAAGGAACCATCAGTTTTTAGAGGAAGCCGTAGTGGAGATTGAAAAAGAAAGCGGCAAAGGCGCTCTCTCTTTATCTGTTTTTGATGAAGGAACTTATTTTACTTTTCAGGACGAGAAGGGAACCGCGCTCTCTTTGCCGGAAGACGGCGCAGCTATTACGCGTAAGACAGCGGAGAGCGAAAGGCTTTCTGTTGGTGATGTGATCGAATGGCGCAGCTATGGAAGTTCAAGCTGGCATACGGCGCGGATAGAGGAAATCATACAGACACCTTTGGAGCAGGGAATGTACATGAGCCGGAATGCCTTTGAAAAAAGTGGCGAGAGCTTTGAGCCAACGTCCTTTGTAACCGATCAGAAAGCTGGGGAATTTTCGGGAGAAGCCTATGAGACGGTTCAATCCAGGGAGGATTTGATTGCAGCGCTCAACAGCATGCTTGAAATGATGAACGCCATTATTTTTATTATGATTGGCGCAGCGATTGTTCTGGGGCTTGTGGTCCTTTATAATCTTGGGGCGCTTTCGTTCCAGGAAAAAATGCGGGAGCTGGCAACCTTAAAGGTTTTGGGTTTTCAGCATAAACGGCTGACAAAGCTGCTGCGCAGGCAGACGGTCTGGCTTTCCGCTGTTGGGATCGCCGCCGGAATCCCGTGCGGTTATGGGCTGGTTGTGTACATGCTGCTTTTTATGGGCGATACCCTGGACATGCAGCCTAAGATAGAACTGTGGTCCTATGCGTTCAGCAGTATCGGAATTTTCGCGATTTCACTTTTTGTGGGATGGCTGGTATCCAGAAAGCTGAAGCGGATTGATATGGTCAGCGCCTTGAAATCTGTTGAATAAAAATAAATCAGGAATTTGTAAGGTCTGGAAGACCAAAGGCAAGGGTAACGATATAGTCGTAAAGATCCTGCTTGCGTTCTTCCAGGCTTTTGTTGCTTTTGGCAATTGAAAGGAAAGCGGCAATGGTTCCCGTAAGCATTGCAGCACTGAGATTATTGTCATAGGGAAGCCCAAGATGCTCGGCGAGATGCTCTGAGAACAGCCTGAGCAGGCAGTCGCGCTGGGCAGTATATTTTGTTCCCTCACAGCCCTCCAATAAAATAATAATTCCTTTGCTCATCAGCAGATCTAAAGGGAAAACCTCTGGAAGAATATCGCCGATAATCGCGAGATAATTATCCTTAGTAAGGGCTCCTACAGAAAATTCCCGGTGCTTTTTGATCATGGCGTTGATTTTTTCAGGAATATCGCCGATCACCGCGTCGAGGAGGGCCTCTTTA
>CAUEUD010000262.1 GCA_959020865.1 Eubacterium limosum | reverse complement strand
AAAGACTTGCACTTTTTTTGAATATGAATAAAATTATAAATAGACTAAAAAATGTTCGGGTTTTATAGGTGAATAAATGAAAAAGAATGAACGTGTTTGTGCAATTACAAAAATATTGACAGACAATCCCAATAGGGTTTTGACCTATAATTATTTCAGCCAGCTTTTTGAAGCGTCTAAAACAAGCGTTTGTGAAGATGTAGCGATTGTGAAAAGTGCGGTAGAAGTGATGAGAATGGGAAAAATTGAAACAGTATCAGGCGCAGCGGGCGGCGTTAAATATCTTCCCGTTGTTTCAGATGAAGAGGAGAGAGCAATCCTCTTAGAGATAGCCGAAAGGCTCATGGAGCCAGAGCGTAAAATTCAGGGGGGATTTCTCTATTACAGCGATATCCTTTCCA
Source organism: Eubacterium limosum (assembly GCA_959020865.1). Classification (GTDB taxonomy): domain Bacteria; phylum Bacillota; class Clostridia; order Eubacteriales; family Eubacteriaceae; genus Eubacterium; species Eubacterium limosum_B. Next base: position 4,199 of record CAUEUD010000262.1, on the reverse strand, counting down.
GCCCTTATTACGCACAGCGTCTTGGAAAAATTATTGCAGGAAAATACCTGGAGCAGGGCGTAGAGTATGTTGTGACGACAGAAACGAAGGGGATTCCGGTAGCTCTTGAGAGTGCACGGTTTTTAAATGTCCCCATGACGGTTATCAGAAGGTCAAACAAAGTGACAGAGGGCACTACGACGAGTATGAACTATGTCTCTGGCTCGACGAATAAAATTAATACGATGTATCTGAGCCGGCGAATAAACCTCGAAGGCAAAAAAGTCTTAATTATTGACGACTTTATGAAAGGTGGGGGAACTGCCAAGGGAATGATGAACTTAATGGAGGAAGTTGGCGCTGTCATTATTGGACCTTGTGTTATATTTGTGACAGAAGAACCAAATGAAAAACTCGTAGATAATTATTTACCACTGCTGCGCATGCAAACTTCGTTAAATGACAAAGAAAAAACGCTTGTAGAGTTGACCGTGAAATAATGTCCATAAAATGGTGATAGAATACAAAATAATCGGGTAAGTTTTTGTTTTAATTTTGTCTGAAATATGATACTATAATGTAAAGGTATAGTAAGATGTGATTTTATTTACTACAATCGAAGGGGAGGCTTACATTATGGTAATTACAGACGTAAGAGTAAGAAAAATTTATCCAACAGGGAAAATGAGGGGAATCGTTTCGGTTACATTTGACGATGAATTTGTCGTGCATGATATTAAAGTAATCGAAGGACAGAATGGCTATTTCATTGCAATGCCTAGTAGAAAAACACCGGACGGAGATTTTAAAGACATCTGTCACCCGATCACCTCCAGTACCCGCAAGGAAATGCAAGGAATCGTTTTGGAAGCCTATGAAAAAGCAGTTTTGGAAAAAGCTGAAGAGACTGAGCCCGAAGAAATTGATCTTGAAGTAGATTTTGAAGATGATTCAGAAGAATAAGGGGTTCTATAATCATTTTAGTACAAATAGAAAAGCATTAGATTGAGAGGAGGGAACATGGTTCCCTCTTTTGACGTTTACAAAAGTAAATTAGCTGTAGACATTTATCACGATAAAGGGTATTATTTTTCATGGTAAAGAGTCCCTTTATATGAATGTTAATATAAAATTCAGGTTTTATACTGGAATATTGGAGAATTAAAAAATGAAATCAACCAAAACAGTGATTTTGGCTGCCGGTCATGGGACGCGGATGGTTTCTGAAAAACCAAAGGTGCTCCATGAAGTCAGCGGAAAAGCAATGCTGAATTATGTCATTTCTGCCAGTGAAGCGGCTGGTGCGGATGACATTGCCGTAATTGTTGGCTATAAAGCAGATATTGTCAAGGCTGCTCTTCCCGAAAATCTAACGGCGATCGAGCAAAAAGAACAGCTTGGCACGGGACATGCCGTCCTTCAGGCGCTGCCGTTTTTTGAAAATTTTAATGGTAATGTGCTTGTTTTAGTTGGCGACGCGCCTCTGGTCCGCAAGGAAACATTGGAAGAGCTTGTAAAAGCTCATGAAGATGGCGGTTTTTCAGCGACGGTGTTGACCGCTGTTTTCGACGATCCAACGGGTTATGGAAGAATTGTCAAAAAAGGTGACGAGCTGATTAAAATCGTAGAGCACAAGGATGCGACCGACGAAGAACGCAGTATAAAGGAAATTAATTCTGGAATGTACTGTTTTGATGCACAGGCATTAAAGGCCGCGTTGCAGGCCATTAACTCGGATAATGTTCAGGGTGAATATTATCTCACCGATACCATTGAAATTTTAAGGGGAATGGGTAAAAAGGTAGGTTCTTATCCTACTCCGGATGTGGATGATATAGCAGCTGTTAATTCAAAGGTTCAGCTGGCTGAAATTGGAAAAATCATGCGCCGTCGAATTAACACTTCTTTGATGGAAGCGGGTGCGATCATCATTGATCCTGAAAACACCTATTTGAGTGCAGAGACAAAGATTGGAAAAGACACTGTTGTTTATCCTGGTGTTATCACAGAAGGCAGGGTAGTCATTGGTGAAAACTGTATTATCGGCCACAACAGCCGTATTGTAAATTCTACCATTGCAGAGGGTGTAGACATTCAGATTTCTACCATATTAGACAGCTTTGTCGATGAGAATACACATGTGGGCCCTTACGCTTATTTACGTCCTAACAGCCATATTGGAAAAAATGTCAAGGTTGGCGATTTTGTCGAGGTTAAGAATTCTGTTATGAAAGATGGTGCAAAGGCATCACATTTAACCTACATTGGTGATGCTGAGGTTGGAAAAAATGTTAATTTAGGCTGTGGCACTGTTTTTGTAAACTATGATGGTACCAATAAGTATCGCACGGTCGTTGAAGATAATTGTTTTATCGGCTGCAACAGCAATCTGGTTTCACCAGTAACGGTAAAAGAAGGTTCTTATGTAGCGGCCGGCTCGACCATTACCGATGATGTGCCGGAAGATACTTTAGCGGTTGCACGTGCGCGTCAGGTCAATAAAGAAGGGTATGCCCTTCGGATGAAACAAATTAAAAAAATCAGTAAATAATTAAATTTAAATAAAATATGAGGTGCAAAAAAAGATGGATGGAAAATTTGGCGGAATTAAGATCATTGCAGGTAATTCCAACAGAAAATTAGCTGAGGATATCGCAGACTATTTAGAAGTTCAGCTGTGTAATGCAGATATTCTTCATTTCAGTGATGGAGAAATTGGTCTTAATGTATTTGAATCTGTTCGTGGAGCAGATGTTTACGTTATCCAGTCAACAGGGAATCCTTGTAATGACAACCTGATGGAGCTGTTGATTATTATTGATGCGATGCGCAGAGCTTCAGCAGGCCGCATCAACGCAGTTATTCCTTATTATGGTTATGCAAGACAGGATCGTAAGGCAAAATCCAGAGATCCGATTACAGCTAAGCTGGTCGCAAATTTGATTACAACAGCCGGTGCAGACCGTGTTATTACCATGGATCTTCATTCCAATCAGATTCAGGGATTCTTTGACATTCCTTTGGATCATTTATCAGGCGGCGGCTTAATCGCTGAATATTTTAAAAATCTTCGTCTGGATGATATGGTGGTTGTATCACCAGATGCAGGAAGTGTTAAGCGTTCCAGAAAATTAGCAAGAACGCTGGAATGTCCTTTTGCAATTATAGATAAGCAGCGTCCAAGACCAAATGTCACTGAAGTCATGAACGTTATTGGTAATGTTGAAGGAAAAAACTGTATCCTGATTGACGATATGATCGACACGGCTGGAACCATTACCACAGGTGCTGATGCTTTGATGAAGCTGGGAGCAAAATCAGTACGGGCGGCCTGTACCCACGGTGTTTTCTCTGGCCCAGCCATCGACAGAATCCAGAACTCAGCCATTGAAGAGCTGATTACTTTGGATACGCTTGTAGTTCCAGAAGAAAAACGGATTGATAAAATCAAAATCCTTTCTACCGGAACTTTATTTGGCCGTGCCATTGATTACGTTCATTTTGGCCGTTCTCTGAGCAAATTGTTTTCAGAAAGATACGTATAAACTTTCATGTATTTGATTATAGGGCTCGGCAATCCAGGCAGAGAGTATGCCTTAACGCGTCATAATATTGGATTTGAGGCGGTAGATTATATTGCAGACCAGAAAAATGTTCAGATTACAAAGGACGAGCACGAAGGATTAACAGGCGTTTATTTTGAGAATGGCGAAAAGGTAATGCTGGCTAAACCAATGACTTACATGAATAACAGCGGCCTCTGCGTGGAGGAGCTGGTATCCTACTATGATGTACCGCTGGAAAATACACTGGTCATTTATGATGATATTGACCTTGATCCGGGTAAAATAAGAATACGGAAAAAAGGAAGTGCAGGAACACATAATGGTATGCGTTCGATTATCGATCAGCTTCAAGACCAAAATTTTCCAAGAATTCGGATAGGAATTGGAAAAAAGCCGCCTCAATGGGATTTGGCAAATTATGTTCTCAGTAAATTTACACCGGATGAAACAGTAGTAATGCGCGAAGCAGTGAAAAAAGCGGCAGAAGCGGTTGAGTTCTATATAAATGAGGATATCGATTTTGCCATGAACCGTTTAAACCGGAAAGAAAAAGCTAAGAAAGCAGAAGAAAAAGATTCTGAGGTTCAGGATCAGTAAAATAAATAAGTGCAAAGCCCGGGTCATTTGATCCGGGCTAGTGCTGTATAAGGAGAG
>CAUEUD010000261.1 GCA_959020865.1 Eubacterium limosum | reverse complement strand
CAAAAAGCTGCTGCAAAAAACTGCGCGTCATGTCTGGAAAAGCGCCGCTCAGCACTGAAAACCATTTTGGTTTTACTTGACATTAATTTTCCATTCCGATACACTGGGGTTACCCTTATTTTCTATTTGGAAAAACAGAAAATAAGGGTATGTATCTTGCATAAATACTACTGAATTAAGAAGGAGCATCCCATGATAAAACACCTAAAGCCCTACCTTGCAAAATACCGCCTGCCGTCAATACTGGCGCCGATTACGGTTATTGCCGAGGTTCTTCTGGAAATCCAGATTCCTTTTTTAATGGCTAAAATCGTGGATCAGGGTATCACAACGCGTGACCTGAGCTACGTTTTTCAAATTGGTGCCATCATGGTGCTGGTGGCCCTCTGTTCATTGCTTTTCGGCGTTCTTTCCGGGCGTTTTGCCGCCAAGGGTGCCATGGGTTTTGGCAGTGAGATCCGCAAAGCTGTTTTTGACAAAATCCAGGAATTTTCCTTTGCGAACATCGACCGTTTCAGCACCCCGTCACTGGTCACACGCCTGACCACTGATATTACCAATACTCAAATGGCCTACATGATGGTCATCCGTGTACTGGTGCGCGCGCCTGTTATGCTGGTCAGCGCCACGATCATGGCAGCGGCCATCAACGGCGACCTTGTCCGCGTTTTTCTCATTGTCATTCCCATACTGGCCGTTGCTCTGGCCACGATGTCCACCCTGGCCTTTCCTCGTTTCAATGCCATGCTGAAAAAATATGATGGCCTGAACGCCCAGGTTCAGGAGAACCTCATCGCCATCCGCGTTGTCAAAGCCTTTGTGCGGGCCAGATATGAAAAGAAAAAATTTGCCGAAGCCAACGACGGGCTCATGCGGGCGTCTCTTGCCGCCGAAAAAATCATTATACTCGGCATGCCCATCATGATGCTGACCATGTACGCCACTATTATCGCCATCTTATGGTTTGGGGGCAACATGATCATCGGCGGCACACTGCTGACCGGAGAGCTCATCAGCTTTATTTCCTATGTGACACAGATTCTCATGTCTTTGATGATGATCGCCCAGGTTTTTATTATGATTGTCCTCTCCCGTTCCTCTGTTGCCCGTATTGTCGAAGTGCTGGAAGAGCCCATCAGCATTACGGATGAGACAGCCTCTTTGTCCCTCACTGCTGAGGATGGCAGCATCGAATACCGGAATGTTTCCTTTAAATACCAGGAGGACTCAGCCGAAAATATTCTGACAGGTATTAATTTCTCCATTGCCTCGGGCGAAACTGTTGGCATCATCGGGGGAACCGGCTCGGCAAAAACCACGCTGGTTCAGCTCATTCCAAGACTTTACGATGTAACAGACGGCCAGGTGCTGGTCGGCGGTCATGACGTCCGGGATTACACCCTGGACCACCTGCGATCCGTGGTCGCCATGGTGCTCCAGAAAAACGTTCTGTTCTCAGGCACGATCAGGGACAACCTGAAATGGGGCGATGAGAATGCCACGGACGAAGAAGTCATCGCCGCCGCCAAGGCGGCCTGTGCCCATGACTTTATCATGTCCTTCCCAGAGGGCTATGACACCTATCTGGGGCAGGGCGGCGTCAACGTATCCGGCGGCCAGAAGCAGCGTCTCTGCATTGCCAGAGCACTCCTGAAAAAGCCCAAAATCATTATTCTGGATGACAGCACCAGCGCGGTAGACACCGCTACCGACGCGGCCATTCGTGAGGGCTTCCGTCAAAATCTGAAGGATACCACCGCCATCATTATCGCCCAGCGTATATCTTCCGTCAGCGATGCAGATAAAATCATCGTGCTGGACGAGGGCCGTATCGACGCCATCAATACCCACGAAAACCTCTTGGAAAACAATGCGATTTATCGCGAGGTATTTCATTCACAGCAGAAAGGAGTTGAGGAATAATGCCAAAGAAAAAAAGCGTTCAAAAACCCAAAAACATCAAAAAAACATTGCTGCGTATTTTCAGCTACATGGCAAAACGCAGGCTGCTGCTGATCCTTGTCATACTCTTTGTCTTTATTAGCTCAGGCGCCACCGTGGCCGGCACATATTTCTTAAAGCCCATCATCAACCAGGGCATTGTGCCGCTTATCGGAAAACCTCTTACGCCTGGGGCACTCATGCCTTTTATCCAGATGCTGCTGTTAATGGGTGGTATCTATCTGGCCGGCGCGGCCTGTGCCTATGCCTATAACCGGATGATGATCGTCATCTCCAACGGAACCCTCAACGCTGTGCGGCGAGACCTTTTTAACAGCATGGAGGATCTGCCCATCAAATATTTCGACACCCATACCCACGGCGAGCTCATGAGCCGTTATACCAATGATGTCGACACCCTGCGCGAGGCCATCGCCATGAGTCTTCCGCAAATGCTGACCGCCACTGTCACAGTGGCGGGAACCTTTATCATGATGCTGATCCTGAGCCCCCTGCTGACCCTCATCGTCATCGGCATGCTTGTGATCATGTACTTTGTGATAAAAATCGTGGGCAGCCGAAGCGCAAGGGGCTTCAAAGCACAGCAAAAAGCGCTTGGTGAAACCAATGGCTATATCGAGGAAATGATCGAGGGCCAAAAAGTCATCAAGGTTTTCTGCCACGAGGACATTGTCAAAAATGATTTTGCTGAGCTCAATGACAAACTGAGAAGTGCTTCTACTCAGGCCCATACCTACGCCAATGTACTCATGCCAACCTCTCTTATGTGCAGTACGCTTTGACAGCCGCCTTCGGTGCAGTACTTGTCATCTTTGGCAGCATGGACTTAGGCTCCATCGCTTCCTTTTTACAGTACACACGCTCCTTCTCACAGCCCATCACCCAGATTTCCCAGCAGTTTAACGCGCTGCTGACCGCTCTGGCCGGAGCTGAACGGATTTTTGAAGTCATCGACGCTGAGCCTGAAAAAGACGACGGTTATGTGACCCTCGTCAACGTCTGTGAATCGGCTGACGGGACATTGACTGAGTGTAAGGAAGTAACCAATATCTGGGCCTGGAAGCATCCGCATCACGATGGCACACTGACCTATGAAAAGCTCAGGGGCGATGTGCGTTTCCATGATGTTACCTTTGGCTACAGCGATGACAAAATGGTGCTGCACAATGTCTCTCTCTTTGCCAAGCCCGGCCAGAAGATCGCCTTTGTAGGCTCAACCGGCGCAGGCAAAACCACGATCACCAATCTTATCAACCGATTTTATGAGGTTCAGGAAGGCAAGATCACCTATGATGGTATCAACATAAAAAAAATCCGAAAAGTCGACCTGCGGCATTCCCTTGCGATGGTCCTTCAGGATACCCACCTGTTCACTGGTACGGTAGCCGATAATATCCGTTACGGCCGTCTCAACGCCACCGACGAGGAAGTCCACGCCGCCGCCGAGCTGGCCAACGCCGACTTCTTTATCCGTCATCTCCCTCAGGGCTATGACACGATGCTGACGTCCGACGGAGCAAACCTGAGCCAGGGACAGCGCCAGCTTCTGGCCATCGCACGGGCCGCCGTCGCCAACCCGCCAGTGCTCATCCTCGATGAGGCCACCAGCTCCATCGACACCCGTACCGAAGCCCTCATTGAACGGGGCATGGATCAGCTCATGGAAGGTCGTACTGTTTTCGTCATCGCCCACCGCCTGTCCACCGTCCGAAATGCTGACGCCATTATGGTGCTGGAGCATGGCCGGATCATCGAACGCGGCGACCACGAAGAATTACTAAAGCAAAAAGGGAAATATTACCAGCTCTATACCGGACAGTTTGAACTGGATTAAAAAAGAGGCCGAACGGCCCCTTTTCAGGGTGTAGACAAATGTTATTATGAACAGGTAAAGCGTTAAAAAGAGGACTGTTAATTGAGAATGGAGAATTGAAAATGGAAAATGAAAGGCCCCTTTTGCTACCGCAAAAACGTTTAAGACAGCGGCCTGCGGCCGCCATTTCATTCAAAATGCGCAGCATTTTGTTCCTGTAATTCTCCATTCTCCATTCTCAATTTTCCACTAAAACAGTTTCTTGCTTTAACTTTTCCGCAGACTTTCAACTTTGTCAACACTCTAAAAAGAGGCCGAACGGCCTCTTTTTCGGTTTTGGTCAAAAAAATAAAACATACTTAATCACACACCCCGCATTGATAACCAGTCTCCAAACGTTACGCGGACAGCCAGCTCTTGTCAGAGAGTCCTCCGGCACATACGAGATCTTACTTACTGCTGCTTCCTTCCGGACCTGACAGGGTTCATAAGTTCATATTGCGAAGGGTCCAACCGTCAACACCACTTATCCGCGGCAGACTCCAAATTCTGGCACCTCTTTGGGGAATTCAGCCCTGCTGTAGCGGATTGCAGGTTACAGGGCACCGCTAGTTCCCCGCCTAGTGTGATTAAGTATGTTTACTGCGAATACGCAGTGAATCTACAATATTTCATATTATACAGAACAACCTCTTTACTGTCAAGGGCTTTAAGCAGAAACAAGAATTGCCCAAACCGCCGGTGTTCCACTGACGGTTTGGGCTAACCCATTTTCAACCTGACTTAGCTATACTCATTTGACAAAAATAAAAAAAGAGCTCTCGCTCTTGTTTTCATAT
>CAUEUD010000260.1 GCA_959020865.1 Eubacterium limosum | reverse complement strand
GCAAATTCTCCGGAACCAACTGAACGATACCAATCATCAGAACTATCTTTTGTCTATGCACTTACAATCTGTGAATGATTATACAATACCAAAACCGAAATTGCAAGGAATATTTGAAAAAATATGCGTAAATTATTTATAAATATTCATAAAAAGTGCTTGAATATTCAAATGATTAGGGGTATAATTACAAAATAGTTTTCATAAAAGCTATTTTATAAATGAATCATTAACAATTAATAATTAAGTCTTCCGGCTTAAAATGAAACGGTCAGCATTAATTGTTCATTATTAATGATTTATCGAAAATTCATTGTACCATTTGTACAATAAAAAATAAACCTAAAATTGGAGAGATTTTATGATTAAAGCATCAGTTATCGGCGGAACCGGCTATGCCGGACAGGAATTACTCAGAATACTTTACAGACACCCGGAGGTGGAAGTCGTATCCGTTGGCTCAAGGAGCTTTGCGGGACAGCCTTTAAAAGATATCTATCGAAACTATGAGAATGTAACAGACGCCCTGTGTGAAACAGCGGATATGGACGAATTGGTCGAAAAATCGGACGTGATTTTTATGGCGCTGCCTCATGGTATTGCCTCAAAGCAAGTGACCGAAGATGTCCTCAAAAAAACAAAGATCATTGATCTCGGCGCAGACTTCCGTCTCAAGGACGTGGATATTTATGAAGAATGGTACAAAGTCAACCATTATAATAAAGCGCTGCTGAAGGAAGCCGTCTATGGCCTGTGTGAGCTGCACCGCGAGGACATCCGGGGCGCGCGTCTGTTATCCAATCCGGGCTGCTACACCACCTGCAGCATTCTGAGCCTGGCGCCGCTGCTTAAAAACCATCTGGTTGATCCGCAGAGTATTATCATCGACGCAAAGTCTGGCGTCACAGGAGCAGGGAGAAGCAGTGACACCGCATTTTCCTATTGTGAGGTCAATGAATCCATCAAGGCCTATAAAGTCGGATCACACCGCCATACGCCGGAAATTGAGCAGGAGCTGGGATTGCTTTCAGGCACTGACCTGAAGCTGCTTTTCACACCGCACCTCACACCCATGAACCGCGGGATTCTGGCGCTCTGCTACGCGAACCTGACCACAGATATGGACGAGGAAAGCCTGAGACAGGTTTACCGTGACTTCTACAAGGATGAATACTTTGTACGGCTGACAGAAGATAAGCTCCCGGAAACCAAATGGGTAAAAGGCTCAAATTACTGTGATATCGGCCTGAAGGTTGACCGGCGCACAGGCCGCGTGATCGTCGTTGGCGCCATAGATAATCTGGTAAAGGGCGCGGCAGGACAGGCCGTCCAAAATATGAACCTTATGTTTGGTTTTGATGAAAAAACAGGAATCGACTTTATTACAGATTTTCCGGTTTAATTGTGAAAGGAACACGATATGAAAATAATTGATGGCGGCGTTTTAGCCGCAAAGGGCTTTAAAGCCGCCGGTATTGCCGCCGGTATAAAGGATAACGGAAATAAGGATATGGCGCTTCTGGTTGCGAATAAACCCGCTGCAACAGCCATTATGACCACCTCCAACATGGTTCAGGCAGCGCCTGTGCAATGGGATAGGGCAGTAATGATCGAGTCACCTTATAAGCGCGCGGTCGTGGTCAACAGCGGAAACGCAAATGCCTGCACCGGAGAAACTGGTATGCGCCATGTGGAGCAGACCGCCGGTGTTGCGGCCGAGCTTCTCGGTGTAAGCACACAGGACGTGCTGGTATCCTCCACTGGCGTCATCGGCGTGGTGATGCCCATTGACAAAATTTTAAAGGGTGTGCAGACCCTGGTAAATGAGCTCGGGGATGATGCGCAGCATGCGGATGACGCGGCAAACGGCATTATCACCACAGACCTTACCACCAAAACCATTGCGGTGGAGATCGAACTGGACGGAAAAACGGTTCATATCGGCGGAATGGCCAAAGGCTCAGGGATGATCTGCCCAAACATGGCCACCATGCTTTCCTACGTCACGACCGACGCCGCCATTGAACCGGAATGTCTGCAGAAGCTGCTCGCTAAAATCACCCAGGATACTTACAATATGATGTCCGTAGATGGCGACATGAGCACAAACGACACAGTTGTAGTGATGGCAAGCGGTGAGGCAGGAAACAAAGAGATCACGCTTAATGACGTGACCTCACAGGATTTCGCCGTATTCAGCGAGGCTCTTTATTATGTCAATGAGCACCTCGCAAAATCCATCATCCGTGATGGGGAAGGGGCAACCAAATTTGTCGAGGTAACGGTCTCTGGAGCAGCGACAGATAAAGACGCCCGTACCCTGGCGAAAGCCGTTATTAAATCCAGTCTGGTAAAGACCGCTCTCTTTGGAGAGGACGCTAACTGGGGCCGTGTTCTCTCGTCACTCGGAGCATCCGGGGTCGTTTTCGACCCACTCAAGGTCACCCTGGTATTCTTCAGCGGCGCCGGGATGATCACACTCCTGAACGAAGGGGTACCCATCGCTTTTGATGAGGATATGGCTAAAAAAGTGCTGTCTGAAAAAGAAATCTCCATCATGGTAACCCTCAAAGAGGGCGAAGATAAAGCGACGGCCTGGGGCTGCGATTTATCCTACGATTATGTTAAAATCAACGGCGATTACCGCTCTTAATTCATATACAAAACAATCAATCAGAGAAGGAAGTAAAAATGTCAGATAATACACAGAACATGGCGCAGTACATCGAAAAGGCCAATATCCTGGTCGAGGCACTGCCCTACATCAAACAATTCAGAAAAAAAACCGTTGTCATCAAATACGGCGGCAGCTTTATGTATGACAATGATATTAAAAAATCCGTCATGGACGACATCGCCCTCATGAAGCTGGTAGGCCTGCGCCCGATTGTGATCCACGGCGGCGGTAAGGATATCTCCGCATTTTTAAACAATCTGGATATCCAGACCGAGTTCATTGACGGTCTGCGCGTTACCAACGACGATGTCATCGAAGTGGCAGAGATGGTGCTCTCCGGTAAAATCAACAAGGAGATTGTCCAGCTTCTGGAAGACCGTGATATCACTGCGGTCGGCATCTCCGGTAAGGACGGCGGTATGCTTAAGGTGAGAAAAAAATTCGTCAATGGCCTGGACATCGGCTTTGTCGGCGATATTGTCAAGGTAAAAAGCGACCTTCTTCAGACACTGCTCAAAAGCGACTATATTCCAGTCATTGCCCCGATTGGCAGCGACAAATACGGGCAGAGCTACAACATAAACGCAGACCATGTGGCTTATGCCATCGCCAAAGAGCTGAAGGCTGAAAAGCTGGTTTACCTCACCGATACTGACGGGGTCTACATGGATGCCAATGATCCAGACTCCATTATCCGCAGGTTAGATGTCGATGAGGTTGAACGTCTTATTGAAGAAGGGATTATATCCGGCGGCATGATTCCGAAGGTGGAAAATTCTGTGGACGCGATTCGCTCTGGGGTCAATTCTGTCCATATCCTGGACGGGAAGGTTGAGCACTCGCTGCTGCTTGAACTCTTTACCGCGGCAGGCTGCGGGACAATGATCCGTCAATCGCTGACACAGGCATAAATACGAACATTTAGGAGATAAAGACATGAACAAAAGTGAAGAGCTGATTAATCGGGCAGAGAAAGTGATCATGCCCACCTACGCACGGTTTCCCATTGCTTTCGAGAGTGGCAATGGCTGTGTTTTAAAAGATGTGAACGGAAAAGAATACCTGGATTGTGTAGCCGGCATCGCGGTAGACTGTCTGGGCCATAACCACCCGGGCCTCAATGCCGCCATCGCGGACCAATGCCAGAAAATCATGCATGTTTCCAATCTTTACTGGACCGAGCCCCAGATTGACGCGGCTGAAATGCTGGTAAAAGCCAGCGGGTTGGACAAGGTTTTTTTCTGTAACAGCGGAGCCGAAGCCAATGAAGCGGCCTTAAAGCTTGCGCGGATTTACGCCAAGCAGTTTAAAAGTGAAGACGCGGTTGAGATCATCGCCATGGATCATTCCTTCCATGGCCGCACATACGGCGCCATTACCGCCACAGGCCAGGAAAAATACCACAGGGGACTGGACCCCCTGCTGCCAGGAATTTCGCATGTTCCCTTCAATGACTTTGATGCCCTGAAAGCAGCGGTGACCGATAAAACCTGCGCGGTGCTGCTTGAACCCATCCAGGGCGAGGGCGGTATTTATCCGGCAGATCATGAATATTTACAGGCAGTCCGCAAGCTCTGTGATGACGAAAACCTCGTCTTGATTTTTGATGAAGTGCAGTGTGGTATGGGCCGTTCCGGAAAATTCTTCGCTTACCAGCACTACAATCTGAAACCGGATGTCGTCTGCATGGCCAAGGGCATCGCAGGTGGTTTCCCCATGGGCGGTATCATCGCCTGTGATAAGGTGGCTCAGGTCTTTACACCAGGCACCCACGCTTCCACCTTTGGCGGTAATCCACTGGCCTCGGCTGCCTCCCGCTATGTATTGAGCGTGATCACCGGCGATGGCTTCCTGGACGAAGTAGCAGAAAAGGGAAACTATCTGATGGAAAAGCTGCGTGTACTTAAAGAAAAACATAAATGCATTACGGATGTGCGCGGT
>CAUEUD010000259.1 GCA_959020865.1 Eubacterium limosum | reverse complement strand
TGGTAGGCGGCGCTCCATTAACCCCTGTGTTCAGCGAAAAAATCGGCGCGACCTACGCTGCAGAAGCTTCCCAGGCGGTAGAAACCGCGAAACAGATGGTTACCGCTTAAGACAGATTTGATTCGTTATAAACCCTTCTAAAAATATAAATACCGATAGCTCTTTGGATTGTTGGTCACAGTCTGAAGAGCTATTTTTTAAAAATAAACAGGGAAGGCACTTTGAGAAGAGTGAAAGGGCATATCAATGTCAAAAGGGGTAGTGGCGGCCATTTGCGCCGCTTTCAGCGCCGGGATGATTCCGATCTTTACAAAGCTGATGATGAATGTTGGATTAACCTCAGCTCAGGTTCTTTTTTTCAGGTATATGTGGGTGTTCATTATGGCTGGCGGCTGGATGATGATTCGTAAAAAAAGCTTTCGCATCACCAGAAAACAGCTGTGTGCGCTTTTTTTCTTTACCGTAGCAGGATACGGCGGTGCGACCTTTCTGCTGGCCTCCTCCTTTAATTTTTTGCCGGTGGGTCTGGCCACAATGCTGTACTTCACCTATCCTATGTTCGTCATGCTGATAATGACCCTGCTTTTTAAGGAAAAGCCCACCAAAATAAAAACGGCCTCGCTGCTTCTGGCGGTCTTTGGCATTTTATGGCTAATGAATTTTGATTTTTCCATCGTGAATATCGGCAGCGTTCTGGCAGTGGGGGCAGGGCTGGCCTATGGCGTTTACCTTGTGGGGATACGAAAAAGCAGCATGAAGAATATGGACAATATGGCCATTGTTTTTTATCTGGCAGGGATCAGCTGTGTGCTGTTTTTTGGCCAGGGATGCCTTACAGGCACGCCGGATTTTTTAACCATCGGACCGCTTGAGCTTTTCTATGGTCTGATTCTTGGATTTATCACGGTTTTTGTACTGGGAGTCGTGGCTTTTGCCATCAAAGCCATCGGCCCGACAAAAACCTCGCTGATCATTTCCTTTGAGGCCGTGGTTTCTCTGGTAATGGGCATTTTGGTTTTTAGTGAGCCCTATGGTGTCAATACCTGGATCGGCTCCATACTGATGACCCTGTCTGTGATTTTCATTACCCGAGAAAACACAGAGGAGGCATTGGTCGCAGCTGAAAAATGAGTTATAATAGAGAGCAGGAGGTGTGAAAATGGAAAAGGTTTATCCTATTCCGATCCGGATGGAGCGGGATATTGTGTTCAAACGGATGCATATTTATGAAACGCAGCCGAATTATGATGAGTTTTTGACAGCCTACAACGAGCTGGCAGAGGAGATTCCAAAACTGGTGGACGCAAGAGGGATTTATGTCCTGAAAAAAGCCGATGGCCGCGCGCCGATGCATAAGGGGCTTTGCGAGGTCAGCCATTTTGTATACGTGATGGTCACTCTGGGCGCTGGAATCAGTGACCGATGCACCGCTTACTTTGCCGAAAAGGATTATCTGAAGGGATTGATGATTGACTCCATTGCCGACCAGCTGCTCTTCAATCTGTCGGATGATTTTTATCCGGTTATCCGAGAGGATGTTTTCGAGAAGCAGGGCTATGCGCTGACGGTTCGTTACCAGCCGGACGACTATATCATTCCCATTCAGAATCAGAAAGTTATTCTGGAGGAAGCAGGCGGCAGTAACCTGTTAAATGTCTCTGTAACAGAGGGCTTTATGTACAATCCCTTGAAAACCATGGGCTATGTATACGGTGCCGATAAAAATATGCAGATCGCAGAAAAGGATCATGACTGCGGGCTGTGCTCAAACTATGGCTGTGAATTTCGGTCTGTATAAGGTTGAACGATGGTCAGCAGAGCAAAAAAGGTATACGCTGTTTCAACGTATACCGCTAAAACGAATGAAAAGCCCGAAATCCGGGCTTTTTTCAATTTGGTCTGTTTTTTTCAGAAAACGACTGATCGCTCTCAGTGTCATTTTGACAGGAGGGACCAGCGCGCAGGTCTGAAACCATATCGCAGGCACAGGCCATCATCTTGTGGATTCCCTCGCTGTCCGCTTCATAACCATAAGCCCGGACAGGCTGTATGCCGATGGTTTCCGCGACACTTTCCACATCAATGTTTGCGCCGAAGAATAAAAATTCCCAGCTGTATTTTTCCTGCTGATGCCGGATCATATCCTGAACTTGCTGATGTGTGTATTTTTTACTGGCGTTTTCGTAGCCGTCGGTGGTAATGACGACAATCACCTTGGTGGGGCGGTCGGACTCAGGCGTTTCGGCAAGACGCTGGCCTGTGTCGGTCACTGCCCGTCCCACAGCGTCATAGAGGGCTGTACAGCCCCGGACAAAATACTGTTGGTCTGTGAGTACGGCGTTTTTAGGGCAGACGCTCTGGTACAGACATGCGTATTCATGATCAAAAAGAACGGTAGTGACGCGAAGCTCTCCGGCCTTTTCGGCCTGCGCTTTTAAAAATTGATTATAACCGCCAATGGTGTCGGCCTCCAGCCCTGCCATTGAGCCGCTTCGGTCCAGTATAAAAACGATCTCTGTTAAATTTGGATTCATGATGACGTCTCCTTTCTTTTTATGATATGATAATAACATCTTTGAAAGAAAAATGGTCGCCTGAAGGGCGACATCGGAGGTTATGATGCTGTCACAGAAATTTTTATCCGAACTCAGAAAATTTGTTGAAAAAGAACAGAGGCAGGCCGTCGATGAAGCTGCCAGAAAAAAGCAAAGAGATTCCGCGGCAGTGTGCGCGCGCAATGTAGAGGCAAAAGCCTTGAAGGTTTTTGGAAAAAGCCGGGACTACCAAGAGGATGTGTGCCTGAGTCCGAGGACTTTGGTCGCTTCAGAGGAAAGCCTGGACAGCTACATTGTGCTGAACCGGGGGCCGGGTTTTACAGGTCTTCTCTTTAAAATGATTGACGCACGGGGCCTTCCAGACAAGGCAGTCTACCATAAAGCCGGCATTGACCGCCGGTTGTTTTCAAAAATAAGAAGCGACCCGGAATACCATCCGTCAAAGGCCACGGTCATCGCTCTGGGTATAGCTCTGGAAGCCGATCTGGCCGAGCTGGAAGCCCTTTTGTGTGAAGCCGGCTATGCTCTTTCCGGCAGCGAAACCTTTGACTTAATCATCCGCTACTGTGTGGAGCAGCGCGTCTTTGATTTGGACGAAATCAATGAGGCGCTGGACAGCTTTCAATTAAAGCCACTCGGAGGAGTGGCGTAGAAATTTCTTTTTTATTTCTTCCCTGACCGGTATTTCTTTGGCGTAATACCGGTTATTTTTTTAAAAACCTTTGTGAAATAGCTCTGATCCTC
The DNA here is from genome assembly GCA_959020865.1 of Eubacterium limosum. GTDB lineage: Bacteria > Bacillota > Clostridia > Eubacteriales > Eubacteriaceae > Eubacterium > Eubacterium limosum_B. Next base: position 1,347 of record CAUEUD010000259.1, on the reverse strand, counting down.
ATAGCCGACGAAAAGAGCAACCTCGACAATGCTCATTTTGGTGTTCTGCAGGAGCTCTTTACTCCGGTTGATTCGGATTTCGTTGAGATACTGCGTGAAGCTGATGCCGGTTTCTTCCTTAAACAGCTTAGACAGATAGGAGTCCGAAACATGCAGGTAGTCCGCCAGCTTCTGGAGTGTGATCTTGTTCATGTAATTGGCTCTTGTGTGCTCAATGGCCTGGTTGATCAGATAGGAGTCTCCTGAGTAAATATTGTTAAAAATATTTTTGGTAAAATGGTCGATAATTTTAACAGTCCATGAGCTCAGAACCTGAATGCTGTCGATTTTATTGAGCTCAGTGATCAGGTCAAGATTCAGGCCGAAGATCTTTTCAAGCGAGGCCCCGCCCTCCACCGAAGCGCGGGAGAGAATGGTGACAAGCTCCAGAATCCTGGCCTTGATGACCTCAAGGTTGCCGCCCTCAATCAGCAGAATTTCATTGACTAAAAACTTGAGGGTTACCTGGGCGCCCTCGTGATCACCTTCCTTCACCTGCCGCACCAGCTCCTGTTCCTTTTCATAGGGGTAAACCAGTGGGATATTGTTCTTTTTATGCTCGTGGATACGTTCTCCAATTTCAGATTGATCATGGTATTCAGAGCTTAGCTTTTCATAAGCTTCTGTATTGGGGTACAGGCTCAGGATCGCCGCGTTTAAGAGCCTGGCTAAATGATTTACCTGGGAAGGGGTGAAGATCTTCATATTTCGGATAAAGAGCGTGGTGTTGTAGAGCACCTCAGGCGAGGCCTGGTGGATGGTGAACATGTCCCGGATAGTGCTCTCCTCAATGGTTCCCATGGCAATGGGGCCGGCAATGACAGAACCGGCAAACTGCTGATCGTCGAGGATGGCGATGGCAATGTTGACAAAGCCTGAGGGACAGACAAAAATATAGGGCTCTCCAAGCCGGTGTGCCCAGGTTGCCGCAAAGTGCAGTGCGTTTGGACAGAGGCTGGATTCTGTCTCGGACTGGTTAAAGTACCGGCAGATTTTTTTATCCTCAAAGTAGGTGCCCAGCGGATGGGTGTTCTGGTCATATAAGGTTACCGGAACATCTGTCGCATAATAAAATGAGGTGAGAATGTCCTCAATGGCCTCGAGGTTCAACTGGTGGTCATCTTTAAAAATAGTTGCTTTCATAGAATTATCAGCTTCCCTGTCCTTTCTGCATTGATTATTTATTATTATATCATATTTTGAAAATATTTACAAAAGTTTTGTTAAAAAATACCATAAAAATCCTTTAAAACGCTGAAATATATCAAAAAATTTATAAAAGCGAAAAACAATTTTTTATTTATTACA
>CAUEUD010000258.1 GCA_959020865.1 Eubacterium limosum | reverse complement strand
CCCCCAAAAAATATTAATATTAAAATAATAAATCTCATACATATATTTATTCGTTTGTTCTTGAAAAATTGTGAATGCTTTGAAATGCTTGCTTTTCTTTAGGGTTTGTTGCTTGTGTGTTTTATGTTTTAGACATTGTGATTCATCTAATTTTCACTTAGAATCAATCTATCCTTTAACTACAAATCTTTTTATCACCATTCAATATTTAAATAAACTTTTTGCTTTCCATGCTGTAGCCTTAGTCTTCCAATGCAGCATCTCTACTTTTTACCAGCTACCTTATCTTAACAAACGATAATGAACACCTTACTGTTTTTTAGTAATTTAAAAGAACTACCGCATTAAGCGGTAGTCACTATCATTTACAGTGCGTCATCGTCACGCTGCCCGGTACGGATGCGGATACACTCCTCAACTGGTTTGACAAAAATCTTTCCGTCGCCGATCTCTCCGGTTCTCACGGTTTCAAGAATGACCCTGACCACCGCGTCCACCTTATCGTCCGGCACCACAATTTTCACCTCGACCTTTGGGAGCATGTTCATCATCACCTTAGACCCGCGGTTATGGGCGACCCAGCCCATCTGGCTGCCGCAGCCCAGGACCTGACGGACATTCATTCCATGGATTTTATATTTGAAAAACGCATCCTTCAAAGGCTCAAGCTTCTCTGGACGGATAATGGCTTCAATCTGTTTCATAACATCATCCTTTCTCCGGCAATGTGGGTTTTAAGTCACCATTGCCGGGTAATGACTAGACTAGAATTTATATTAATGGGGAAAATTTCCGCCATTAAAAGCAAGGACCACATTTCCCCCCAAAAGCTCTTCTCTCCTGACAGGATACCTTCCGGGGAAAAATGCGTTTGCTTCGTTATCACTCGTCCGCTTACGCTCCTTACTCGCTGCCGGTTTCCACTGGAAACCGGACTCAGCTTTTCTGAGCTAGAAAATGGTTAAAATGCAAGGCGTCTGCTTTGGCTGGTGAGGGAGCTTATTTCTCATAAGTGACCGAACTAAACAATGCAAATAACTCAGCAGTTCAACCATTTTTGACGGTCAGATCATTGGTCGATGCCTGAGAAGGCCGGATATGCCTGCTCGGCGTGTTCGGTGATGTCCAGGCCGAGGGCTTCGTCTTCGAGGGATGCGCGGACCTTCATGACCTTCTTGAGCACCAGCATGATGATGGCGGTGACCACGGCGGAGTAAGCCACGGAGATCAGAATAGCGCCTAGCTGGGCTAGGAACAGGTGGTAATCGCCAAAGGCCAGACCGTTCCACTGGGCAACGGGATTGATGGTGGACTGGGCGAAAATACCGGTCACGATGCCGCCCCAGATTCCCCCGACACCGTGACAGCCAAAGGCGTCCAGCGAATCGTCATAGCCAAATTTTGTCTTGACTTTTGTCATGGCAAAGTAGCAGATCGGGCTGACCAGCGCGCCGATGATGATGGCGGACCAAAAGGGCACAAAGCCTGCGCCCGGCGTGATGGCGACCAGGCCAACGATTGCGCCGGTGACAGAGCCCATGAGCGTCACTTTTTTGTAGAGCAGGGCTTCGATGAGCATCCATGACAGCATAGCCGCCGCTGAGGAGATGCCTGTATTCACAACCGCCTGGATGGCCAGCTCATTTGCCCCCAGGGCGCAGCCGCCATTAAAGGCAAACCAGCCGGCCCACAGGACAGCCGCCCCGGTGAAAAACATGGGGATGTTGTGGGGATGGTACTCCCTGATGCCGTAGCCCTTTCTGGCGCCCAGAATGATACAAGCCACCAGGCCGGAGACACCTGAGCTGATGTGGATGACATTGCCGCCGGCAAAGTCCACAGCGCCAAAGCCGTCGATAAGTCCGCCGTCGCCCCATACCATATGAGCTAGCGGATAATACACCAGCAGCAGCCAGACGCCCACAAAGACAAAGGTTGCCGGGAAGCGCATTCTGCCGGACAGAGAGCCCACGATAATGGCCGGAGTGATGACACAGAACATGAGCTGGAAAAAAGCAAACAGCGCCCCGGGAATATTGTCCACATAAGGCCCAGCCTCAAAGGCGGACACGCCGTTAAAAAAGACGTTGCTGAAATCCCCGATGATCCCGAGACCGCCGACATCCGGTCCGAAGGACAGAGAGTATCCGCAGACAAACCACATGACAATGGCCAGTCCGCAGCAAAAAACCGTGGACATAATGGTATTGAGCGTATTTTTCCGGCGCACCATTCCAGCGTAAAACAGGCTGAGGCCCGGTGTCATGAAAAACACAAGGATGGTGCAGATCAGAACAAACGCGATATCTCCTGTATTAAACATTTCAATTTCCTCTTTTCGTTATTTATTTTAAATCAAGGGGCGCGCCGCCCAGATATTCTTTCCATGCAGCCAGCGCCAGACTGATTATTTTAATTCCAACAGACGAGATCACGACGATCTCTGTCTTTTCGACCGGTTTATTCCAGAGGTGAAATTCTACCCGATCGTTGACGCCGCTGACCTCAACGGGGCCGCGGCTGGTTTTCGCAAAGCCCTTGACGCGGTAGGCCGAGGGGACGACGCGATTCAGAAAATTTTCAAGAGCTATGTCATCCACCTGAGCTTCTGTTGTCAGCATGATGGTTTTTGGCCGGGATTCCCAGGTATTCACGGTTTCCCCTGGCGCCGGGAATGCTCTGCGGCGCTCCAGAAGGGGCTTGATGGGCACGTCGCAGAAGGCGGCTTCAAGCAGCTCAGCTCCGGGGTTTACCGCCTTTATTCTGTCTCTGACGGCTTTGATTTTTTCGCCTGTCTGAAGATCTGTCTTATTGATGATGGCCGCGCTGGCACAGATCAGCTGTTTTTTGAGTGCCGGCACCACCTCGAAGGTCTCCTCAAAATACAGGGCGTCCACAATGCACAGAGAGCCCCGGTAATCATAGCTTTTGCCGCTCAGATTTCTGACCATTTCCAGAATCACACCCATGTTGGAGGGATCGGCCACGCCGGAGGACTCCACAAAGACATACTCCAGGTCATAATCTCTGAGCTCTGCCAGCCCTCTGATAAAATTTTCCCTGAGGCAGGCGCAGAAAACTGAGCCGCCGGTCAGCTCCAGCAAATCAAAATTCTCGCCGTAGATCAGGGCGCTGTCCACACTTTTCTCGCCAAACTCATTCATCAGAACACCGATTTTCTGATCTTTAAATTCCTTGAACAGATGGTTTAGAAAAGTCGTTTTCCCTGCGCCCAGAAAACCGGTCAGCAGTACCAGCTTCATTTAAAAGGCTTTTTCCACAGCCGCCAGCATCTCCTCACGGCTTGGAATGATGGAAGACCATTTCAGCTCGCCGTTAATATAGATGGACGGCAGGTGCTGGACGCCCATTTTCTGGGTTCTCGCGATGTCCTCCTTTACGCAGTATTTGTAGACCGCGAAGTCAATTTTATCGCCGTATTCCTCTCTGGCGACTTCTGCCGCTGAGGTCATGTAGGTGCAGGCCGCGCACTGTACCGGGTCCAGGGTAAAGACCTCGATGAAGGGTTTTTCTAGCTTGCCGTAATCCGGCAGCTCAACATCGCCGAGGGTGTCGACGGCCTCGTAGTTGGCGATCATCTCGCGGACTTCATCGGTGTTTTTAACCGCCTGCACACAGGCGATGGTGTTGTCCACAGGCACGTTGTAGGGCATGTCGCAACCCGGGCTCACGATGAGGTTTTCGTGGTCCACTGTGTCCAGCAGCTCCACCACATATTTCATGTTATCCTGCTGTGTCCCAAAGAGCATGACCGTGGTCAGCGGGATATTGCCGCCGACCGCAATGCCATAACCGTCTGTGATTTTCTTGGCCGCCGCCAGATCGACGTTCTCGTCCACCGACAGGCCGTCGGCGTGGGTGCGGCACATGACATCCAGCTGAATGGTGGCGTCGCCGCAGACAAAAAAGCTGCTGAGAGCGCCCCGGCTGCGGATATAGTCAAAGACGGTCTGGTAAGCCTCTAGGAACAGCTTTTCGATGGCCTTTGGCGCGATCTGGCTGATGATGGGGTCAACCACCGCGATGACGTCCATGCCCGCGTCGATGTAGTAGCCGGCCATAGTGATGGCCACCTCACAGCAGTAGGAAAACATTTCCGCTGCAAATTCCTTATCCTTGATGATATCCATAAAAAAGTCGTTGCCTCGGAGGTGCGAGGCTAGGGTCGCCGGGCCACAGATCAAGCCGTACAGGGCTGTGTCGCCGCCAAAGGCCTCCTTTGACCGCTGCATGACGTCCAGCACCATGGGGATACGGCCATCGGTTTTCTTTGGAATTTTACAGGCACAGGGAATTTTCTTTTCCTTGCCTTCGTAGGGGTGGGTAGTGACAGACGGCGGATTGTCCTCTGCCCAGAGCAGGCCGCACCCCATGATTTCGGCCTCTATCTGAAGATCAAACATAATGGGCATGCCGTCAGGGGTGTACATTTTATGCACCTCCTGCAGGGATTCAAACAGCTTATCCCCGTCAGTCAGCACTTCTCTGGCCGTGTAGCCCTTTAAAAATCCGGCGTGTACTCCGGAAAAAGGCACCCACGGCACCGCATCGATTTTTTCATGTTTCAGGGTTTTTAAAATCAGGTCTTTACTCATTTTTTCCTCCGTAAATAAACTTTGCTTTTTTGCGAAAAGTA
>CAUEUD010000257.1 GCA_959020865.1 Eubacterium limosum | reverse complement strand
AAAAGGGCAATTAGCCCTTTTTGCTCCTATAATATTAAAATGCTAAAATCAATTTTTTGCAGGAGGAGATTATGAAGAAATTTGCTTTAGGAATTGCAATGTTTTTTTCCCTTATTTTTATTTTAACGGCTTGTAGCAATTCACAATCAACAGATGAACGTTTTATTAGTTCATTACAGCAAGGATTGGAATCACGTTGGCAACAGGTCGATAAATTTGAAGGTCAAGCTCAAGGAAGTACAACAGCGGCATGGAATACGTATATTGATTCTGAGCTAAATAAAATTTCAGAATTCAAAGATACTACTTTTGAAAATCAAGATTTAGGTAATCTGGCAAAAGAGTATATTGAATCATTAGAAAAGATAAAAGAAAATACAAACTATATTGATACAAATTATAATATGTTTACCAACAAAGCAAATCAATATATCTTAAATCGACTTGCTACTTTGGTGAAGATAAATGAAATTTCTCCACTAGAGTTTAATGAAAAAGATAAAGCGAATTTTGAAGGTTTACTTAATGAAGGAAAACTTGCTATCGCGGCAGAAGATATTATGAAATCAGCGGATTTCCAACCAGAACCAAAGGAATATGAAGGTAGTTCATGGACTACATATAGCTGTATTGTTGAAAATACGAGCGATTTTACTTTCAAGTCATTTCAATTTAACATTGACCTCTTAGACAACTCTGGTGTTATTGTCGACACTGTGATTGCTAATCTTGAAAACTGGGTTCCAGGAACCAAACAAAAAGCTTCGTTCTCTACTGATGTACAATTTGCAGAAATGGAAATCAATAATTGTACATGGTATTATCAATAAAAAAGCGAAAAGGGCTATTCGCCCTTTTTTTATTGTTTATTAAGATGTTGGCGCTGTAGCAGTTTAAACAAGGAAAATTTGATGTTTTTTACTATAGGGTTATAGCTATACCCTTACATTGTTTGCGCCCTTATTTCCCTCATAATTCTTCTTAAACAAAGCATTCATAAGCGATTGCAGACATTCTTTTCCGCAAATATAAAACGGAAAATATACGGAAATTGTTCTTTGTTTTTAGTTTTTCTTAGTATTTTCTCTGTTTTTTTTAATGATTTCAGATGAGATTGTTGGTTTATAAAAACCTCAGATGCTAAAAAAACACTATATAGCATCATATGACACACAATTCTATAAGATAACAAATCTTCAAGAATTTATCAAAGTTTTCTTTAGAACTATTTAAATTAGGAAAGGGTTACAATTAATTGAAGTTTTCCCCAGGTAATTAAAAACTTCTTTCAGTCTTTTCAGTTATAATAAAAAGAAACCGCAAATTACGGCGAAAAACCGGAGGTTCCCATGAAAATAAAATTTGCCTGCTGTCAGATGCCGCTGACAGCGGATAAGGAAACAAATATGAACACTGCTGAAAAAATGGTTCGTGCCGCTGTGGAGGATGGAGCCGAGATGGTGCTGCTGCCAGAAATGTATGTATGCCCCTATGCCGGAAGTGATTTCCTGACCGCGGCCGAGCCTGCGGACGGGCCTGCCAATACCCGTATGTCCGCCCTGGCCGGTGCGCTGGGAATCACTCTGTTTGCCGGCTCCATCCCCGAGGTGGAGAACGGGCATATCTATAACTCTTGTTTCGTATTCGGTCCGGATGGCAGCCTGCTTGGACGGCACCGAAAGGTTCATCTTTTTGATGTTGACGTCAAAAATGGCATCTCCTTTAAAGAGTCACATGTATTAACTCCTGGTGATTCCATCACCGTTGTAGAGACCCCCTTTGGCCCTGTGGGCGTGGCGGTTTGTTTTGACATCCGGTTCCCTGAACAGTTTCGCATTATGGCAGAACACGGGGCAAAGCTGGCAGTGCTGCCAGCCGCCTTTAACATGACCACCGGGCCGGCCCACTGGGAACTGGCACTGCGCTCCCGCGCTGTGGATAACCAGTTCTATATCGCGGCCTGCTCCTCTGCCCGGGATGAAAACGCCAAATACGCAGCCTGGGGACATTCCTGCGTGATTGATCCCTGGGGCGATAAAATCGCCGGTCTTGATGAAAAACCCGGAACGGTCTCGGTCGAAATCGACACTCGTGTCGTTGACACAGTCCGGGAGGAGCTGCCCATCCTGTCTGCCAGAAGAACAGATCTGTACAGAGTGGAGGAAATAAAGTGATTGAGCTTATTTTCGGAAACAGCGCCGCCGGGTGCCTGAGCTGTGCAAAATCCATGAAACATGGGCAGGAGATAAAGGATACCTATTTGCTGCGACGCGATGATGGATGGTCCACAACGACTCATTGGCCCGGCCTCTCGCTGGACGGCAGCCCCGAGGACGTGGCGCCCCTGTGGCAGTCTCTGGACATCGGGGCGCTCGACAACGCTGAAACAAGAGAGGGTACCCGGCTTTCTGTGCTGAAAACCCTGTACGGCGATTCGCCCGGCGTGGCTGAGGAAATTGCGGGGCTGAACCGCAAAACCCTTGACCGGCTGGAAAAAACCAGAGAAACCCTTGAGCCTATCCGCGTCTGGCTGTCAGAAAATGATCCGGCCGAGGTTTGTGGTTTTCTTTTCATCTGTCACTTTTTCAGGGAGAGTCCGGTTCCTTTATCCGCAGTCTTTGTCTCCCGAAAGACTGTATTTGAAGGAAAAGCACGCCAATATCTGAGTACAGGCGAGGTTTTTCCCGAGGACTTCGGGATACTTGCGCAGCTTGAGGAGCCGGTCAACCCCATCCAGCAAGAAGCCTGCGCGGCGCTGTGGGAACAGCTCGTCAAAGAAAACGCCCCTTTGCGCGCGGTGGTAAACGGCCGCGTTATGAGTGTGCGCGAAGATTTCTATGACGCTGTCCTCCGGGCAAATATACCCGACGGTGACTTTTTAACCGCTGTTGCCATCGGCAGAACCCTGCTCCGCGTAAAGGGTGTGAGCGCGCAATGGCTGTTCATGCGGCTGCAGGCCATGGCTGACGCCGGGGATCTTGAGGAGGTTGCTCCGTCAAAGGATGAAAACCCATATAGCGGGGTCATGCGGCGAAAAGACTGAACAACGTAAAAACGACCGGACAACTCCGGCCGTTTTTTTTTCGTTTACGGATCTACTGGTCCTGGTGGGAATAATTATTCCGCATTTTCACATAGAACAGGCGCCAGTATATCGACTCAATCAGGTTTTTTAACACTATTTTTCCACCCTCGATTCTTTAGTTTTTGTAAACGAATTTGTACTTGTATTATATACCCTGAACTCAGAAAAATCAATTGTATTCAGGAAAATACACTCAGCATTTAAGAGAGACCACTCTATAAAGTTGTGTTACGTAATATATGCAGAAGATACCTGCTTTAATATTGTGTTTTGCACTTGTTTGGTGTATGATATACAAAAGCGGAGGTGTACAATGGATAAAAAACATACCGTCGATAAACAGGTCTTTGGCCAGCGTCTAAAATACCTGATGACGAATTTCAATGAAACCACCTATTCGATGTCACGGAAGTTCAACCTTTCTCCCCCAAGTATTTCACGTTATACCCGGGGTGAGATGGCTCCAAAAATTACCACCATCCGGGAGATGGCAGCGTACTTTGATGTCAGCCCCCTGTGGTTGATGGGCCGTCCGGTCTCTATGTATGAGCGCGAGGTACTTAGCGACACTCAGGCCTTTGGAGCGGAGGTGACGCTTTCGGTTTTCGGGAGTATCAAATATCAGCTGCCGGTTTTTTCCAACGAGAAAACAATCCACACCCTCACGCTGCCCAGCGACCAGCTGGCAAAATGGGGCCCGGTCTTTGCCATGGAGATCACAGACGCCAGCATGGAACCCACACTGATGAAAAACGATTATGTGGTGGTCAAGCTCAACACCTTTTTAAAATCCGGTGATCTGACCGCGCTGCATGTGGGCGAGTCGGACCTCAAGATCCGGAAGGTCTCTTTCCGAAAAAATCAAGTTATTCTTCAGCCCCACAATCCTGCCTTTGAAGTGGAGATTTATGACCTTAATAAGGACAATGTTCAGGTCATTGGTTCCGTTGTTTACCAGAAACGCGTCTATGAGCGCTTCTTTGAATGTTATTAATTTTATTTATAGGAGGATTTATGAAATCTTATCGAAAAGAACTGCATTTTAACCTGCCGACCCGCAGAGGTCTTGTCAATATTACACCGGATGTCGAGGCAGCACTGGCCGACAGTGGAATCCGTGAGGGCCTGGTGCTGGTCAACGCCATGAACATCACCGCCAGTGTGTTCATCAATGATGACGAGAGCGGCCTGCACCACGATTATGAGGTATGGCTCGAAAAACTGGCTCCAGAAAAGCCCTACAGCCAGTATCACCACAACGGTTTTGAGGATAACGCTGACGCGCATCTCAAGCGGACCGTTATGGGCCGCGAAGTGGTCGTAGCGGTCACAGATGGCCGTCTGGATTTTGGAACCTGGGAACAGATCTTTTATTTTGAGTTTGACGGCAAGCGCGATAAGCACGCGCTCATTAAAATTATTGGCGAATAGAAAAAGCACAGCGCAAAAATGTGCTGTGCTCAGGCTATCAAAAAAGTTAAAAACTTGAAGCAACGTTAAAGCAGGAAGCTGTTTTAGGTGGAAGATGGAAAGTTGAAGGTGGAAGGTTCATGACCCCTTTGGCTGACGCCAAAGCGATTAAAAACACGGCCGCAGGCCGTATCTGATCAAATCTGCCTGCGGCA
>CAUEUD010000256.1 GCA_959020865.1 Eubacterium limosum | reverse complement strand
ATTCCTGGCCGTTTACCGCAGCGCCTGGGCCTTTTTTCTTATCTGGATAAATGGTGCAGTCTCGGCTTACGCCACTTTCTTGATCGTCTCAAAGGATAGAGCTTCCCCTATCCCTTAATATTATCATAGACGATTATTCTGTTTCAATACCATCAAGTGCTAAATTTACTTTTAACACATTGACTGTCGGCTCACCCAGCACGCCAAAAGCACGGTCTTTCGTGTTGGCAGTGATGATTTCTCTCACCTTTTCCTCACCGATGCCCCGTTCTCTCGCGATGCGTGCCACCTGGTACTCAGCTCCGGCCGGTGTGATTTCCGGATCATAACCGCTGCCGCCCACAGTGACAAGCTCCATTGGAATGTCGGCGGTGTTCTCCGGGTCCAGCCCATGCCACCAGTCGACTCTTTCCTGAACCAGCGCTGCCTGCTCATCGCCCACCGGGTTTAGGTTTGTAGGGGCGCCGTCATTCCAGGGTCTGCCAATCAAATACTTAGGATCTGTAAAGGGCTGGGCTAAAAATTCAGAACCGTATTGTACTTCCTGCCCATTGCTCGTTCCAGTAATCATACTTCCATTTGCTCTATGGTTAAACAAAAGCTGTCCGATGCCTGTACACACAAAGGTGTAGATAACCCCTGTGATGAGCGCCAGTATCAGAAATCCGACAACAGCCGGTCTCACTGCCGATTTATTTTCAGTCATTTTACTCACCTCACACTAAACCGAAAACGGTCAGAATCATATCAATCAGCTTGATGGCTACAAAAGGCGCAACGAGGCCCCCCAGACCATAGACCAGCATATTGCGCCGCAGCAGCTTGCCCGCGGGCTGCTCCTGATATTTAACCCCTCTCAAAGCCAGTGGGATCAACGCGACGATGATCAGCGCATTATAAATGATGGCCGAGAGCATGGCGCTGGTACCGCTGGTCAGCCCCATAAAATTCAAGGCCGAAAGCTGGGGATAAATGGCAAAGAACAGAACCGGGATAATGGCAAAATATTTGGCCACATCGTTGGCGATGCTAAAGGTCGTCAAGGACCCCCGGGTCATCAGCAGCTGTTTTCCTATCTGCACAACTTCAATCAGCTTGGTGGGGCTGGAGTCCAGATCCACCATATTCCCGGCTTCCTTGGCCGCCTGGGTGCCAGTGTTCATGGCAACAGCTACATCCGCTTGGGCAAGCGCCGGGGCGTCGTTGGTGCCGTCACCGGTCATGGCGACCAGATAGCCTCTGGACTGATAATCCCTGATTAAATCAAGCTTGGTTTCCGGTGTGGCCTCTGCCAGAAAATCATCTACGCCCGCTTCAGCCGCGATGGCCGCGGCTGTCATGGGATTGTCACCGGTGATCATAATAGTTTTAATACCCATTTTTCTCAAATCATCAAACCGTTCCTTAACGCCGTTTTTTATAATATCCTTCAGGTGGACAACACCCAGCACCTGTCCATTTTTAGCCACTACCAGGGGCGTACCGCCCTGGTTCGCAACATTTTCAACAATCTTTTCACATTCATCCGGATATGGATAGCCCTTTACCATCACATACTCTTTTATGGCATCTGCCGCGCCTTTCCGGATGACATTATTATTATAATTGATCCCGCTCATGCGGGTTTTAGCTGTGAACTCCACAAAATCCGCGTTCAGCTTTTCCATATCCCGGCCCCGGATATTAAACTTTTCCTTGGCCAGAATCACAATACTGCGGCCCTCTGGCGTTTCATCTGCCAGAGAAGCCAGCTGTGCCGCATCGGCCAATTCTTCCTCGCTTACGCCTTTTACCGGTAAGAATTCACTGGCCTGGCGGTTTCCGAGGGTGATGGTACCGGTTTTATCCAAAAGAAGAACGTCCACATCACCTGCGGCTTCAATGGCCCGGCCGCTCATTGCCAGTACATTCGCCTGATTCAAGCGGCTCATACCCGCAATCCCAATACAGGAAAGCAGCGCGCCGATGGTGGTTGGCGCCAGGCAGACCAGCAAAGCGACAAGGTTGGTGATTGAAACCGCTTCGCCCTGCCCGCTCTGCGCCGCGGCAAACCCGGAGAAGGGAAACAGCGTGATGGTGATGGCCAGAAAGATAATGGTCAGGGTCACCAGCAAAATCTGAAGGGCAACCTCATTGGGTGTTTTCTTTCTGGAAGCACCTTCTACCATGGCGATCATTTTGTCCAGAAAGGTTTCGCCCGCCTCGGCTGTCACACGAACCACCAGCCAGTCCGACGCCAGCGAGGTGCCGCCGGTCACAGCGCTTCTGTCTCCGCCCGATTCGCGGATTACCGGGGCCGATTCCCCAGTAATGGCACTCTCGTCGACCGATGCCGCCCCGATGATCACCTCGCCGTCCATGGGAATCTGCTCTCCGGCTTTTACCAGAAAGATATCCCCTTTTTTCAGATCAGAAGCTTTCACTTCGATATAGTCCGCATTCACATCCGCTGTTTTCAGCTTTCTCGCCATCACATCCTTCCGGCTGCTCCTCAGGCTTTCTGCCTGAGCGCGTCCTCTGCCCTCCGCCAATGCTTCGGCAAAATTGGCAAAGAGAACCGTCAGCCAGAGAATGACAGCGATGGCCAGTGTATAGCCGCTCTGGGCATCACTGATGCCAAAGAGCGACAGAACAAATAAAACCGTTGTGAGCATTGCTCCAAGGTACACCACCAACATGACCGGATTTTTGATCTGCACACGCGGTGTTAATTTTTTAAAAGACTGGAGAAGGGAGTCCTTCATGATGTCTCTGTTAAACATACTTTTTTTCTTCATTTTCTCACCTTTTCACATCATAACATGGTAAAGTAGTCGGCAATTGGGCCAAGGGCCAGCGCCGGCAGGAAGCTGAGCGCGCCGATGATCAGGAAAACGCCGATCAGCAGCCCCACAAACATGGGGCCTGTGGTACTGAGTGTGCCATCACTCTGGGGCACGGCCTTTTTTGACGCCAGATTTGCGCCAAGGAGAACCGCCGCGGCCATGGGAATAAACCGCACGATCAACATTTCTGAGCCGATCATCACATTGTTGAACACGTTATTGGCCGCATAGCCCGCGAAGGCACTCCCGTTGTTGGCGCCGCCGGAGGTATAGGCATAAAGAATTTCTGAAAATCCATGTGCTCCGCTGTTCGTCAGCCAGTCAGAGACCTGAGGCATCATGGTGGCAATGGCCGTACCGCCCAGTATGAGCAGCGGCGGAACAAGAATAATAATACAGGTCATTTTCATGTCATAGGGCTCTATTTTTTTGCCAAGGTATTCTGGTGTGCGCCCAACCATCAGCCCCGCGATAAAAATCGCGAGGATCGCAAAGGCCAGCATTGCGTAAAGCCCTGAACCGACGCCGCCGAAGATAATTTCCCCCAGCTGCATCATAAACATAAGAAACATGCCGCCAAGCGGCGTAAAGCTGTCGTGCATTGAGTTCACCGATCCGTTGGAGGCCGCTGTGGTGGTTACACCCCAAAGCGCTGAACCGCCTGCTCCAAACCGAACCTCTTTCCCTTCAATACTGGCGGAAGCTTCCACATTATTGAACTGCGGCCCGAGATTGTATTCACTCATGGTGGTCAATGTTAAGGCCACAATAAATACCAGGGTCATAGCAATCAAAATACTCCGCCCCTGCTTACTGTCCTTTACGGCCTTTCCAAAAGTAAAGCATAAAGCCGCTGGAATGGCAATGATCGCCCAGCATTCCACAAAATTGGAAATGGCTGTTGGGTTTTCCAGTGGGAAGGCCGAGTTAACGCCAAAGAAGCCGCCGCCGTTTGTACCCAGCTGTTTAATGGCAATCTGACTGGCGGTCGGTCCCAGCGGAACCGCCTGAGAACCGCCTCCTTCCAAAAACGCTGCCTGAGCGTACGGCGCCAGTGTCTGCACAACGCCCTGAGACATCAGGATAATGGCAATGATCAGGGACAGCGGCAGCAGCAGATACAGAACTGTCCTTACCAGGTCACACCAGAAATTCCCGACCGTTTTTGATTTTTTGAGGATAAATCCTCTGATCAAGGCAAACAAAACCGCAATCCCAGTGGCTGCAGATACAAAATTCTGAACCGTTAATCCAAGAAACTGTGACAGGTAGGAAAGTGTTGTCTCACCGCTGTACGCCTGCCAGTTCGTATTGCTCACAAAGCTCGCAGCCGTGTTATAGGCCAGATCCCAGCTCAACCCCGGCAATCCTTCAGGGTTAAAAGGAAGAAAACCCTGGCACATCAGCAGTGCGATTAAAAAGATCAAACCAAAGAGACTGAACAGAAGGGCGGCAATGGCATATTGTCTGCCACTCATTCCTCTGTTTTCGTCAACACCCATTGCTCTGTACACACAAAGCTCCACCGGTCTTAAAAAACCTAGAAATTTTATCTTTCCGCCTTCCATAATTTTATAGGTCAGTTTTCCTATGGGAACCCCAAGCCCTATAACCGCGACGAGAAAGATAATATCCTGAATGATCGCGCTGCTCATAAATTTTCACCTCTGAATAAAACATAAAACAGATATCCCATTAATCCTAAACTGAGAATACCTGTGATGATTGTTATAATTCCCATAACACTTCTTCACTCCTTTCGATGTTTAAATTGTACCTTTGTCAAAATAAAGATAGTGTAAAAAAAGCGCGTACTGCCATTAATGTTTCGTTACGATTGTCCCGCCACATAAAAAAGAGAGATGAAGATCACTCTTTTCATCTCTCTTTTTCAGGCTG
>CAUEUD010000255.1 GCA_959020865.1 Eubacterium limosum | reverse complement strand
GTTAATGTTATAATATTACAATAAAGGGAGGGATGCCTGTGGAAAAACAGAATGACTTTACTGAAGGGAGCATATCCGGCAATATTATGCGCCTGGCATTTCCAATGATGGCGGCACAGCTGATTAATGTGCTGTACAGCGTGGTTGACCGCGTCTATATCGGCCATTTACCGGATGCCTCGACACTCGCGCTGACAGGTCTGGGTCTTACCTTTCCCATTATTATGATCATTACGGCTTTTGCCAACCTTTTTGGCATGGGCGGAGCGCCGCTCTGCTCCATTGCCAGGGGGAAAGGAGATGACCGCAGGGCAGAGCGCATTATGGGAAATTCCTTTGCCATGCTGCTTATCTCCGGTGTTTTGCTCATGATCGTATGCCTGATTTTTAAGAGGCCGATTTTATACGCTTTTGGCGCCAGTGACCAGACCTTTCCGTACGCTGACGATTATGTTGAAATATATCTCTGCGGCAGTCTCTTTGTGATGATCGGCCTGGGAATGAACAGTTTCATCAATTCACAGGGTTTTGCAAAAATTGGAATGATGACGGTGGCTCTGGGGGCACTGGTTAATATTCTGCTGGACCCGGTATTTATTTTTATCTTTGGTTTAGGCGTCAGGGGTGCAGCTTTGGCGACAGTGCTGTCTCAGCTGCTCTCAGCCCTCTGGGTTTTGCGCTTTCTGACAGGGAAAAAAGCCATCTACCGCCTCAGTCTGAAAAGTATGAGGCTGGATTTTCCGCTGATCGGTGAGATTTCAGGCCTTGGCCTGTCGGGGTTCATCATGTCGGTCACTAACAGTGCGGTGCAGATCGTATGCAACGCGAGTCTTCAGTTTTATGGCGGAGATATTTACGTGGGCGTTATGACTGTTTTAAACTCTATTCGTGAGGTGCTCACCATGCCTGTCCAGGGGATTACCAACGGAGCGCAGCCGGTGCTCGGTTTTAATTATGGGGCTGGAGCCTATGGCAGAGTTCGGAAGGGAATTCAGTTTACAGCCATTATCGGTGTAGCGTACACTTTTATTGCCTGGTTGATTCTGATGCTTACGCCCCAGGCCTTTATCCATATTTTCAACAGTGAGCCGGAGCTTATAAGGCTTGGTGTGCCGGCTTTGTATATTTATTTTTTCGGGTTTTTTATGATGGCGCTGCAGTTCTCAGGCCAGACCGTTTTTATTGCCCTGGGCAAGTCGAAGCAGGCTATTTTCTTTTCGCTGCTTCGCAAAGCGATCATTGTGATCCCGCTTACCCTGTTCCTGCCAACGGTTTTCAGCCTTGGTGTCAACGGCGTTTTTCTGGCAGAGCCCATCTCCAATTTCATTGGGGGAGCTGCCTGCTTTATCACCATGATGGTCACCATATGGTCAAAAATGAAAGAAGAATAGCCGCTTAAAAGTCTCTGCAAAATGCGCGTTTATTTGCAGAGACTTTTTTTAGTGGATAAAATACAAACAAATGGGTAAATATATTCATGTTATAAGTTAAATGCCTGACAATTGTATTCGTTTGAGTTGTATTTAGGATATTATATTTTATTTGAAACCGATTGAGAAAAGGAGGTAATCAGATGAATGTTGCTGTATGTATTAAACAGGTTCCCGCTGTGTCAGAAATTAAGCTGGAAAAAGGCACAAACCGAATGCTGAGAGAGGGTGTGCCCGCAGTTGTAAACCTTTGTGATCAGAATGCTTTGGAGGAGGCCCTCAGGCTTCGGGATAAGCATGGAGGCAGGGTAACGGTTTTAACCATGGGGCCGCCCCAGGCCGAGGAAGCGCTCCGGGAGTGTATCGCCATGGGGGCAGATGAAGCGGTTCTGCTCTGTGACGCTGCGCTGCAGGGATCGGATACCCTCGCCACCAGCCGCGTATTGGCTGCGGCGATCGATAAGCTGGGCGGCTATGATCTGGTACTCTGCGGCAAGCAGGCCAGCGACGGCGATACAGGGCAGGTAGGCCCGGGAATTGCCGAACGGCTGGACTGGACTCAGGTCACTTATGTGAACCGGCTGAAGGTTGAAGATTATGTTTTGACAGCGGAACGTGAAAATAGAGATGGTGTTGAAATCCTGCAGGCGGCATTGCCGGCGGTCTGTACTATTACGGAAAAAGCCCATGCGCCGAGACATCCTTCGATAAAGGGCAAAATGAAATCAAAAAGTGCAGAGATCCGGACGTTATCGGCGGCAGACATTGGATTAATGCCGGATGATGTTGGTTTTAAAGGCTCAGCGACCCAGGTGGTTGGCACTTTTTCACCAGCAGTTCTGGATACTGGTGTCCGGATTGACGCGAAGGATGGCCGGGAAGGCGCAAAAGCCCTGTTTGAAACCCTGGAAAGCCTGGGCGTGTGGTAAGGAGGAAACATCATGAAAGAAAATGCGATTTGGATCTTTATTGAAAAAGAGGAGGAGCAGATCAGGCGCGTGAGCCTTGAGCTTTTGTCCAAGGGAAAAAAGCTCAAGCACGCGGACGGGGAACTGGTTGCTGTGGTTTTTGGCTATCTTTCCTGTGATATGACCACCGAGCTTTCAGGTTATGGAGCGGATATTATTTTAAATGTCCCGGGCGATGGCTATGAAATCTATGGTACCGACGCTTATACCGACGCGATGGAAGCCCTGATCCGGCGTTACACGCCGAATCTCCTGCTGGTGGGAGCGACCCACAATGGCCGTGACCTCTGCGGACGTCTGGCAACGCGTCTGGAGCTTGGCCTTGCGGCGGACTGCACAGAGATTGAGCTGGAAGCAAATAACGCCGCGACCTTTATCCGCCCGGCCTACGATGGGAAGGCGTTTGCCAAAATTACCATGGCAACACGTCCCCAGATCGGCAGTGTCCACTCCGGTATTTTTGCCAAGGGCCTGCCAGTGGAAGGTTTGAAAGCTGAGGTAATCGAGGAAGACATTCCGATAAAGGAAAGCGCACTGCGGGTGAAGCTGCTGGAATACGTCGAGGCTGCTTCAAAGGTCGTGGATGATCTGGAGGAAGCAGATATTGTGGTGGCTGGCGGACGCGGCCTTGGAGGCCCGGAAGGCTTTGATGTTGTTCGGGAGCTGGCAGACGCTCTGGGCGCTGCGGTCGGCGCTTCCAAGCCAACAGTGGAGGATGGCTGGATTGACATAGAACATCAGGTAGGCGTTACAGGTAAGCGAATCCACCCGAAGCTTTATATTGCCTGCGGGATTTCCGGTGCGGTACAGCATACGATGGGCATGAAGGACTCGGATGTTATTGTCGCCATCAATAACGACCCAGAGGCTCCTATCTTTAAAATTGCCCACTACTGTGTGGTTGGCGATTTGTTTGAGGTGGTTCCTGCGCTCACCGATCTGATCCGTGAAAAGCGCCAGCTCAGATCGCCGGCAGAGCGGAAGCAGAATCCAACCGATACACAGACGGCTTATTTTGAAGAAAAGGAAGCCAAAAGCCAGGAGCATCAGATACCTGAAATTGAGAAGAAAGAAGAAAAAGCAGCGGTGCCTTTAGAAGAAGGTCCAAAGCGTGAGATTAAAAAGATTAATACGGTTGATAAAACCCATGCGGACGAGGAGGAAGAAACCATGAATTTTGAACTGTCCAAGGAACATCAGGAGCTGCGTGAAATGTTCCGTGAATTTGCCCAGATAGAAGTAAAGCCCATTGCCAAGGATTTGGATGAAAAGGAACGTTTTCCGGAAGAGACCATTCCCAAGCTGGCCGAAGCCGGTATGCTGGGGATTCCCTTCCCGGAAGAATACGGCGGAGCGGGCATGGATAACCTGGCCTACGCCATGTGCGTCGAGGAAATTTCAAAGGTCTGCGGCTCCACCGGGGTTATTATTTCAGCCCATACCTCTCTGTGTGCATGGCCGATCTTTGCTTTTGGAACAGAGGAACAAAAGCGTAAGTATCTGGTGCCCCTGGCGAAAGGTGAACACCTCGGAGCCTTTGGTTTAACGGAGCCGGGAGCAGGAACAGACGCGGCGGGACAAAAGACGACCGCTGTTCTTGAAGGTGACCACTATGTTTTGAACGGCAGCAAAATATTCATTACCAATGGCGGAAAAGCCGATACCTATGTTATTTTTGCCATGACGGATATCACAAAGGGCAACCACGGGATCACCGCTTTTATTGTGGAAAAGGATTTTCCGGGTTTCTCCATCGGCAAAAAACTGGATAAAATGGGAATCCGCGGTTCCTCCACAACCGAGCTGATCTTCAAAGACTGTATTGTGCCAAAGGAAAACCTGCTCGGTGAAGTTGGAAAGGGCTTTAAGATCGCCATGAAAACTCTGGACGGCGGGCGGATTGGCATTGCCTCTCAGGCTCTGGGACTGGCGCAGGGAGCCATTGATGAAACCATCCCTTACGTCAAGGGCAGAGAACAGTTTGGACAGCCTCTGTCGGCTTTCCAGAATACCCAGTTCCAGCTGGCCAACATGATTGCCAGGGTAGAGGGCGCGCGCCTGCTGGTCTATCAGGCAGCCTGCGCGAAAGATGCGGGAAAACCCTATAATCATCTTGCCGCTTTAGCCAAGCTCGTCGCGTCAGAAGCAGCGAGAGACGTCACCTGCGAGGCTGTCCAGTTATTCGGCGGCTACGGCTTTACAAGGGACTACCCGGTAGAACGGATGATGCGGGACGCCAAAATTACCGAAATCTATGAAGGCACCTCCGAAGTCCAGCGCATGGTCATCTCCAGCTGGGCGGGAGTTAAATGAAGCTGAGTCCAGTTTTGTAAAGCAAAACTGGCAGCGAGTAAGGAGAGAGCGGC
>CAUEUD010000254.1 GCA_959020865.1 Eubacterium limosum | reverse complement strand
CAGCAACTCCACTTGCACATAAATTATTAGCGGAATGCGATTTTGAAGAAAAAGTCCATGGCAACCACAGTTGCTGTCATGTCTGTCATTGCTTTATTTGTCTTTGGCTGCGTGCAGTATGTTAGCGCCAATGATACCAATGAACCAGTCACCGCTGCCGATGGGTCTGTGACCCTGACCAGTAATGAAAGGATTCAGGGCGATATGACCATTAGAGAGGGAAGTGCGGAAGGTGATATTTATGTCCGCAATACCCAGGTGGATGGAGACATTTTCGTTATTCCCGATGCGGACAGTAAAACCGTCCATCTGGAAAATACCAGTTTCCAGGACCTTATCGTCAATAAAACCGGAACGATTGTAACGCTCGATAAAGCTTCTCATGGCAACAGCTTTTATGTCAGCAGTCCGGCAGCAGCCGAAATCGGCGGAAAAATACCGGAGATTAAAATTTCTCAGGTAGCCGGCGGCAGCAATCTCACTATTACACCTGATGCCGGGGTTGACCAGATGGTCATTGACGGACAGCAAACAGAGGTTACCATTAACAGCAGTATGAAAAAGGTAGTGGTCAGTCCAGGCGCTGCAGGCTGCCGTCTGAATATTAATGCCCCGGTAGAAACCCTTGATCTCAACACAAGAGTGAATGCTGTTGTGGGAGCAAATATCCAGACCATGCTGCTGACTGACAGCGCAAAGGGAAGCAATGTTACCCTGGCAAACGGCGCTGTAATTGATAATTTTGCCTCCGAAGCACAGATGACCCTTGGAGGAGACGGCAGCATTAATACTATGTATGTCAACTCACCTGCCAACATTACAGGTGGTGTGGCAACCGGTAAAATCAATGTGCTGGGCCATCCCATTGAACGCAAGGCAGAAGGCAACGCCATCAATATGGACCCTAATGCCAGCCCGTTCCAGATGTCACAGCCTCCGCTGCCCATGATCACACAGTCTCTGGAACAGCCTGAAAACCGTAAAGAAGAACCGTCTTCAGATTATCAGAGCACGGAAAACGCAGCACCACGGCAGGAAGTCACCGCTGCGCCTGAACAAACTGCAACACCATCAGCGCCAGAAACACCGGCAGTGACGCCAGCACCTGAGCCGGAACCAGCCCCCGCACCGTCTCCGGAGCCAACACCTGAACCAGCGCCTGAGCCAGAACCGGAACCCGAACCTGCTCCAGCACCTGAGCCGGAACCGGAACCCGAGCCTGCTCCAACTCCAGACCAGACGCCCAGTAGTGATGAATCAGAGGTAGCTCCGCAGCCTACTGCAGTGGTGGTAGAAACAGATGACGCTACAGTTCGTTAATTCTTTTTATTAAAATAAAACCAGTTTGAATCTAGAGATCCGAACTGGTTTTTTATTTTGAAGATTTGCTTGACGAATGCTTCCGAAAAGCTTAGACTGAATAGTACTTATCCCAAACAAAAACGAATGACCGGGAAATGGTGTATGATGAGAAACTCAAAGAGTATTATATACGGAAGCTTTATCATTTTGCAGTGCATGTTCTGGGGATTGGGGAATCCTGTTGCTAAAATAGGAATGGAAACCATCAGTCCCTTTTATTGTCTTGCCCTGCGTTTTTTGATTGCCTTTATTGTCTGTTACTGTTTGTTTCACAGAAAAATTAAGACACAGGTCAACAAAAATAATTTTAAGGACGCGGTGGTCATCAGTGTTTTTAATGCTGCGGCTTTTATTTTTTCAACGCTGGCACTCCTATACAGCAGCGCGACCATTGCGGGTTTTTTGATGGCTCTGGCGGTTATTTTCACCCCGTTTATGGCCTATATTGTCCTGGGCAGGAAATTAAAAAAACGAACGCTTCTTTTCGTCGGCCTGGTAGTGCTGGGCCTTTATTTTTTGTGCGGAAGCCAGGGAGGCTTCAGCTTTGGAATTGGGGAGCTGCTGGCCCTGCTCAGTTCGATTTCCTATGCAGCGACCATTACCTACAGTTCAAAGCATGTAACCAATATCGGGCCAGAGGTACTGTCAACCATTCAGTCTGGTGTGGCAGCAGTTATCTGCTTCATTTTTGCGTTTCTTTTGGAGGATGGCCAGATGCTCAGCCAGGTTGGTCTTACAGGGTGGTTCGCTGTGGTGTATCTGGCCCTTGGCTGTACAGTAATAGCTTACCTGCTTCAAAATGTTGCGCTTAAGCATTTGTCGGCTGTTTTTGTATCGCTGGCCCTTTGCTCAGAACCGATCTTTACTGCCTTCTTTTCATTCATTTTACTGGGAGAGCGCCTTACGCTTAGCGGCATCTTTGGCGCTACTTTGATTATGGCAAGTATCGTGCTGGCCTCACTCTTTAACGGAGAGTGAGGCGCTTTATTTTTTGGACAGGTTGATCTGGGCCCCAAAGCTTTTAAGCTCACGTATAAGTCGGCTGATGGGCAGGCCGACCACATTGTAATAATCACCATTGATCTTTTCCACAAGCAGAGCGCCTTTTCCCTGAATACCGTAAGCACCGGCCTTGTCCATGGGTTCTCCGGTGGCAATATATGCCCGTATTTCGTCGTCAGACAGAGGAAAGAAGCTAACGTCTGTACGCGTACAGAAGGCATTTCGCTCACCGGTTTTGGTGTAAATACAGACACCGGTAAAGACCTGATGCGTTTTTCCGGAGAGCGCCGACAGCGTCTCAAAAGCCTCTTCCTTAGTGGCAGGCTTGCCATAAATGTGTTTACCGACAGCGACGACTGTGTCTGCGCCGATGATGAGATCATCGGGAAATTGTTCAGCAGCCAGCTGGGCTTTTCTGGTGGCAAGCATCATGACCGCCCCCTCTGGCGGGGTACAGCAGATAATGGTTTCGTCAGCGTCCACCGGGCGGGCTTCAAAGGGAATACCGGTCAGTGTCATGAGCTCTCTGCGCCGTGGTGACGCAGAAGCGAGAATGATTTTCATAAAAACTCCTTTTTATTGCGTGTTGGTTAGCCTTATTATATGCCCGGAAATCTAAAAAAACAAGCCTCCCATCCGAAGATGGAGAGACTTGCTGAAGGAGAGCGAGTTTTATAGTAGTTTTCTGACGGTTTGATGTTTTACTGGATTCTGCTTACAAAGTCTGCGTAGGCTTCGCAGCCATGCTCATGAACATCAAGTCCTTCAATTTCAACCACGCGCGGCACCCGGAGACCGTGACATTTCTTAATGATGAAGAACATCACGCATGAGGTCACCAGGGCCCATGCTGCGACCGCGATGATACCCAGCAGTTGCACACCCAGCAGGGAGGCGCCGCCGCCGTAAAGCAAGCCGGTGACAGCATCCTCTGTACCTGGAGCGTAGTTGGCCAGAAGGCCGACCAGCAGGGTACCCATGACGCCGCAGCCGCCGTGGACACTGATCGCGCCGACGGGATCATCAATCTTGAGCCTGGCATCGATAAAAGGTACCAGAAGTGAGACTGTGATACCACAGATCAGACCTACGAGGAGTGCACCCCACAGAGTGATGACCTGGCAGCCGGCAGTGATTCCCACCAGTCCGGCCAGAACACCGTTGAGTGTCATGGAAACATCGGGCTTGCCGTAGCGCAGCCAGGTAAAGAACATGACGGTTAAGCCGCCGACACAGGCAGCCAGATTCGTGGTCATGGCAATATGGCCGATGTCCCCATTGACAGCAAGTGTAGAGCCGCAGTTAAAGCCAAACCATGCAAACCACAGGATGAACACGCCCAGGGCGCCCAGTGTCAGGGAATGGCCAGGAATGGCATTGGCCGAGCCATCTTTATTGTATTTACCGATACGCGGACCGACCATAACAGCGCCCATCAGGGCAACCCAGCCGCCGACAGAGTGGACAGCGGTGGAGCCGGCAAAGTCGATAAAGCCCATCTGTGCCAGCCAGCCGCCGCCCCAGATCCAGTGACCCGAAACGGGATAGATGATTAAGCTGACAAAGGCAGAGCAAATGCAGTAGGCGGTGAATTTTGTCCTTCCAGCAACAGCGCCGGATACGATGGTGGCCGCGGTTGCACAGAAAACTGTCTGGAAGAAAATAAACAGCTCTGGCGTAACCGCGTCAAACTGTTCCAGAGATAAAGAAGTGGGGTTAAACAAACCGGACGTGCCGATAAAAGCGCCGTCGCCGCCAAACATAACGGCAAAACCCACACACAGGAACAAGACAGAGCCGACCATAAAGTCGACGAAATTTTTCATGATAATATTACCAGCGTTTTTGGCACGGGTGAAGCCGGTTTCTACCATGGCAAAGCCTGGCTGCATGAACATAACAAGACATGCCGCAAGAAAAACCCATACAATATCTGCTAATTGTTGCATTTCCATAATAAGACCTCTTTCTGAATAAAAAATAAGGGATCGGTTTTGATTTTTATAGAATGCCTAAAAAATCAAAATCTATCCCCGTTGATAAATAATGGCTTGAGTATTAAATTGTTAAAAGTGCGTTTTAAATATTATTCACTAATTTTGTAAATAGGAGAGGGGCTGGATGTGGAATTGTTATTAAAGGGCATCTGAACCGGTTTCTCCGGTACGGATGCGGATAACGTCAGAAACGTCGTAAACAAAAATCTTACCGCCGCCGATTTCATCGGTGGTAAGGCGGTCGGTTACCAGCTTGATGATGATGTCGGCAGTTTCATCGTCTGTGATGGTTTCGACCTTGATTTTTGGCAAAAAATTTACCGTATAGGATGTACCGCGGTAGGATTTTTTAAAGCCCTTTTGGTTACCATAGCCCATAATGTTGGTAATCATCATGCCCTGGACATCGCAGGTATTTAAAAGGTCTTTTAAA
>CAUEUD010000253.1 GCA_959020865.1 Eubacterium limosum | reverse complement strand
TTGCCCACCAAGTACTTTCAGCGCTAAAGGACTTTACTTCTGTGTTCGGTATGTAAACAGGTGTTTCCCCTTTGCCATCATCACGAGACTTTTATTATTATAGTTTTATAACACGGTTTTGTCAAGCACTTTTTCAATATTTTTGCAATTTATATTTTGAACCGATATCCTGCCCCCCAAACGGTCTCAATATAGCGCGGTTCACGATTGTCTGTTTCGATTTTTTCGCGAAGGCGGTTTACGTGGACAGTAACTGTTGTGGTATCTCCCACTGCATCCAGACCCCATACTCTTTCAAACAGGGTTTCTTTATTAAATACAATATTAGGATTTTCTGCCATAAACAGAAGAAGGTCAAATTCCTTATTTGCCAGGGCTATTTCCGTTTCTCCGAGATAAACCCTTCTGGCTTCCTTATCAATTTGCAACCTATTTATTTCTATTATACGGTGCTGTTCCCTTTTTTCCCGGCTGGTCAGCCGTTCAAATCTGGCAATATGCGCCTTGACACGTGCTATCAGTTCCGCAGGACTGAAAGGCTTGACCATATAGTCATCTGCGCCTAAACCAAGGCCTCGTATTTTATCGACATCATCTCTTTTGGCCGATACCATTATAATCGGAGTTTCCTTTTTTTCACGGATTCTCCTGCAAATCGTAAAGCCATCTACACCTGGCAGCATTAAATCCAGCACAATCAAATCAAAGCTATCGTTCACTGCAAATGAGAGTCCTGTATCTCCATCGGCCGCAAGCGTTACCTTGAAATCATTGATTTCCAGGTAGTCTCTTTCTAACTCTGCAATTTTACGGTCATCCTCTATAATCAGAATTTTTTTCATCTTAGTCCTCCGCTATCGGCAGCGCCATAACTACCGCCAGTCCTCCCAGTTCTGAGGCTTCTGCGTAGATGCTGCCGCCGAAGTCTTCAATAATCTCACGTGCAACAGAAAGTCCTAATCCACTACCCTTTTTCAAGCTGCTTCTGGCAGGATCGGTCCGGTAAAAGCTGTCAAAAATCTTTTCAAACGCTTCTTGCTCGACGCCCGGTCCGTTATCTTCAAAGCGCAGCACTACTTTTCCCCCCTCTTCGGACAAGATTATTTTCATTTCTACATTTTGTTTTCCGGCGTATTTAAGGCTGTTTTCAAGCAAATTCCAGAGCACACGCGCAAACTGTGTCCGGTCAATGATCACAAACCTTTCCTCTTTCAGCTGATTATCTAACCGAATTTTCACTGAACTGCCTTGCACTTTTAAACGCGCTTCCTCACAAAAATCTGTAAGATATGCTTTCACCGAAATACTTTCCATCTGAAAATCCATTTTTCCCATATCCAGCTTGGAAAACAGAAACAGGTTATCTACCAGACCTTCCATATCACAGGCAGTGTCGTAAATGGTGCGCAGATAATGCTTTTGTTTTTCTGGAGTGTTGGCTACGCCGTCAAGAATACCGCCAGCATAACCTTTAATGGAGGTGAGTGGCGTTGACAGGTCATGGGATATTCCAGCGATCAGTTCTTTTCTGGAACTTTCATAACGCTGCTGCATCTCAACAGACTCTTTGAGCCGAACCCGCATTTCTTCAAAATCGCCGCACACCTCGCCAAGCTCGTCTTTACTGTAGACTTCTACAGGGTGGTCCAGCACCCCGTCCCGAATCTCCCGGGCACCTTTTTGGATACTTTTGATAGGATGAATCATCGTTTTGTAAAGCTTCCCGGCCAATACCAGTCCAGTTACCACTACAATGACCACCGCGATACCAGCAACCACTGCCGCACTGATCTTAATGGCAAGTTTGATATTATCCCAGTTATCCCAGATCGCGTAGGAGCTCTCTCCAAAATCCATCTCACCGCTGACAATAAGCAGACGTATTCTCTCGCCAGTCTGATTGGTAACAGGCATAAGGTACACGAGGCCCCGGTCATTCCGGAGAAACAACGGCTGATCTTCAAGATTTGCAGTCCCTGCGATTTCCCTGGCCTCCATCTCGATTTCATCGACGGTAACACCATCGGTGAGATAAGACAGCTCTCCCCCGGTTACAGCGATTGACGCCCCGAGCTTTTCCAGCGCATTCGCCAGGGCGGTCAGATCATTCTTGTCTTCTTTATCCTTTCCGGAAATTTTCTCGCACATGGAATCAAAAGCCAGTTGCAGCTGATAGGTCGAAACGGTTCCGTCTACTTTGAACAGCATATTGGCCTGGTTTTCCGGAAGCATGATCATCAGAAGCCCAAACACTGTACCTCCGACAATGGCCAGAATTAAAACAACCGGAATGACGATCATCATCATATTTGAGAGAATCAGCTTTTTTCGTATGGACCAGTCTTTCAGTCCCATGCTCTGCCTCCTTTATTTTTAGAATGCAATGTCGGTTTGGTGGCGTTCCACTTCAAACCGCTCAATTACCACCCGTTCGAAATCATCTTCCATATCAATAATACCTGCTTTTTCTTTGGCGACCTCCACCTGCTGCTCGGCTGTGTCAATGCCTGGCAAAGCTGGCAGCAGCAGAGCGCAGTTTACACCCTTTTCCACAATAATACCGTATTGAGACGGGTCCAGTTCGCTTAAATCCTCGATATATTCCGGTCTCCCTAAAATATCCACTGAAATCTCCAGTTGATAAAGCTCCTGGGGCTCGACTGGCAGGAAACGGGGATCATAAGCGCAGGCTTCGATGGCATTGCGCACAATTTCTTCCGCGATATTTTCTGTTACTGCCTGGGATGTTCCCATGCATCCCCGCAGCTCACCGGCTTTATAGATCGAAACGAAGACACCGGCCTGCTGGTTTTCCAGGACCGATTTTGCTTTTTGATCCCCGCTCTCATCCAGATACTGTTTCCAGTTAAACTTGCGTCCTTCCTCTACCCAAGTATCAATGGTCAGACGTGCCAGCGCCAGATAAGTATCCTCCGCCTTCAGCCTTTCCTCATGCTGCCTGACCATGTCCTGCTCGTACCGGGTAATGAGGCTTTCGTTAATCGGGTCTTTTTCCTCGAGTGCGAAATCAATGAAGGCGCTCAGATAACCGACACCAAAGGGCCCTTCATAAGAAAAGAGACTGGAATGGGTTTTTATGCTGTCGGTTGCCCCAAGGGCCATAACGATCGGGCGTAGTCCACATTGGCCGGCAGGCTCGTAAATTTTAGGCGATAAGGTTAAAATGGAATAATAATCTCTACGCTCTATGCCCCGGATGACCTTTTCATCAAATACCGGCCCCATAGCATTGAACTGGTAAGGTCCTTCATCTTTAAGACAATGGGACAAGTCGGCGCTGGCCAAGATCAAGGCATCTTTCCCATAGGCTTCGATGGCTTCACGCAGAACACGCCCTGTTCTAAAAAGCTCAATGAGACTAAGCTCTCCAATGGTAATGTGAACCAGCTTATAATCCTGATAATACTTTTCGATATAATAAAGCGGAACCATGCTGCCGTGGTCCAGTTTCCGCTCAATGTCGAATTCCTCGGCTGTTTTCTGGTTCAAAAAAATACTTTGGCAGTCTGACTGAGCAAACCGGCGGTTCATTTCTTCCAGCAGTCCCATATCACAGCGCTTTTCCAGACGGATTTCAGGTGCGCCGTACTCTGACATATCCCCTTCGAGCCTGGTTTCATAAATGACACTGACGCCGTCCTGAAAAACATTTCCGTGAGGGGTAATACAAACGATCACTTTTGGTTTGGTTTCTGCTACCTTTAACGCCAGATCGCGCATGCCGCGGACGGTCTTTTCCGCCATCAGTTCTCTGCCGCCTCCGACCTCAGGTATAATCACCGGCGGATGCGATGCGATTCCGATTCCTTTTAGATACATATGATGGTTCTCCTTCTATATTATTCTGTGAATTTGTTCTATTTATAAAAACATTATAACCAACCCACCACTTCCCTACAACTCTTTATTTTTATCAAGGAATTTTAATGCTGTTTATGGTAAAATAACTTTATTAAAATGACCAACAAGGAGGTTAAACCTTTTATGTCAGACATGTTGAACCATTACTGCTGCGGACGTGAGGCGCTGGACGCACTTCCAGAGCACAGTACCATGAACGCCATTATCCTTAACCATTACGACGCATATCGTCTGGGTACTCAGGGCCCGGATTTCTTTTATTACCACCACCCCATGCCATGGAAGGGCGCCAGGCCTTTACACCGCTATGGTAATCTTATCCACAAGAAAAGAGTTGATGCCTTTTTCTACTATGGTTTTAAGTACGCCTTTACCAATGAGCGGGACCGGGATATTATTCTGAGCTATCTCGCTGGTTTCAGCTGCCACCATTCTCTGGACGTGGCCACCCATCCTTATATCTTTTATAAAACCGGTCACTGCGATAGTGCTATTCCCGGAAGCCGAATCTACTCTTATTACCACAAATACTTCGAGGTTCTCCTGGATGTTGCCCATTACCAATATGAATACCAAAAGCTCGGATGCTTCTTCCCCCTAGAAAAGCTTTTTACACCCAGCCCAAGAACGCTCAACGCACTGGAACAGTTTTTTACCTTTATTATGAAATATATCTACGGTGAAACCACGCCACGGGACTGCATAAAAGACGCCCTGGCAGACACCGCCCAACTGGCCAGACTTTTCTCTGACCCCAACAACCGGAAAAGACACTTCCTTCAGCCCATCGAAAGGCTGATCCAGGAAGAGCGGCTGATGAC
This sequence comes from Eubacterium limosum, assembly GCA_959020865.1. Classification (GTDB taxonomy): domain Bacteria; phylum Bacillota; class Clostridia; order Eubacteriales; family Eubacteriaceae; genus Eubacterium; species Eubacterium limosum_B. The sequence goes on along the minus strand of CAUEUD010000253.1, from coordinate 199 downwards.
ACGCGTCTTCTATCCGCTGTACACAAATGAATACCTGGTGCTAAACGTGGCAGAAGAGCCCTGGCAGCACCCATGCACTGGGGAAACCTTTACTGACAGTTATCCACAGCTTTTCAAACAGGCTGTCGACGAAACCGTGCGTAAAATCAACATGATGGATAACTTCCTTGACAACGATAAGGTGACAGTCTCTGGGGTT
>CAUEUD010000252.1 GCA_959020865.1 Eubacterium limosum | reverse complement strand
GTAAAAATATACAATCAATTCCATTCCATACATAACAATCAAAAAAATAGTTAACCCCAGCATAAAACCGGTAAATAAAAGACTGGGCGAAAAATAATTCAGAGCTGCCGTCAAACATAAAAGAATAACGCAAACTATTTTGGCATATCTAAAGGCTAATGCCCCGGCTTCCAGCTTCAAATACTGTTCTCGTTCATCTTTATAAATCGTTATTCCCGCCCGGGCATCCATGATCCGGCTGATCTGCTCTAAACCCGCAGGAATAATAATGCATAATATCCACAACTGATTTTGAGGCACTCTGTTTTCTATCAAATCGCTCAATACCAGAAAAAAAGAAAAGATAATACAAATTATTAACACCACTAACCTTATCCAGGGCATCCAGCTATAAATTTTCCATTTCATTTTTCAGGTTCGCCTCCAAACAATACAATTCTTCAATTGTTGTATCAAATAAACGCGCGATTTTGTAGGCTAACATAATCGATGGATTATACTGCCCTTTTTCCAGCGAAATAATCGTCCGAGTCGACACGCCCACCGCATCTGCCAGCTGAAGCTGTGTCAACCCATTTTCTTTTCGCAACTCTTTTATCCTGTTTTTCAATTTATTTTTAAATCTGAAGTTCCTTTCACATGAAGTATACTTCATATTATATCATGTTCTTCCAAAAATGCAATATGTTTTAATTCTTCTTAAAAAAAAGGATGAAAAGAGTATACACTGTTTTCATCCTTGGAATTTAACACACTTTTCTATGATTCTTCCCCATCAATTCTTAGTCAGGATAAAAATCAATTTATCCATTATTTTATCTCTCTCCATTTCCTGCATTTCACTATCTGTCTTTTCTCGCTTCAGACGTTCGAATAATTCTTTTACGGTATTATTTTTTTGCGTGCTTTCCATTTTTCCACCTCACAAACAGCTTTTTAGTAAGTTCCATACATTTTGACTGCCTCAATCATTGCTTTGATATTTTCTGACTTTGCATCTCCTAAAGTGAGAATCCCTTTGTCTGTACTGATCATAAATCCGCCGTCTGCTGCGCAGTCATCAATCATCTTTTTCACACAATCTTTCACTTCTTTTTCACTTCCGAAGGCCAAAAGGCTGATCGGAACACCGCCGCACACACAAAGCTTATTGCCAAGCTTCTCTTTAAACTTTTTACAGTCGCCATTTTCCTGTAGACAGACCAGCTTCCCATCATTATCCGGAAGCTCCTGGAGCAATTCATAGTATGGCTCCCAGTTGCCCTCCATAAACACCCCCACGGTATAGCCGCAGGTATTCATTGCATAATCCAGCTGCGCGCGGAAATAAGGAAAATAGAATTCCTCAAAATCCTTTGGTTTTAAAAATGGCGCGATATGTGTGGCGCAAAACAGAAAGTGCGCCGAATCTTCCCGCTTCCTATACCCATCACAGCTGTTATGAATAAGAAAATCATTAAAGCTTTCCATGGCGTGCTTCAGCTCATCCGGGTGTCTGCGGATGTCTGTCATAACTCCGGAAAAATCTCTGCAAAAATCCATAATACTGTCTAACGGGTGGTTAATGGCTCCGTTTGACAGCACTGGATAGCCGTCTGCCTCAATGCGCATATTGGCTTCAATTGTTTTTTTCATATACCAGCCAAATTTATCAAAGGCCTCACACAATGCCTCGTAAGCCTTTTCGCCGGTCTCGTTAAGGACAGGATACTTTCGGGGCAGTAAATAATCCCGAAAATAGGCAGCTGGATCTTTTGCCAGCAATGGATACTCATCTTCATTCATAACATTACAACTGAGGTTTGAAACCTGCAGGCCCTTTTCCGTTACGATATAATGTCCGCCGCCAAGTGCGTTTGTAACTGGAATCGGTACATTATTTCCCATGGTAAAGAATGCGTCAAAATCAAATTCTTTAGCCAGACGCGAATGAACATCATAGGTCAGTTCTGGTTTTGTGTCATAAACCTCTTTGACGCTGTAGCCATAGTAATTTTCTGCCCATGCATAAATATTCGCCACGACAGGCACCCTGTCCGGCGCTTTTCTCTGAATTGCTTTTTCGCAACGTTCAAGTCGTTTTTGATATCCGCTATTTTTATTTTCCATTTTAAACTTTCACCTCATGTCCTTAAATAAATCCAACGATACTTCCAGCTAACGGGAACCATACCGCCATCAAAATAACCAGTATTACCTGAATAAGAGCGGTTGATTTCGGCATCTCGCTCATCTTGTAAAAACCTTTGGAATAGGTAATCATTGGAACGGTATCGAGCGGCAGTAAATAGGCATTGCCGGCGCAGATCCCGAGAATAATCATCAGAATTGCCGGGCTGTATCCACAGTTTGCAGCAACAGAAATCATGGCTGGTGCTAAAACAGCAATGAACGCCGGTGCGACTGGAACAACGATCAACATCGCAAAACCAATGAAGCCGCAGATCGCAATAAGAATTGGCCCTGTGATGCTCATTTGTTCCGGCATAAACGATGCAACCAGCCAGTTTCCAATACCATTGGCTGAAATGGCCGTACCCAGTGTAAGCACCGTACCCACCAGAAAGAAGACCTGCCAGCTGACACTTTTTACAAATTCATCCCATGTAAGCGCGCCGATCTTTGGTAAAAAGAGACAGAATAATCCACACAAAACGACCATTGTCACATTAAATACAGGGAACCAGGAACTGGCGATCCAGCACACCAGCATGATCAACGTTACCAGGATAACAAATTTTTCCTTTATGTCCATCTTGTCATGTGTATTCAGCGTATTGACGTAAGCCTTCAAACGATCCGGGTCCATGTCTGCCGGATGATAAACCTTGGTAATAATCAACCAAGCCGCCGGAAGTATCACAATCGCAAGCGGTATTCCAAACACCATCCATTGAACAAAGCTGACTGTAATACCTGTCATTTGCTCAAGCATACCAATAACCAGCAAGTTAAGTGATGAGCCGGCCGGCGTCATAACGCCACCAACCATTGCACTGACTGGAATGGCAATCATCAGCGCCTTACCGGTTCGCTTCTTTTCATCTTCATCTTCAAAAATATCAAGGAACCCCAACGCGATTCCCATAAAAATGGCTGTTGTCGGAATATTCGATACCATGGATGAAAACAACGCTGTACACACCATGATTCCAAAGATAATTCCCTGGGTACTCCCTTTCAACAGTCTGATAATAACCAATAGAATTCGATGGGCAATCGGCATTTTGGCGATCGCCGCTGAAATCCCAAAGGATGCCAGAATAAAAAAGGTAACGGGATTCGCAAATCCTGTAAACCCATCTCCAATACTTGGAACCGCTCCCAACACAGGCATCAATATCAAAGTAATGATACAGATAACCCCAGCCGGAAAGGCTTCGGTTACAAGCAGAATCAGAAAGACCAGCAAAATACTGATCGTTCACCATCCAGCTACCCCCAGATCTGCCGGTGCCGGCATAAAATACATAATAATGACAATTACAATGCTGACCAGCATGCCAATTATCTGTTGTTTTTTTATTTTGTTATCCTGCTGCATTTCGGATCCTCCTCTTTATGCACTTTATAAAAACAAACTGAAAATAAACCGGTATAAATCTTCTTCATAGGGCTGAACATACTGTGAAGCATCAAATTCATCGTCTGAATTTAATTGAGAGCTGCTACGTTTATATTCTTCCTCATAGTTATGATAATATGCGGACTGCATTTGTTTTCACCTCCTGTCATTAAATTGTCTGTATCGTATACGTTTAATAGCGGCCGTAGATTTTTACAGTTTCAATTACTGCTTTGAGGTTATCCGCGATTTTACCTTCTAAAGAGTATATTGTTTTATCTGTATTAAAAATATATCCGCCATCCAGAGCAAGCACATCGAGCAAAGCCTTTGCCTTATCGGTACATTCTTTTTCGGTACCAGTCTGGAGCAGGGTGATCGGATATAATCCCGATATAATATGCTTATTTCCCAATGTCTGTTTGATCTTTTGGGGATCACCATATTCAAATTGAAACTCAACCCGGCTGCCGAGTTCACCCAGATGATCAATTTTATCTCCCCAGTCATGTTCCACAAAAGCCTTTACCCCTACATTTTTCTCAGCAATATAATCCATTAGTTTTTTAAAGGTTGGCCACCAAAATTGATCAAAATCTTTTGGGCGCATGAACGGAGCCATGTGCAGCGGTATAAAGGTTCTTGAATACCGGGAAGAACTTGGCGCAACCGCTAATTTCTGCATGTGCGGCAGAACTGCATCACACGCCTTAAGCACCTTCTCCGGATATCTTCGGATATCTTTTGCAATGCCGCTAAAAGAACGAATGAAATCCGCCAGAAAATCAAAGGGCGCCTCGGTCATCCCACCTGCTGGAAAAGCAGCAAACTGATATTTTTTAACCATCTTCGCCATGGTTGCTCCCATGACCGCACCCGTTCTGTTCTTCGCATGAAAAGCCCGGGCTAAATTCAGCGCCTTTTCATCTTTGCCGGCATCCAGCCCTTCATAAAGCCGTGGAAGAAGTTTTTCAACCATACATTTGTATGGATCTTCAATAAAAAGGTCATATTCCTCCGGTTCCAGGCAATATATTTCAGGATGCTGCATATATCCGGATTCACTCATTATAATTGCCTTTGAACCAAGCAGCCAGTAATGAGCCGGATTTCTCAATGTTGGCATGATCGGCTATTTATCCGTTTTAAATTCCTTACAAACCTTATCAAAGAATACCTCGTAAAGTTCTGTATTCCACTGCGCTTCTTTCAGTTCAAGACCGGAATACCGAATTGCCGCTTCCCATGAAACCGACACCTCAACAGGAACCCGTTTAGGAATCCTTCCCTCATAAACGTCTTGAAATAATTCTATCCGCTCAGCCTGGCTTTCTACAAATTTCC
>CAUEUD010000251.1 GCA_959020865.1 Eubacterium limosum | reverse complement strand
GTATGGAAAACCAGAGCATGATCCGTGATATTGGGGTGCTCAAGGGCGATATCCCGTATCTTTCTAGCCTGCAGGGCAAAGAGGATTATGACATCAAATTAGACTGAGGCGAGCAAAGAGAAGATAAGATGATAAAAAAAGGCTTTTTTTTAGTGGATAGTTTATAGTTGATAGTGGATAGTTACAGAAGCCTTTTGCTGACGCAAAAGCGATTTTAACTGCGGCCAAAGGACGCACCCAATCAAATTTGCACAAGCAAGTTTGTACCTGAACGATCAACTATCCATTATCAACTCTCAACTGAAAAAAGCCTTTTTTAGCGAGGATAATATGCTGGAAAAATATATAGAAAAAGGCGGTAAACGGCTGCGCTATGGCTATACAACAGGTTCCTGCGCCACAGCGGCGGCAAAGGGAGCGGTATCCATGCTGCTTAGCGGTCAGAAGCTGGAGAGCATCGGCATTGACACGCCAAAGGGATGGCCGCTGACCATTGAGCTGTTTGACTGTGAGATTGGTGATCACTGGGCTTCCTGCTCAGTGATTAAGGATGGCGGAGACGATCCGGATATTACAAACGGCGTTAAAATTTTTGTGAAGGTGACCGAAAAGGCTGAGCCCGGCATTACTTTTAAAGGCGGCAGGGGCGTTGGGAAGGTTACCCTGAAAGGCCTGAGCCTGCCGGTGGGAGAACCGGCCATCAATCCAGTTCCGAGGGAGATGATCACCCGCGAAATTATGAAGGTTATGAAGGAATACGGGGCAGAGGGCGGCTATGAGGTAGAGGTCTCCATTCCAGACGGTGAGGTTCTTGCCAAGAGGACCTTTAATCCCAAGCTGGGGATTGTCGGAGGCCTGTCTGTAGTGGGCACCTCCGGTATCGTTGAGCCCATGAGCGAGGATGCGCTGAAGGAATCCATGCGGCTGGAGCTCTCCATGCTCAAGGCAAAAGGAGTTGATGCGATTATCTTTGTTCCGGGCAATTACGGCAAGGATTTTGTGGAATCCCTCCATCTGAATACAGAGGTGCTTGTGAAAACCAGCAATTTTATCGGCTTTATGCTTGAGGAAGCCGAGCGGATGGGCTTTAAAAAGATTCTCTTTGTCGGGCATTTGGGAAAATTGGTAAAGGTGGCCGGTGGTCTGTTTAACACGCACAGCGCGGTGGCCGATGGGCGGATGGAAATTCTGGCCGCGCACTGCGCGCTTCTTGGCGGCAGCCAGGCATGTGTCGAAAAAATTATGAACAGCACCACCACCGATGAGGCGACCGACTACCTGCTCGAGGAAAAAATACCGGGATATTTTGATCATCTGGCCGAAGCGGTAAAAAGGCGCTGCGAGGCAAAGGTCTATGATAATATTGAAATTGAGACCATTATTTTTTCAAAGGCACATGGTCTTTTGGGTGAAAGCGCCGGAGCAAAGGATATGGTAAAAGCACTATGTATAAATTAAAAGTAGTAAGCCTTGGGCCAGGACATCCTGATTATATTCTTCCCATCGCTAAGAAGGAAATCGCCGAGGCCGAGGTCATTTTATGCGGAGAGCGGCACCTGGAGAGCTTTGACGCTGCCGGTAAAGAAGTCATGATTATCGGCAGGGGAACGCCCTTGTCTGAGCTGATGCAGCGCATAAAGGAATGCTATGCTTCCCGGAAAACAGCCATTGTTGTGTCGGGTGACTGCGGCTTTTACAGTCTCTTAACCTACACGAAAAAGAGGATTCCATCAGAGGATATCGAAGCGGTCCCAGGGATATCCTCCTTACAGTATCTCTTTGCTAAAATAGGCATGACCTGGCAGGACGCAGAGATGATGAGCCTGCACGGCAGGGATCAGGATTTGCTGAAGCGGGTCGCAACAGGAAACAAGGTTGGCATTCTGACAGACGGAGAGCATAATACAGCCTATATTGCCAAAATGTTGATGGAGAACAGCTATGGGGAAAAATTCCTCTATGTTGGGGAAGATCTCTCCTATTCAGATGAACGGATTACAAGATTAACAGTGGAGGAAGGCCTTGGCTTTAAGGAAAAAGGCATGGCCGTAGTGGTGATTGCAGATGAGTAGAGTAGCTGGCTATAAAGATGAAGATTACATCCGGGGAAAGGCCCCGATGACAAAGAGAGAGGTCCGTATTCTGACAATCTCTTTACTGGGCATTCAGGAAAAAGACATCGTGGTGGACATTGGCGCCGGCACTGGCGGCCTGACCATGGAGGCGGCTTACGCGGCAAATGAGGGCAGGGTTTATGCGGTCGAAGCCAAAGACGCGGCGCTGGAGCTTGAAAAACAGAACATTGAAAAATTCGGTGCAGACAATGTGACCATTATTCCTGGAAAAGCGCCGGCAGTACTTGATGAAATCAAAGAAAATGTTGATAAGGTGATTATCGGCGGTACCGGCGGACAGCTTGAGGCGGTTTTTATCTGGTGCAAAGAGCATTTGAACCCAGGCGGCAGGCTGGTGGCCAACTTTGTCACCATGGAAAACGCCTCCCTGGCCACAACCCTGATGCGCAAGTACTTTACCGATGTGGACATGATTCAGGTTGGGGTCAGCCGGGGTGAGTTTATCGGCGGCCTCACCATGCTGAAAGCCTCCAACCCTATTTTTATTATCACCGGGAGTGTGGAATAAATGAAGCGGGAGCTTGGGATTGCCTACTGTGGCCTGGCGTGCTGTTTCTGCGGCGAACACATTGCTTGCCCGGGGTGCGGAGCCGGTGGCTGTAAGGATAAAGAGAATTGTAAAAATTACACCTGCTGCCGTGAAAAGGACCTAGACGGCTGCTGGGAATGCGAGGTGTTTCCCTGCAAAGACAGCATGTTGAGGGATAAGCGGATAAGAGCCTTCGCACAGTTTGTCAAGACCTACGGCAAGGAGACGCTGATGGACTGCCTGGAGAGAAATGAGAAAGCAGGATTGGTTTACCATAAAGCCGGGAGTCTGGAGGGTGATTATGACTTGCCGAAAAGCGAAGAAGGGATTATCGAGCTGATCTTAACAGGTGAGGTAGAGGTATAGCGCGAGCCGTCAAAGTTTCTTGATGCCGCAAATCACAGTGCTCTGCGGCGCGAAAATGGGATAAAACTTTGACTCCTCAGAAAAATGGAATTTGTGTGATTCCGCGTCTGGCAGCGTTTTTGCATAAATTTTAATACATAATAACAAAAGAATTTATGTTTACGGTGAAGCGCCAAAATGGTATGATATATTAAAGAATATTATTGATAAAGTATGCGGCAGCGGCCGTCTGCTTAGAATAACAGAGAGGAATTGAAAATTATGGAGAATTATTTCCAGCCTGAAATCGAGTGTGCCTCACGGGAACAGATCCGGGCCTGGCAGGATGAACGTTTGATAGAGACGGTTAAGCATGTTTATGAAAACGTCCCCTATTACAGAAATCTGATGGAAGAAAAAAATGTGACCCCTGACGATATCAAGGGTGTGGACGATTTGCACAAGCTGCCGTTTTTGACAAAGGATGACCTGAGAGAGGCCTACCCTTACGGTCTTCTGGCAGAACCGCTGGAAAACTGTGTGCGCATTCAGTCTACCAGCGGCACCACCGGACGCCGGGTCGTTGCTTTTTATACCCAGGATGACATTGACCTGTGGGATGAATGCTGCGCCCGCGCCATTGTGGCAGCCGGGGGAACCAAGGAAGATGTGGTGCATGTCTCCTACGGCTATGGCCTGTTTACCGGCGGCCCTGGCCTGAACGGCGGTTCTCATAAGGTGGGCTGCCTGACACTGCCGATGTCTTCAGGAAACACTGAACGTCAGATTCAGTTTATGCGGGATCTGGGCTCCACGATTCTCTGCTGTACGCCATCCTATGCCGCGTTCCTGGGTGAAACGGTCTGTGAAATGGGCCTTCAGGATGAAATTAAGCTGAAAGCCGGTATCTTCGGCGCAGAAGCCTGGAGTGAGGAAATGCGCCAGGATATTCAGAATAAGCTTGGTATCAAAGCCTACGATATTTACGGGCTCACCGAAATCTCTGGGCCGGGCGTGTCCTTTGAATGCAGCGAACAGACCGGCATGCACATCAATGAAGACCACTTTATCGCTGAAATCATCGACCCGAATACCGGCGAGGTGCTGCCGGATGGTGAAAAGGGCGAGCTGGTATTTACGAGCATTACCAAAAAAGCATTCCCACTGCTCCGCTACCGTACCCGTGACATCTGTGTCCTGAGCCGGGAAAAATGCTCCTGTGGAAGAACCCATGTCAAGATGACCAAGCCAATGGGCCGCAGCGACGATATGCTCATCGTAAAAGGTGTTAATGTATTCCCGTCACAGATTGAGACAGTGCTCTTAAACAAGGGGTATCCGGCAAATTATCAGATCATTGTCAGCCGTGAAAACAACAGCGATAAGCTGGATGTTCAGGTTGAAATGACCCTTGAAATGTTCTCAGATAATCTGAGAGAGGTTTCAGCCAGAGAAAAAGAACTGGTAGACGCGCTCAAGGCCATGCTTGGTATCTATGCCAATGTTCAGCTGGTTGCGCCGAAGTCCATTACCCGCAGCGAAGGCAAGGCTGTTCGCGTGATTGATAAACGTAATTTATATTAAACGAGGTGTAAATGATGACGATTAAACAGATTTCCGTATTTGTGGAAAACAAAGCTGGCCAGTTGTCGAACTTTGTGGATGTGCTGTCAGAAAATGATATTGACATGCGCGCCCTTTCCCTTGCCGAAACCAAGGATTTTGGCATTGTCCGCGTCATTGTGGATGATTCCTATAAAGCGTCGACCGTCCTCAAGGAGGCTGGTTACATCTTTAAGCTGACACCGGTGCTGGCAGCGGCTGTTCCAGATGAACCGGGAGCGCTGAAAAATATTTTGAAAATTCTGGGCGACAGCAATATCAACCTGGAGTACACTTATGCCTTTATTACCCGCAAAAAGGATCTGGCCTATATGATCTTAAGGGTTGAAGACAATGAAAAAGCCATTGAAG
>CAUEUD010000250.1 GCA_959020865.1 Eubacterium limosum | reverse complement strand
CGAGACTGAGCCTTTTATCCAGACAAGAAAAAAGGTCCAAGCGCTGTGCTAAACGGCCATGAATCGTGCCGATTTAGCAGGGCAGCCGGACATTTTAGAGAAAAAGCGCTGACTTTAGCGCTGACTTTGCTGACTTTAGCGCTGACTTTAATGAAGAAAATACTGATGAGAGGGCACTGCCCGCAGAACACTTTTTCTTCCTTTGGTAAAAGGCTCTGTCTCTTAAATTTTGACACGCTGTAACATGGAAGAAAATTTCCATGTTATTTTTCTTTTTAAGAAAAATTCTCAGGAGGATAAAATGAAAATTATCATAGCGCCAGATTCATTTAAAGGATCGCTGTCGGCCGAAGTGTTTTGCAGCGTGGTGGGCAGGGAAGCCACAAAAATTTTTAAATCAGCGGAAATTGTAAAGCTTCCGGTATCCGACGGCGGAGAAGGCATGGTTGACAGCCTGCTGGCTGTAACGGGGGGTAAAAAAATCACCGCAAAGGTAAAAGGGCCTTTATTTGAGGAAACAGAAGCCCGATATGGTATATTAGAAGGCGGCACCGCAGTGATTGAGATGGCTGCGGCATCAGGGCTTCCTTTGGTTCCCGAGGAAAAAAGAAATCCCATGGAGACGACAACCTATGGGACTGGCGAATTGATGCGGGATGCACTAAAAAGAGGGTGCAGGGAAATTATTCTGGGGATTGGCGGCAGTGCTACAACCGACGGGGGGATCGGTGCGGCCGCGGCTCTGGGAGCACAGTTTCTGGATAAAGAGGGCTGTGCTGTGCCTTTGTCCGGAAAAGGTCTGGAGAAGATAGCCACTGTTGATTTTTCAGCTGTCGACAGGCAATGGCAGGAAACAAAGATAACCATTGCCTGCGATGTGGTTAATCCCCTTTGCGGGCCGTTGGGCTCTGCGGCCATCTATGGCCCTCAAAAAGGTGCAGATACTGAAATGATCCGTCTGTTAGATATGGGGCTAAACCATTTTGAAGGGCTCATAGCCAGACAGAAGGGACAGGAATACCGTGAATTGCCCGGGATTGGCGCGGCTGGAGGATTGGCCCTGCCCTTTGTGGCCTTTATGGGGGCAGAGCTGAAACCGGGGCTTGAAATTGTGCTGGATGTCCTGGAATTTGACCGCCATCTTCAGGGGACAGATCTTGTAGTAACCGGGGAAGGGAGAACGGATGAGCAGAGTGCAATGGGCAAGGTGTTGTGCGGCGTCTCTGGACGTGCCGCGGCTCAGGGAATACCGGTTGTGGCTCTGTCCGGAGCCTTGGAGAAAGGCTACGAACCATTGTACGAAAAAGGACTGACCGCTGCTTTCTCGACCTGGAAGAGTGGCGAAGGGCTTAAATGGCAAATGGACCATGCAGAGGAGAATTTGTCAAACGCGGCCCGAAATCTGTTCAGGCTGGTTGAGGCGTTCAGTCAAAGGGGATAAAAACAATGCTGGATTCAAAAACAGCTCAGAAGATTGCAGATGAAGTAATGAACAGCCTGGGCTATAACATCAATGTCATGAACAAAAATGCCATTATTATCGGCAGCGGGATCGTTGAGCGTATTGGTACCTTCCACGAAACAGCCATGCAGACAATCCGTGACTGCGCCATTTATGAAGTGACCGAGGAGGATGCCGCCAAGCTGCAGGGAGTAAAGGCGGGGATTAATATGCCCATTGTCAGCAAAGACGGGAAAGTGCTGGGCGCTGTGGGGATTACGGGAAAGCCTGATGAAGTCCGAAACATTGGAAAGCTGGTAAAAATGACGGCAGAGCTGATCATTGAACAGGAAGAATCCATGAACCAGTTTTACCGTCATCGAAACGATAAGGAGCTTTTTGTGACAATGCTGCTCAGCGACAGCCCGGGTATGTCGTCTGAGGAGATGAAGCGCTGGGGGCAGCGGATGGGCTATGATATGGAGCTTCCAAGGGCAGCCTGCATTATTTCCATCAAAGGCAGGCCAAACGCAGGCGGCTATGAAAGGCTTCTGGACCGCATTAAGCGTTCAAAAAGCCACTCGAAGCAGGATCTTTCTGTGGTAATGTCTGCCGGATATATTTTGGTTTTTAAAAAACTGGATCAAACTGAGCCCTGGCAGATTGAACAGACGCTGAAGGATTATCAGGAGCATATTTTGAAGCATTTGGATAAGGATGACCAGCAGGCCATTCGTTTTTTTGTCGGAGGCTACCACGTGGGGATCAACGGCTATCGGAAATCCTATGAGGATGCCGTGGCAATGTACCACAGTGTTTCACTGCCGCAGGATAGGGTATTGTTTTTCAGCCACCGACGCTTAACGGAGGGCTTTTATAATCAGATGGAGACTGAGACCCGGGAAAGGGTTTTAGACCCTTATATCAGTCTGCTGCAAGATTCTTTTGGCAAGGGAGTACTGGACGCGGTATTGACCATGAAACATCTGCTGGAAAATGGCTTTCGTTACGAGCAGACAGCCAATGAAATGTTTTTACACAAAAATACGGTTATTTTCAGAAAAAAGAAGGTAGACCAGTGTCTGGGGATAGACCCGAAAGGAAATATGAATGATCTGCTGCTAATGTGGCTGATTATCTGCCGGTATCTCGACCGAGTAAAAGAATAGACAACAAAAATCCTCCTAAAATATAAAGAAAATGTAAAGCTTTTAAAAGAAACTGTTAATTCAGCGTAAATTAGGTTATAATGGTTTCAACATAAGGGAAAGGAGGCGTTAATATGGAGGGTATCAGCATGGTCACAGTGTGGATCGTACTGCTTGCGGTTTTTTTGATAGCAGAGATTTTAACAGTGGGTGCTCTGGTTTCCATTTGGTTTTGCTTTGGCTCAGGCGCGGCATTGATCTGCGCGCTGGCTGGCGGCGGTGTTGGCCTGCAGACAGGTCTCTTTATCGGTGTCTCCCTTATTCTGCTTTTGTTGACCCGGCCTTTTATCAAACGATTTATCAGGCCAAAGGAATCAAAAACCAATGCGGACCGTATCGTTGGTTTCAGAGCCATTGTTCTGGAAGAGATTGATAATCTGCATGGTACAGGAAGCATTGAGGTAGATGGTAAGATATGGACCGCTCGCAGCGTAATGGATAACGATATTCTGCCGGCCGGCTCCGAAGTACTGGTAGAGCGGATCGAGGGCGTTAAAGCCATGGTCCGCAAGTATAAACGTTAAAGGAGGACAAAATGGGTTTTATTTTTTTATTGATCCTGATTATTGTGGTAGTGGTGCTGGTTGTACTCAATACCCGGATAGTGCCACAGGCACACGCTTATGTCATTGAGCGTTTAGGCGCTTATCACGCCACCTGGGAAACTGGCTTTCATATGGCGATTCCGATTATTGATAAAATTTCAAAGCGGATCAGCCTTAAGGAAAGCGTGGCGGATTTTCCACCGCAGCCGGTTATCACCAAGGATAATGTTACCATGCAGATCGATACAGTAATCTACATGCAGGTGACAGATCCGAAATTTTATATGTATGGTGTCGATCACCCGATGCGGGCCATTGAAAACCTTACGGCTACAACGCTTCGTAATATTATTGGGGATCTCGAGCTGGATCAGACCCTGACCTCAAGGGATACCATCAATTCGCAGATGCGGATTATTTTGGACGAGGCAACCGACCCGTGGGGAATTAAGATTAACCGCGTCGAGCTGAAAAATATTATGCCGCCGACCGAGATTCAAAACGCCATGGAACGCCAGATGAAGGCAGAGCGTGAGCGGCGTGAAAAAATTCTCCAGGCAGAGGGCGAAAAGAAAAGCGCAGTACTCGTAGCGGAAGGTGAAAAGGAAGCGCTGATTCTCCAGGCCCAGGCTCAAAAGGAAGCCGCGATTCTGGAAGCTGAGGCAGATAAGGAAGCCCAGATACGCCGTGCCGAAGGGGAAGCAGAAGCGATCCTTAAGGTGCAGAAGGCAACGGCTGAAGGGGTTAAGATGATGAACGAGGCTGAGCCGATTAAAGAGGTAATCGCCATCAAAAGCCTGGAAGCTTTTGAAAAGGCAGCTGATGGGAAAGCGACGAAGATCATTATTCCATCAGAGATACAGGGCCTTGCGGGTTTAGCCGCCTCTCTGAGAACACTGGTAGAGGATGACAGCAAGCCTAAAATTGCGCCGCGCCAAAAATAATAAAGAGGCAAAAAATAGTTCGTAGAGAGAAAAGCCGGCAGAGTGAAGTGAACCCCATTTGTTAGACATGTGGTATAATACTAACAAGTGGGGTGATTTTATATGCCAAAAGGAATACCAAACAAGAAATACACCGGTGAATTAAAGCAGAAGCTGGTTGAATTAGTGCGTAATGGCGGACTTAGCCAAAGGGAAGTGTCAACACAATACGGTGTTAGTCGATATTCTCTGCAGCTTTGGGAGCGCATCTATCTCGAGGAAGGCCCGGAAGGGCTGTATGTAGAACGGCGAGGCCGCGGCAGTAAAGGCGGCGGCAGACCGCGAAAGCAGCTCAAGCCGGAGGTCGAAGAGGATCTCATCGCCGAAGTACAAAGGCTTCGATCGGAGAATGCATACTTAAAAAAATTGCGAGCCTTAATTCAGGAAGAGGAACGCCAAGGCAAAGGGCGCAAGTGATCTGGGAATTAAGGCATGAATTCAAGCTGTCGCTGCTGTTGGAGATAGCAGAGCTTCCCCGTTCTACGTACTATTACTACATCAAGCACATGAAGGACGAGGACAAGTACAGCGAGATAAGGAAACAGATCACTGACATATTCCATGAGAACAAGGGACGATATGGCTATCGAAGGATAACCATGGAAATGCACAACCGTGGTTACGTCATCAACCACAAAACCGTTTTGCGATTGATGAATGAAGAGAAGATAAAATGCATGGTACGCATTAAGAAATATCGCTCCTACAAGGGCGAAGTCGGGAAGGTAGCACCGAACCTGCTTGAGAGAGATTTCAGCACCTCGGCGCCGAACGAGAAGTGGGTAACGGACGTCACGGAGTTCTCTCTCTTCGGACG
>CAUEUD010000249.1 GCA_959020865.1 Eubacterium limosum | reverse complement strand
TGTACGCATCGCCGCTTCTTTTCTTTAATGAGGTGGGTTTTTGTCCCAGACTCTTGATTAATAGAAAAGACCTCTCAATTAAGAGAGGTCTCAAGGTTCATAATATAACTATCTACCGCCACAGGCTGTCCTATTGGGATGTCTTGTGACAAAACCATTGATATCTTCTTTTGGGTTGTAAACAGAAAGAATCATTGTTCCTTCATTCAGGTCTAATTTGTGTTCAGAATACTCGGGTAATTTTTCGATTTCCAAAACAGCTGCCTTAGCTTCATCAACATTTGTGAATTCTTCCAGTGAAACTGTAGCGATGCCATCATCTGAATAATTTGCAGATTCCATCTTTTTCAGTAAGGTTTTTGAAATATCATTTAACATAGTAACCACCTTTAATCCTTTCATCGATTACGTGACCTATTTTGATTATACGATAACTTTGAGGTCTTGTCCACAAGATGTCAAAAATTTACTACTAATCAAAATAGGCGGCTTAAATAAAGCCTCTACTTTATCTTTATATGAAATTATACCCGAAGATTTAAGAAAATAACAAAATCCGGGAAATGTAAGTAAATTTCCATCCGGGTGATTGACAAAAATGCGAAAAATGAGATACTATAATAAGGATTACAATGTAATTTTGGTAGATTATATTAGGAGATGTTTGAAATGGTAAATTTAACAATTGACAATCAGAAAGTGAGCGTTCCCGAGGGCACTACGATCCTTAACGCCGCTAAAGAAGTAGGGATTGATATCCCGACTTTGTGCTATTTTAAAGGCTTTGATCCTGAAGGAAGCTGCAGGATGTGCCTTGTTGAAGTAGTGGGAGCCAGAAGACTGGAGACCGCTTGTTCAACACCGGTAGGCGAAGGGATGGTCGTCTATACGAATAATGCGGTTGTTCGTAAAGCACGCCGCTTTGTCTTAAAAATGCTTTTCTCAGATCATACATTTGATTGCTTTACCTGCTACAAATTTGGCACCTGCCGTTTTGTCGATCTTAATGGGAATTGTATCGAGTATGATGAAGTAAAAAGTTTTGGGCAATCCCTGGAAAAGGGGCAGCCAATCGATGACTCAAGTCCTTTTTATACTTACGATCCCAACAAATGTATTTTGTGTAATCGTTGTGTCAAAGTCTGTGAGCACCTTCAGTGCAATCATGTGTTGGCAAAATGCGACCGTGGTTATGAAACAAATATTAATCCAGTTTTCGATATGCTGCGCGGCGATAAAAAATCGAACTGTGTAAACTGTGGGAATTGTATTGCTGAATGCCCCACGGGAGCACTGGCGCCGAAAAAGTTTATGCCGCTGCCTTATACCGACACGGTAGAAACAATTTGCCCTTATTGCGGCGTAGGCTGTACTTTGAAATTAAAGGTTCGGGATAACAAGATTACAGATGTCATGAGTGTTCCGGGCAATGTTAACAATAATCTTCTTTGCGTTAAGGGGCGCTTTGCCCATGACTTTGTATCCAGTGAGGATCGTCTGAAAACGCCGCTTATCCGAAAAAATGGCGTTTTGGAAGAAGCAACCTGGGATGAAGCTTATGATCTGATTACTCAGAAGCTGAAAGAAGCGATTTCAGAAGGCCCGCAGGCTGTGGCAGGTTTTTCGTCAGCACGCTGTACCAATGAAGAAAACTATTTGTTCCAGAAATTTATCCGATCAGTCGGTAAGACGAACAATGTTGACCATTGTGCGCGACTTTGTCATGCCTCTACCGTTGCTGGACTGGCTAAATCCTTTGGCAGCGGCGCCATGACAAACAGCATCGAAGAGGTGGATGTGATGGATGTTATTCTCGTCAGCGGTTCAAATACCACCGAGACGCATCCGGTCATCGGTGCTAAGATCAAGCAGCGCGTACAGAAAGGCGCGGCGCTGATCGTGGCGGAACCACGTAAAATTGAACTGGCAAAATATGCCGATGTATATCTTCAGATCAAGCCAGGCACCAACGTTGCCCTGTTTAATGGCTTGATGAAAGCAATTCTGGATGAACATCTGGAAGACCGTGATTTTATTAACGAGCGGACTGAAAATTTCGATGCGCTTGAAGAATATTTAAATACAATTACAGTAGAAGAATGCGCTGAGATATGCGGTGTAGATCCCGAAGAAATGCGCAAGGCAGCACGTTTATATGCGACTAAGGATAAAGGCGGCATCTTCTATTCAATGGGTGTGACCCAGCACGCTACCGGAACCGATGGCGTTATGAGTACTGCTAATCTGGCAATGATGACTGGCAAGATTGGACGTGAAGGCTGTGGTGTCAACCCGCTTCGCGGTCAGAATAATGTCCAGGGAGCCTGTGATATGGGTGCTCTTCCAGGTGATTTTACGGGCTATCAGAAGACGAATAACCCAGATGTTCTTGCCAAATTTGAGCAGGCCTGGGGAACAGAGCTGCCGACAAATGCAGGCCATACGATTACGGAAATTGTTGACGATGTGGATAAAAACATCGTGAAGTTTTTATATATTATGGGTGAGAATCCGCTGGTTTCTGATCCCAACACAAATCATGTTAAGGAAGCTTTTGAGAAGGCAAACTTTATCGTACTCCAGGATATTTTCCTGACTGAAACGTCAGAATATGCGGATGTTGTTCTGCCAGCAATGGTTTATGCCGAAAAAGACGGCACATTCACCAATACCGAACGCCGGATACAGCTGCTTAGAAAAGCCGTGAAGGCGCCTGGCGTGGCAAAAGAGGACTGGCGTATCATCTGTGAGCTTGCACAGCGTATGGGCTCTGAAGGCTTTAATTTTAACAGCTCAGCCGAAATTATGGATGAAATCGCATCGGTCACCCCGAGCTATGCTGGTGTGTCACACGAGCGTCTGGAACGCGGCGACCGCATTCAGTGGCCATGCCCTGACAAAGAATCAGAAGGTACTAAATTCCTGCATAAAGGCCAGTTTACGCGCGGAAAGGGCATGTTCAATGTTGCGCACTACATTGCGCCGGAAGATCAGCCGGATGAAACCTATCCGATGATTCTGATGACTGGACGTATTCTGCAGCATTATCATACCCGTACGATGACTAAGAGAACAGCGGGGATACAGGAGATCGTAGGAGATCCTTTCTTCGAAATTAATCCCAAAACAGCTGAAGAAAACGGATTTTCAGAAGGCCAGTTTATTCAGGTAACATCACCAAGAGGCTCTGTAACTGCAAAAGCAGTCTACAATAAAGGAATTCAGGAAAACACCCTGTTTATGCCATTCCATTATGGTGACAAAGGTGCCAATTGTCTGACTGGTGGTAAGGTCGATCCGATCGCTAAGATTCCACCCTTTAAGGTTTGTAAAGTCTTTTTAGAAGAAGCAAAATAAATGTGGACTCCCTTCATCATGGCTGGTGGTGGAGGGAGTGTTTTCATATTCTGGGAGAAAGACAATGAAAAAGTATAAAACAGCTGCCATCCTGGTTGGTGGAAAAAGCACCAGAATGGGAAAGGATAAAAAAAACCTGGTTATTTCAGGTAAAGCCCTGCTGCAATCCATTATTGACCAGCTGGCCGCTTTGTTTGATGAAATAATCATTGTCGGCTGCAGTGAGGATGAGATTGTCGGTATTCATGGCATTACAGGGGTATATCCGGATATTTTGGATATCTCAGCATCCCTGACAGGAATCTATACCGCCTTGCTTTACAGCCAGTCAGACTATGTTTATGTTACAGCCTGTGATTTGCCTAATTACGATTTGGCTTTTATTCGGCATATGATGACAATTTTAGAAGAAAATCCTGATAAAAAAGGCTGTGTCACACGTTATAAAGAGTGGATTGAGCCCTTCAATGCTTTTTATTCAAGAGACTTGCTGCCATCAGCAGAGCATTTTTTAAAAAGTGGAAGAAAGAGCGTTTTTCATTACTTAAGCCGGGAAAATATTTATTATATAGCAGAGAAGGATGCCCGGGCTTACACCCCGGATTGGAGCCTTTTTTGTAATTTAAACACCCCTGGCGATTTAACAAAGCACTTAAAAGGAGTTGGCGATGTCAGTGAAGCTGGAAGAAATTGTAAAGATCACGCCGAGAGGCGCCAAAAGGATCTTTGACCCAATGGTTGAGGAGTATCCGGTCACCTTGTACCTTAATGGACAGAAAATGATCTCATTGATGAGTACGCCACAAGATCTAAAAGAGCTGGGCGTCGGCTTTTTTTATCTGAAAGGCCTTATAAAGGATATTCAGCAGGTAAATAAAATAGAAATTGAGCGAAGTACTGTTAAGACAGGCGCGGCTGTTTATATTGACAGCCATGAGAGGACATCAAAATTAAAAGATTTTTTCGAACTGTCTGAGGAGAGTATTCTCACAAGGAATGAAGAAAAACAGGCCTACCCTTTTGAGGCGGATTTTCAAACAGTATTGAAACGATACGGGTTGACCGAAAAAGGCCTTTTTGAAATGATGGAAGGCTTCAGCCAGAAGTCGGAGCTTTTTGTAAAAACTGGCGGAGTGCATAGCATTGGGCTCTACGAAAAAGGTGAGGCCGTGCTGTTTTACGATGACGTCAGCCGTTACAATACCTATAATAAGCTGTTTGGCGGTATTTTGCTGAACCGGATCACCCCTGAAAACAAAATGCTTTTAACAACTGGCAGGATTCCAAGCGAGGTAATGACCTGGATTATCCAAAATGGTATCCGCTGTGTTTTATCCATTTCTGCGCCCACAAATGGAAGTGTTCAGCTGGCCAGAAAGCATGGAGTAACCTTGATGGGATTTGTAAGGGGAGAGCGCCTGAACTTATACGCCTGAATGTAAAAAATCAGCAGAAAAAGGTTAAAAAAATCTTGACACTGGTGGCGTCATTTGTTATTATAATTGAGCACGTTACATACAGATGCTTTGCTCGTCTGAGTAACGCTGCATTGTGCGGATGTGGCGGAATTGGCAGACGCGCTAGACTTAGGATCTAGTATCTAATGATGTGGGGGTTCGACTCCCTTCATCCGCACCA
>CAUEUD010000248.1 GCA_959020865.1 Eubacterium limosum | reverse complement strand
CTTTTCCATTGCCTATCTGCTGTGGGAGCTTGAACACGACACTTGTCCGTTTGAAAATCCTGATGACGCCATTGCGTATGCAAACAAAATCCACAATCAAACTAAATTTGGGGACAGCATTCACGAGTTCAGCTATCCCCTTAGCGGCGTGATGACCGCCGATTACTGCTCACCCATCAAAATGGCCGATTATCTCAGAAAATGCGGGCTTAAACCAACCTGTCTCATGCCTGTCGATCCGCCGTTTATTGCGCTCATCCGATCTGTTAATACCCACGGACCAAAGACCCTGTTCAATTTTACCTGCGAAGACCCGCTAAAGACCCTGCAGCCAGGGCAGTACACCATCAGCATTACAAGCAACACCTTTGATCTAATTGCCTGCGATATGCTCCTCCACTATATCCTTATAAAAAAACAGGAGCAAAAGGATCCCTGTCCCTGTACAGTTTACGATCCCATGAACGGTGAAGAAAAGCCTGATCAGATCTTTACTGTCGGAGACCCCATCGCAGGGAGCAGCTGGCTCTATACTGGCATTTTAATGACCATTACACCTTAATCCTCTATGCACGCAGAAAGGCACCGCTGTCAAAATCAGCGATGCCTTCTTTTAGTTTACCCCTTCACTGCGTCTGCGTACTCCGGGGTACCGATGCCGAAGCCGCCGGCATAATAACCACTGATCGAAGTCCCTGCCAGCACCTCACAGCAGGCCTCCACAACACGGCTCTCCATGGTCACTTCGTCGCTGCTCTCTTTGTTGCTGCCACCGATCCCGGCAGTCTCGGCGGCGTCGGCAGTGGTCTTACACCTTGCGGTGAGCCTTCCAGGGTTCGGGCTGTCACTTTTGATGGTGAGGCTGGCGCCCTCGGGCACATTGAGGCCGGCTTTCTGGCCGCCGCTGGTCAGGGTGTTTTCGATATTCCCGGCCAGGGTTATCTTGATTCTAATAGTACTCATGTTGTTTCACTACTCCTTTACCTTCCTCTATTTTAACACGCGTATTGCATGATTCGGCATGATTCGTTTTAGTATAATATGTTTTCATTCAAAAATCTACTCCGCCGTACAAATGACGCATTTGACCGCACAAATGGCTTTTGAGAGGGTGGAAGGCTGCTGTCTGCACGACCTGAAAAAAACATGGCGCATTGTAAGGAACAACGCGCCATGCTTTTTTATTTAATGCTTATTACTGTTCTGTTTTCTTAAACACGAATGGTGTTTTATCGCTTACGCTTTTATATGAATCCAGATTATACTCGAAAAAATCACCGCCTGTCGTAAATGTGAAATTGACAAGCCCTTCATTTTTTTCTAATGTGTTGGTATCCAAATTATACAAATCACCACGGAAACATCCTGTTCCGGATGCGCCGATCGAAAAAGTAAGGATTGACATAATCCAAAGCCGTTTCTCGACACTAAGGCTCTCATTTCCAATATAAAGATATTTTGACGGCAGAACAATTCCGACTGCTGTCATTTCATCATACAAGCTTGTCTGGCCACTTGCCTGCAGCCGGTTTTTCATCTTATTGAGTGTATCGACCGTTATAATATTTTTGTTGTCCTCCATGTAGGACTCAATTTTCCTGTTTTTTTTCAATTGTGAAAAAAGTGTACTGACTGACATATTAAAACTTCCTCTGTAGGTTTCACCCAAAATTTCTTTCACCTCGTCTAAATTGTTAAGGGTTATTGTGTTGGCTGTTTTTACCGTATAAAACTGGTTATCCACTAAATTCTTGTCTTTTCCCTGTGGGAGCTTTAATTTTTTTTGGAATGTACTCCACTTGCTCTCCATGCTTTTAAACTGATCTTTCATTTCCTCAATTTGCGCATCATACATGTTGTCTGTATTGTTGTTGTTCATATAGCACATGCTGATCATATAGGCTTTAATATAAAGCTGATAATTGCCCGCCCAGTATTCTGCCTTGGCGTTTGTTGTCTGTGATTCCCAGTTATACCGTCGGCTGTACAGGGTGTTATAATCGTCAAGTGTACTGCCTACTACACCCTCGCCAAGCATATACTGTCCATAGGTATAGGTATCATAGACAAAATTCTGTGCGCCGCTGGCCGTACTGCCTAAAATCGTGTTCAGTTGGGCAATAAGGTCTGCATACTCCGGTGAATCGACCGATTCAACTTCCGTCAGCTGAGCCAGAATGTCATTGTTCTTGCTGGATAAAAGACCCGCACGGAAGTTAATGGAACGGGCGCTGTCCTGAAATTTACTGATTTTTGATTCCAATGAAGCGTCAACTAAATAGTTCACTTCATTTTGAATTTCGGTTGTCCTTCTGTTAATCTCCAATGCTGTCTCATTAAGCATGGCAATACTCTCGCTTATTTCAGCCATTGATTCTTTATCTTCCGAAAGGGCCATCCCACCAAGTCCTAAGATGCCTGCTACTCCTGCAAACGGAGCATCCTTATCATACGAATTGAGAATATTAAAAATTTTTATCATAATATCATTGACTAGTGCTACACCATTCTCAGCGGACATGTTGTCATAAACAATGATATCATAGCTGGAAGCGGCAACAGGCACTTCATATGCGTTCATGAGACTGCCTTCTGCCAACGCAATTTTTTCATTGCTCGCCCAATGGGCAAAGAAAGCTCTCAGCCCTTCCTCGCCTTCCTCCTCATACCATTTTTGCAGCTCGGGGCTATCAAGGGTTACAGTAAAGGCAAAGGTGCCGTCGGTCCCGCTCTCGATGGTAATTGGCGAGATAACGGCGTCAGTCAGTGTATCACCCATGAGACTGACAGAGCCTGGTGTTAAATCCACACGGCCGTTTAGGGAGCTTACCGAACCAGTGAAGGAGGCGGCTGCCTTAGTAGGGGACTGTGGATCTGCGGTAACGGTATCAAGCGTCAGCTCTGCTGTAATCCGCTCTTCCGCCAGTGCCAGCTCCAGCTCCAGGCTGCTGCAGTTGAGCCCTGCGCTGTCGATGGTCATGGTGACGCCGTCGAGCGCACTCAGAATTTCGGCTTTATCAGCGGTGCCGTTCACCGCCACCTTTAAAACACCATCCTTTCTGGCTTCGGTGGATGGAACGGTCAGGGCCACGGGCTGGACTGCTGTATTGTCAAATGTGAAATGGGCGGTGTCGACAGTGTCTGCAAACTCAGCGGTATCGATGCAGAATTTTATGTCGGCGGTACCGTCATCGTTGACCGTGACGTTATCCGTTCCCTCAGCAAAATACGGCAGCGGCTTCATGACGTCAACCACAAGGACGCCGACTTTATCGCCTTCCTGCTTAAAGCTGTCCTTGTCGAAATAAAGAACGCCGCAGCTTTCGTCGCTGTGGTCCAGTTCTCCCGACATTTTAAGATGGATTGTATGCTCATCCAGCAAATTGATTTCATCAATGTCCACCCCATGAAAGGCATTGGCCCGTCTAATATCAGCGGCTGTGATTGAATCTGAAAAGGCGTCCTCCTCACTGGTCACAACCACATTAAAGAACCTGGCGTTTGCGGCGACTTCTGTTTCTGTCGTCATGGGTTCATGGCTGGCGGTGGTCACGGTAAGGGGCTCGATCTTTTCGATGGAGACCGTGGTGGTCACGTTCTGTTCTTCCCCGTTTACCACTAGCTGCTTGGTTACATCGTAGGTGATATTCTCGAGTGCTGTGGGTAGCTCAGAATCCTCTGATGCGGCTTCCTCACCGGCGGCCAGGGCTTCTCTTGGAAGGGCCGCGAGCCCCAGCTGTGTTCCGATGCTCAGGCAGAGTATGATTGACATCATCTTTTGTTTACGCCGGGTATTTCCTTTAAAAAAGATAACGCCCAGAATTAAGATGGTCAGCATCAACACGGCGAATATGGCGTGGGGTCCCTGGTATCCTGTCTGGGGGTTCGCGCCTTTTTTTGCGGTCAGGAGTGCTGCTTTGCTGACCTCTCCGTTGCTTATTTTAAAGCTGTAATTGATTTTCTGACCGCCTGCGATGTGGCTATAGGTTTTTTCGGCAGCGCTCGCGTGCAGGCCTTCGGGGAGGGTCGTCTTCAGCGTTACGTTGTAAAGTCCCGCCTCTGTTGGATTGTCGAGCGCCAAAGTCGCTGTTATCTGCTCGCCGTCGTTTATGGTTCGCTTGTCAAAGGTCAGCTGTGTGGGGATCAGGTCTTTTATATAGGTGATGTCAAAATCCCTTGCAAGGGTCGACGCCCCCACAAACAGCAGCAGCAGCAAAGCGAGTGTGATGACACTGATCACTCGGTATAAGGTTTTCATGGTTTTCTCCCTTCCTGTTCATTCATGAACATTTTGTTTCAAATTTTTTAAAAAGCGCCGGATAAATTGCCAGAATAAAAAATGGAATCAGGAAATTATAGATAAAGGCCGCGGCGTAGGCGTCTAAAAACAGGTTGAACACATTCCTGAGAATATAGTGCAGTACGGTGATGACTGCCGCGCCGATGAGGTAACGTCTGATTTTAAAATAGAGTGTCCCCTCGACTGAAAACTTAATTTTCCTTCTCTCCACGATCCATCCAATCGCGCCGCCAAACCCAAATCCCACATTGCCGAAAACGTCGGTGATCATCTTAGCCGGGTCTACCAGAAGTGTGCCGTCCACCCAGTTCTGCGGATAGCTTTTTGTCATTGCGTAGATAATGATCAAGATGCCGCAGATTAGCATGGCCGCCACTACCCAGATATCTTTCTCCGGTTTTTTTTCCAGGTAATCATTTAATACATAACCCATAAGCAGGATGACCAGAAATGCACTGCCAAATCCTATCAATACATCCTGCGGCGTATGAACACCCAGAAAATTCCGGGACAGCATGACTAAAAAGATAACGCTGAACAAAAACACGACAACAAAACGGTATTTCCTGAAGTACAAGGCCAGTGATCCGTAATAGCAGGTGGCTTTTGTTGAATGGCCGCTGGGAAAGGAGTAGCCTGTGGCTGTTGTTTTGGCGCCCGCGATGGGTTCTATCCCCGGGTCTCTTATCCACGGTCTGTAAACGCAAAAACTGATTTTTAACACGCTGTTGACTAAT